>CAIKRV010000097.1 GCA_903829945.1 uncultured bacterium | reverse complement strand
TAAAATGGTTCCTACACAGCATGAACTAAAATCTCGTCCGCAGGTGGTCAATTTGATCCGGTGCGGGGTGGTCAATTTAGACCGGAATCAAGTGGTGAGCTTTGTCCGATGGACGGTGGTCAGTTTGACCGAGTTTTCCAAATCACTATCTGATTTTAAGCAGGACTTAATTACTGAATGGAGTTTTAGAAAGGAAATCGTGGAATGGTTAGAATTGGCTTTGAAAGATAAAAGGTTTGTGGAAAATCACAGATTAAGAGAATATTTGGTGCAATACATTAACTATTGGAAATAATTATTATATGCTTAATAAACAATTACTTTTGGACACAATGGATTTATTCAAAGAACAGCCAAGACATTGGAATTACTATGTGGAATTTTGCAACCTTAAAAAAGAAATTATTGATTCATGGTATGGCAGATTAAAGGCGCAAATATTGGTAGAATTTAAAAATGATACCGATATAAAATGTATAGTTGACGATGGACCATGTAGTTTTTATTGGGAATTACTTTCTTCTATTGAAACCCCAGTTAATTTATGGTTTGAAATTTCACCTCAAGAATTTCCAAACGAAATTTGGTTTTCACTATACACTGGAGATTCCAATATTTTAACAACCTTAGTGAAAATGATACAAAATTCTAAGTTTGAAAAAATACAATTTGCGTTTGGTGATAGTAGTTTATTATTAAATTATAAGGGCTATCTGATCGTGGACAAATGTCAAGATGTTTTTGAAAAACTTGATTTACAAACAGAACAGTTTAGTTTAGATTGTTTTGCGTGGTACGCCGGAAACAGAACCGAAATAATAGTTAAAGAGTTAAGGAAGAAGGTTGATAAAATAAAAGAAGTTTCAACCCTTTTGGAAGAACTAAATCAGGAAGCAAAAAAGTTAATGGATGTTCAGAATAATTTATAAGTTTATTCCAATTTAAAATTGATAAATGAGAAAAGATATGTTGCCTTTTTATGAATTCAAAAAGCAAGTAAAGCTATTAGAGGAAGAAATGGAGTCAGAAATTGATAATGATCTACCTGAGACTTATATTTTTACTGATGGAATTATGGATATTGAAAAATATTATTATTCAAAGGTCCGAATACTTTGGGTGCTTAAAGAGCCTTATGCACATGCCGACGGCACCATAGATGATTATTGGCATATCAAAGATACTTTAGCCAAATTAAATGGGATAAAAAATATTAGAATGGCATATGTAAGTTGGGCGATTTTAAATAATATTTCAGATTGGAATAAAATTCCACATACATCTGATGGAAGGGAAGTACTTTTAAATGCTCTAAAATCAACTGGTATAATTAACATCAAAAAAGCACCGGGCAAATCAGAAAGTTTAGATAAAGATATTTCTTGTGCATATGATAAAAATAAGGATATTTTGCATAAACAATTAGAAAATTATAATCCGAATATTGTTATTTTTGGAAATACTATTCAGTATTTTTCCGAATATTTAAAGTTCGATGAATATAGTAAAAATAATTATCATATTTATGACAATACTTTATATATTCAAAGCAAACATCCTTCAAATATAATGAATCAGGATAAACAGGATGAATGGGGAAATAATATTCTTAATGCTGTCAAAAATTGGTCGTCCAAAAAAATTTAATTTTAACAATACCGCGCCATCTTTTGGCGTAGGTCCCTCAGAACTTTGCACTTCAATAATTAATTTGAAGTTATGCAAACACAAGAAATTTCACATGGAACTATTACGGATGTCGGATCCCTAAAACATCAAATATCTCTCCTAGCCGGCTCAACGGATATTTTTGAGGAAGGAGGATGCTACATAAATTGTTATAGAATTTTCTATGCCATTTTTAATAAAATCCCTAATGTTAAAGTACTTTATAATACTGATACCGACAAAGCCATAAAATGGATTGAAGATGAATTGGGTTCTGAAATATTTTATAAATTACAAAAGGAACTAATAGGATTATACGGACTTAAAAAACATGCCGTCCAAAATGTATTATTCTTTTTCAATAATCAATTATTGGTGGATATTGAAAATTCCAGTAATATTTATATTTTATATGCTGATGAGGCAAGTGATCAGGCCTTAAAAATCCAGACTGCCTTTGCTAAATTTAAAGAAAGAAAACGAAGGGTAGCTAGTAATGAAATAAAAGTTATTACAGACGGAAGGTTCGGATTGGAATTAAGTGTACTTAAAAATAAGAAACCTAAATTGGATTTATTGAGTCATTATAATGACGACCTTTCAATAAAACATCAGGAAATTTTAAATTCACTTAATACTAATAAAACCAGTGGCCTTTATATTTTTCATGGTAGTCCCGGTACAGGTAAATCCACCTATATACGCTACTTGATTAGCAAATTGAAAAAGACAGTAATTTTTCTGCCTCCTAAACTTGCCGGAAATTTAGATTCTCCGGGTTTAATGAAGCTGATGATAAATTATCCTGATTCTATCCTCGTTATTGAAGATGCGGAAGAACTAATCGTATCAAGAGATTCTAGTCGTAATTCAAGTATGTCCATATTATTAAATATTACTGATGGTTTGCTTGGTGAAAGCCTTTCTATAAAAGTAATTTGTACTTTTAATACTCATATACGAAATATAGATAAAGCATTACTTCGGAAAGGAAGACTAAATACTTTATATGAATTCAAAGAGCTTTGTATTCAAAAAACGGAAAGACTTATAAAATCCTTGGGTAAAGAAGATTTTAAAATTTCAAAAGCTATGACCCTTGCCGAGATTTATAATGTTGACCAAACGGATTATGGGAACGATGTTCTTAAAGTAAATACCTTAGGATTTGGAGGATCTAAATCATGATACACGAAAGAATATTTGACACTTTAACAGAGAGAAAATTTATTCTTGAATTAGGAATATTGGAGGATTATTTTTATAAATTTGATAAAATACATATTTTATTTACCGAGTCTCATGAGGTAATAGCCTGCCAGGTTAAATCACAAGTGTATAAAAAAATGGACAACTATAGATTTAATTATTATTTATCCCAAATAGATAAAACTGATTTCTCTCAATTGCTTTTTTTGCTCACTGCTTACTTTGGAGAACCGGGAGAGGAAAACTTTAATATTGTAGATTTAATAAAATACGGATGTAAATTTAGCGTGTCTCCGGAATTGGATATTAAATTGTCTGATTCTTTCGGTTTTCTTTTTTATCAAGATCAAATACAAGATTTATATTGTCAATTGACAGGTAGTAGTTATGAAGACGCTATTTTATTTCGAAAGAATTGGAATATAGGTAACATGAGTTATGCAGATACAATTATGATAAAAGAGGACTTGTCTTTATTAAATTATATGACTTTAACAATGATCACCCAATGTTTTCATTGTCCCTTGTTGGTGGAGGCTCAAAAATTGGACGCTTATTTAAAATTAAATAATACTTAATAATTTATGTCCTTAATAATTAAATAGTTCAATTTTGTTTATAGCATCCTTATCTTTGCAGCATGGCAAATGGCACAATACTAATTATTGATGATGAAGAGAAACTTCGTGAGTTGATGGCCCAAATTATCAGAATGGAAGGGTATGCCATACTTGAAGCCAAAAATCTTAAGGCCGGAATGAAGAAGTTGGAACAAAATCCAGTAAATATTGTCATTTGCGATGTTCGTTTGCCAGATGGTAATGGGGTGGATTTTACGGCGGAGATAAAAATGAAATTTCCAAATGTGGAAGTAATTGTGTTGACTGCCTATGGCAATATCCCTGACGGCGTCAAGGCCATTAAAAATGGGGCATTTGATTATTTAACTAAAGGAGATGATAATGATAGACTCATTCCTTTAGTCAATCAGGCGATGAATAAAGTCAAGATGCGCAATACCATCACGCAGCTGGAAAAGCAAGGCAAAAATAAATTAAGTTTTGACGATATTATTTTTCGTTCTAATATAATGAACGAAGTAGTGCAATTGGCAAAAAAGGTTGCGCCCACTACTACAAACGTCCTTCTTTTAGGTGAAACAGGCACAGGAAAAGAAGTATTTGCTCAAGCTATTCATGGTGCCAGCTTGGTGCATTCGATGCCTTTTGTGGCTGTTAATTGTAGTGCCATAAGCAAGGAGCTTATGGAAAGCGAACTTTTTGGGCACAAAGCCGGAGCTTTTACTGGAGCTATTAAAGATACCAAAGGCTTATTTGAAGAAGCGGATCACGGTACTATTTTTTTGGATGAAATCGGGGAAATGAATCTAGATTTGCAAGCAAAACTTCTACGTGTACTCGAATCCGGTGAGTTTATTAAAGTGGGTGATACAAAACCTCATAAGGTAAATGTACGTATTATTGCTGCTACCAATCGTGATTTACGGCAGGAGGCGGAGGAAGGTAAATTCCGTGCAGATTTATACTATCGTTTAAGCACCTTTCAAATTCTACTCCCATCATTAAATGAACGGACGGAGGATATACCGTTACTTGCTACAGAATTTGTTCATTTTTATTGTGAAAAAATGAACAAAACAACCCTAAAAATTAGTCCGGAGTATTTAGAAAAACTTAAATCGCATTTTTGGAAAGGTAATATTAGAGAGTTGAAAAATATAATAGAACGAAGTGTCATCTTATCTGATACTGAGGTATTAGAGTTGAATAGTCTGCCTTTTGATCTAAGATATACTTCTACGTATACTTCCAATAAAAATGAACTTGCTTCAGTAGAGAAATCGCATATCCTAAAAGTACTTGAACGCTGTAATGGCAATAAAACCAAGGCAGCAGAATTATTAGATATAGGCATAGCCACTTTATATCGAAAGCTCAATGAATATGGTATCATGTAGTATCAAAATGATAATTTCTTTTATCATTTTGATAGAGATCTTAATTTAATCAAATTTATTTATTTTGTTAATTATAATGTAAATCAACTATTTACATTATAAGATCGTCTTTGGCATTCCATTGGTTAGGTGTCATTCAAAATTGATGATGCCATGAACAACTATCTCTTTATCTCCCTTCTATTTATTGCAGGCATATTTTGCTTTGCATTATTTTTTAAACTAATTGACGTATTTGATAAAATTTAATTTTATGATGACTGCACTATTTATTTTATCCATTCTAGTTTTTATCTACCTCTGCTATGTACTGGTAAAACCTGAAAAATTTTAAAAAAATTAACTTATGAGTACAGAAATATTAGGCATATTATTAGTGTTCGTTATTACTATTATTTTGGCAATTCCATTAGGGAAATATATAGCCAAAGTATTTAGTGGTGAAAGGACTATTACGGATTTTATGAAGCCCTTTGAGAGATTTATTTTTAAACTTTCAGGAATTAATCCGGATCGAGAAATGAATTGGAAGCAACATATGGTAGCCTTACTTACAATTAATATGGTATGGTTTATTTATGCATTTGTTATGTTCCTTATTCAGGGAAGTTTATTCCTGAACCCCGATGGGAATCCATCTATGACACCTGATTTGGCATTTAATACGGCCATCAGTTTTTTAGTAAATTGTAATCTACAAGATTATTCCGGGGAAACAGGTGTAACATATTTTACGCAATTATTTGTGATTACTTTTTTAATGTTCGTTTCAGCCGCAACCGGTATAGCAGCGATGGCGGTTATACTCCGAGCAATGAAAGAAAAAGTGACAGACAAACTCGGTAATTTTTTTAATTATTTTTTATTAAGCTGTACAAGAATTTTACTACCATTATCTTTAATTACTGCCTTGCTGCTAGCTTTTAATGGTACTCCAAGTTCGTATGCTGCTAAGGCAAGTATTAAGGACTTTCATGGCAATAATATTACTGTATCTCGTGGGCCGGCAGCAGGTATGATAGCAATTAAGCATATTGGTACTAATGGAGGTGGTTGGTTTGGCGCAAATTCTGCCCATCCTTTGGAAAACCCGAATTATTTTACCAATATGTTGGAATTAGTTGCACAGTTTATAATTCCTGCGGCACTTATTTTTGCATTGGGATTTTATTTGAAGAAAAAGAAACTTGCATATGTTATATTCGGGATAATGACCCTTGGATTTCTACTTTTAGTTCTTCCAACTATTTATTACGAATTAAAGGGAAGTCCAACGATAGAAAAACTTGGAATAGCTCAGACTACGGGAGCGATGGAAGGAAAAGAAGTTCGATTTGGACCTGCTAATTCCGGTTATTGGAGTATTTTAACGACCGTTATCTCTACCGGTTCAGTAAATTCGATGCATGATAGTTCAATGCCCGTTTCAGGTGCAATGCAGATGCTTGCCATGATGACTAATGCATTTTACGGCGGCTGTGGTGCCGGCTTTTTAAACTATTATATCTTTATACTCATTGCAGTTTTTATTTCCGGACTGATGGTAGGAAGAACTCCTGAATTACTTGGGAGGAAGGTGGAAGCTAAGGAAATAAAAATTGCTGCTATTATTGCTTTACTGCATCCGTTTATTATTTTGGCAGGTACTGCACTTTCTACTTATATTCTAATTCATAACCCCAATGCAAATTGGGCAGTGAAGCCTTCTACATGGCTTAATAATCCGGGTTTTCATGGCTTTTCAGAAATGTTATACCAATACACTTCTTGTGCAGCAAATAATGGGTCCGGATTTGAAGGCTTAGCTGATAATAATATCTGGTGGAATATTTCCACGGGCTTTGTATTAATCTTAGGAAGATATATCCCTATTATTGGGCCTATTGCAATTGCCGGAATATTGGCTCAGAAAAAATATATTCCTGAAGCCGGCGGTACCTTACGAACCGATACGATTACTTTCGGACTAGTTACTTTTGGAGTTATAACAATTATTGCTGCATTGGCATTTTTTCCGGCATTGGTGCTCGGTCCATTGGCAGAATATTTTTCAATTTACTAATTTAAATAAGAATGAAACGCAATATAAATAATTCATTATTCCAACGTGCACATGTTGTTTCTGCACTTGGAAAATCCTTTACCAAATTAGATCCCAGAGTGATGGTAAAGAATCCAGTGATGTTTACAGTAGAAATTGGCACATTTGTAATGTTTCTGGTGGTCATGGGTATTATATTTATGCATGATACTTCACAAGGTAAATTAGGCTATAATATTTCAATTTTCGTTACATTATTCATTACTTTATTGTTTGCGAATTTTGCAGAAGCTATAGCCGAAGCAAGAGGTAAGGCACATGCAGATTCTTTAAGAAAAACAAGAAAAGATACTCCGGCAAAAAAAGTATTCCCAATAGGAGAATTATACGTAGATGAAGTGCATGTTGTAAGTTCATCTGAATTGAGAAAGGGAGATGTTTTTATCTGCGAAGCCGGTGATATTATTCCAATGGACGGAACTATTATTCGCGGATTAGCATCCATTGATGAATCTGCCATCACCGGTGAATCTGCTCCCGTAATTCGTGAATCAGGTGGTGATAAGTCAAGCGTTACTGGTGGAACAAAAGTGCTTTCTGATAAAATAATGGTGGAAGTAAGCGCAGGTCCCGGTGAATCATTTTTGGATAAAATGATTAATTTAGTAGAAGGAGCAAGTCGACAAAAAACTCCTAATGAAATTGCATTAACCATTCTATTGGCTAGTTTTACGATAGTTTTTATTATTGTTTGTGTTACCTTAATTCCTTTTGCAACTTTTGCAAAAACCACGATAACAATTGCATCTGTTATTTCATTATTTGTATGTCTAATTCCAACTACTATTGGTGGATTACTTTCAGCTATTGGCATTGCAGGAATGGATAGAGCGTTACGTGCCAACGTAATTACCAAGAGTGGTAAAGCAGTTGAGACCGCAGGTGATATTGATACTTTACTTCTAGATAAAACGGGTACAATTACCATTGGAAATAGGAAAGCAACAGCATTTTATCCTGCTAATGGAATACCTGTGGAAGAATTTATACGTAAAGCTATGCTAAGTTCTTTAGCTGATGAAACACCGGAGGGGAAATCAATTGTAGAGTTGGCAAGGAATATGAAACTTGAATGGTATCCTGAGGAAATGGAAGGAATGCAATTTATTAAATTTACTGCCGAAACTCGATCCAGTGGCGTAGATCTCGCCAATGGCACAAAAATTCGTAAAGGTGCGTTCGACGCAATGAAAAGAAAAGTGGAGCAAACAGGACATCAAATTCCAATAGAATTAGAGGACTTTGTTTATAAAATATCTGCCAATGGCGGAACTCCGTTAGTGTTGGAAGAAAATGGGGAAGCACTAGGTGTTATAGAATTACAAGATATTATTAAAAACGGAATTGCTGAGCGTTTTCAACGATTACGTAAAATGGGAGTTAAAACAGTGATGGTTACAGGTGATAACCCGCTTACAGCAAAATACATTTCGGAAAAGGCAGGAGTGGATGATTTTATTGCGGAAGCAACTCCAGAAGATAAGATGAAATATATTATCAAAGAGCAACAAAGTGGTAAACTGGTAGCCATGATGGGTGACGGCACCAATGATGCGCCAGCACTGGCACAAGCTGATGTTGGGGTAGCTATGAATAGCGGCACTCAAGCTGCCAAGGAGGCTGGTAATATGGTGGATTTAGATAATGATCCAACTAAACTTATCGAAATTGTGGAAATCGGAAAACAACTGCTCATTACACGCGGTACTCTTACTACTTTTTCTATTGCCAATGATGTAGCAAAATATTTTGCTATTGTTCCAGCACTTTTTATTGCTGCCATTCCTTCCTTGCAACGATTAAATATTATGAATTTGCATAGTCCGGAATCCGCTATTTTGTCAGCAGTAATATTTAATGCAATTATTATTCCTATGTTGATTCCTTTGGCATTGCGCGGTGTAGAATACAAACCGATCGGAGCTACCTTGTTATTAAGACGCAATCTTCTAATTTATGGAATTGGAGGTGTAATTGTGCCTTTTATTGGAATTAAAATTATTGATTTATTAGTTGGAAATTATATTTAATAAAATGAAAAATTATTTATTACCTTCTTTACGTTTAACATTAGTACTAATTGTACTATTTGGAGGAATTTATCCCTTTAGTATTTTTCTTTTTGGAAAATTAAGCAAAGGTCATGGGGATGGAATTACAATATCAAAAAATAATCAAGTTATTGGTTTTGAAAATTTAGGTCAAAATTTTACGGAAGACAAATATTTTTGTTCACGTCCTTCAGCTGTTAATTATAATGCCTCAGGTTCCGGTGGATCTAATAAAGCAACTTCAAATCCTGATTACCTAAAAGAAGTAAGTGCAAGGATTGATACTTTTATGAAGCATAATCCTCATATAAGAAAAGAGGATATACCTTCAGATCTGGTGACGGCTTCCGGAAGTGGATTGGATCCGGATATTTCAATTGAAGGAGCTTTGGTGCAAATACCTCGAATTGCAAAAATTAGAAAAATTCCTTTTAATAAATTAAAAGATTTGGTTGATGCACATTCTGAAAAATCTTTTCTTGGATGCTTTGGCCCATCAAAAATAAATGTACTTAAACTAAATCTTGCTCTTGATTCACTTAAATAAACATCTTAACTCAATAAAATTAAACAAAATGAAAAAATATTATTTACTTTCTATCTTTACCTTTCTCTCATTAATTAAAATGTACGCACAAACAAATGAGAAACCAATTCTATCACAAATTCCATTTGAAGGAATTGATCAGACTTGGCAAAATGGAAGTGATCGCCGAGATTCCTCAGTTTTACAAAACCAGTACTTTACCGGTAGTATTATGGTTGATGCTAATGCAACACATTCTTTTAATAATCCGATAGATCATACAGTAGTGGGTTCAACAGCATTGGCACGGAATGATGAAATGGAAGTTTCCTGTGCATCCATTGGCGGGGAATTTAATTATCACGGTGCAAGGGGAAGAATTTTTACTCAATTTGGTACTCGATCTACCGTAGTTCCAAGAAATGATTTAAGTCCTTATCGTGGTCAATATGATTTAGCAGATGTATATAGATACATCAGTGAAGCCTATGGAGGATATCATTTTAATGTTTTACATGGTATAAATGTGGATTATGGAATGTTTATGTCCTATATCGGATTAAATTCTTATTATCAAGTTGAAAATTGGGAATATCAGGCATCTTATACTTCTGACAATACTCCTTGGTTTTTTAATGGAATGCGTATTCAAATATTTTTATCCAATAATTGGAAAATTGAACCTTGGATAATTAATGGTTGGCAGAGTTATGGAATGTTTAATTCACAGCCAGGGGTTGGAGGTAATATTACCTATATGAATAATAATTTAAAGGTTCTAACCAATGATTATTTTGGAGCTGACGCGCCCGGAATTCCTGCTCGACATAGGTTCCATTCTGATAATAGTTTGCTATATCGCTATTATAATAATAAGCAAAGCTCAGGTATAAGTCAGTTGGCTTTTTCTCTTACAGGGGATTTAGGTTATGAAGTAGGAGGTGGGGTAAATGGATTTAGTAGAGATTCTGTAAAAGGGCCTGCACAATATTTTATAAGTGGAATGTTTTATAATCGAATGTGGTTCCATTACAATCAATTTGCTTGGACCTTTGGTGGTGGTATGATGACTAATCCCGGTCGCTACCTAGTATTGTATCCAACCGGAGATGCAAGTCCGCTACCTAATCCTTATAATCCAACATTGGGAGCAGGCACACACCCATTTAATGCTAATACCGGTACTTTCTTTACCGGATGGGATGTATCAACAAATTTTGATTGGATGCCGAACCAAAGCATTACTTTCAGAATTGAATTTGTGCATCGGGAATCGAGTGTGCCTTATTTTGCAGGTCATGGTGGGGTTACCTCGCCTTCCGGTTATACCTATACACCAATTCCTGCCACCGGATGGGCCCCGGATCTCGTAAAATCAGAAAGTAGAATTATTTTTGCAATGTTATTTAGAATATAAAGTATTTTTGTTTTTAATTTTCTTAAGGCAATGTTTTTTATTCATTGCCTTAAGTACTTTTATCTTTTATGGAAAATACCTCCGGTGTAAATAGTTTTCTGAACCTCATCAGAAATTCCAGAAAAGGAAAATTTAAGTTGTATATAGGGCTTTCTGCAGGTGTGGGAAAGTCCTATAAAATGTTGCAGGAGGCTCATCAACTGCTTAAAAAAGGTATTGATGTTCAAATTGGGTTTATTGAAACTCATAAGCGAACGGAAACCGAAGCATTGGTCCACGGTATTCCTATTATTCCCCGTAAAAAAATATTTTATAAAGGTCATTCATTGGAAGAAATGGATTTGGACGGTATTCTAATGGCCCATCCTGATGTAGTGATTGTAGATGAATTGGCGCATACTAATATTACCGGATCCAAGAATGAAAAAAGATGGCAGGACGTAAAGGAAATTCTGGAGGGAGGGATAAATGTTATTTCCGCAGTAAATATACAGCATATAGAAAGCCTGAATAATGTGGTACAAAAAGTAACCGGATTGGAAGTCAGTGAAAGAATTCCGGATAGTGTTATTCGTAGTGCTGATGAAGTCGTAAATATTGATTTAACAATTGATGAATTACATCAACGATTAAAGGAAGGGAAAATTTATTCCCCTGAAAAAATCGAATCGGCCCTGCATAATTTCTTTCAAAAAGAAAACTTAATGCAACTTCGTGAACTTGCACTTCGGGAAGTAGCCAATCAAATTGAAAGAAAAATTGACATTGAAATTACGGCCAAAGAACACAAAAGTAATGATCGTTTTGTCTGTTGCATCAGTTCTAATGAATATACTGCTAAACGAGCCATTCGTAAAACTGCTCGTCTTGCCAATAGATTTGACGCCATATGGTTCTTGTTATATATTCAATCCGATAATGAAACAGAGGATAATATTAAACTCGCTGCTCAAAGGCACTTAATTAATAATTTTCAAATGGCAACTGAATTAGGAGCCACAGTGCATAAAATAAAAAGTAATAATATTGTAAATGAAATTGTTAAATTTTCTAAAGAAAAAAGTGCAACTTTGGTAATATGCGGTTCCTCTCAATTTCATTATATTAAAAAAATGATAGGAACCGATATTATTTCCGGATTGGAAAAGGAATTCTTAGGAACCGGCATTGATCTTTTTATTGTAAATTAAAAAAATGAAACTTAGGACTAAACTTGCACTGGCTATTACTTTAATGTATATTGTTATCTTAGCCATTTGGCTTCTTGGGGTCATATTTATTAATAGGCTGGGTAAGGAAGCAAGCGAGGTAATAAAAGACAACCTGCAATCTTTGGATTATGTTCAGGCCATGCAAAAGGATTTGATTTATATTCAGGACCTCAATGCCCGTTTTAAAAATTCAGATTCCCTAGATGAAAAGTTGAAACTTGAATTTAAATATCTTGATGATTTTGATTTAAATTTAAAGAAAGAGCGTAACAATATTACTGAAAAAGGGGAGAGGGAGGCAGTTGCTTTATTAGATAAAAATTATAAGAATTTTAAAAATACAGTTGCTAAAAGTACCTCTTTACATACCGATTCAATTACAAAGGAATTAGCCATTGATAGCCTTTCTTTGGCATTAAATAAGATATATATTATTAATAGAAATGCTATTTCTGCCAAGAGTGATAAAGCTACTCTTTCTGCCGCCACTTATCAAGAAGTTATTGTAGGAATTGGAACATTGCTGCTTATTATTGGTCTTTCCTTTATTGTAAACTTTCCTAGATATATTGCTGATCCAATAAGACAATTGACGGAAAGTATTAATGCCGTGGGACGTCGTGATTTTACGCAGCGACTCGATTTTCCTCCGGAAAGTGAATTTGGTAAAGTGGCCAAATCATTTAATACTATGGCTAAGGAATTGGAGGAATTTGAAGCTTCCAATCTTGCCGAATTACTTATCCAGAATCAACGGATCGAAGAAATTATTAATAAAGCAGATGCCGGAATAGTATTATTAGATAGTGATCATAATATTATAATGAGCAATCCGATTGCTGATGAATTATTGGGTGTGAAAAGTGAGGACATTCGTCATATCTCTGCACAGGAATTGTCAAATAAAAATGATTTATTTAAAGAAATTGTTCAAAATTTGCCTAATGGTTTTTCTGAAAAGGATAAAACGCCACTGCGTATTACTTTCAGTGGAGAGGAATCTTATTTTGTTAAAGAATTAAGCCCAATTCAAATTTGGGATGAGCGGACCAATACCAATAAACTGGCCGGATATGTAATTTTTCTTACCAATATTACAGAATATAAAAAGACTGATATTGCCAGAACTAATTTTATAGCAACAATTTCTCATGAGTTGAAAACACCGCTTTCGTCCATTAATTTAAGTTTAAAATTGCTTTTAGATAAACGTGTAGGTGCACTTAACGAGGAGCAGAAAAAATTGGTCAATAATATTTATGAGGAAGAGCGCAGACTATTAAATTATGTTAATCAATTATTAGACTATTCAAAGCTGGAAAGCGGTAAAGTGGAATTGAAAATAACGAATGTAAACCCAATAACAGTTTTACAATATGCTTTGGAAGCTATGAAAACTGTAATCAATCAAAAAAATATAATTATTAGTCAAAAAGTGGTTGGGAATTTACCGGAAATGCATGCCGATGCTGAAAAAACAGTTTGGGTATTAACTAATCTTATTTCAAATGGAGTTCGTCATAGCAACGAAGGTGGAAATTTAATATTAACAATTGAAAAAACTGATAAGGAAGTAGTATTCGGAGTAGAAGATCAGGGAAGTGGAATTGATCCGAAATACTATGATAAGATTTTTGAACGTTATGTACAAATTAATAAAGCAAGTTCACCCAATGGCTCAGGATTAGGTTTGGCAATTGCTAAGGATTTTATTGAAGCCCAAGGTGGCAAAATATGGGTGAATAGTGAATTGGGGGTTGGTAGTACTTTTAAATTTAAATTACCGATGGCCTAATTATTATTTGAAATTATAATTGCACCTTTATTTAGATTTGCTAATGATAGGCCTTAATACTAATACTGAAATTTAAAAATTTAGTTCATAACTATGCATGAGCTGCATTATTTGTTATTTATCTTTTGGATTAAGAAATTGAAAAAACAGTACTGCTATCCATGCCCCTATAATGGGTGCAAAAATATATATCCATAATGATTGCAGATGACCGGATAGTAATGCAGGGGCAAGCGATCGTGCCGGATTCATGGAGGCACCGCAAATTGGACCGGCAAACATGGCTTCCAGTCCTACTATGGATGCCACTGCAATTCCTGCAGTAATTCCTTTTTCTTTGGCTCCCGTGGAAACATTTAATATAACAAACATCAAAATAAAGGTCAAAATTATTTCCAAGATAAATGACTGCATATCGCTTCCCGATGGTATGGTAGCGCCTAAATTTTCATTTAAAGGGAACATTAATTTTAAAATTAGACTGGCCATACAAGCTCCTGATATTTGAAAGATAATGTATGCTATGGCATCTAAAATCCCTAATCGTTTGGATAGGGTAAATGCAATGCTCACTGCCGGATTTAAATGTGCTCCTGAAATATCACCCAGACTGTAAATCATGCCAAGTACAATTAATCCAAAGGTTATGGCTACGCCAACATGAGTAATGGATCCGCCGCTTACCTGGTCTATAATTATGGCACCCGTACCACAAAAGACCATTGCAAAAGTGCCAATCATTTCTGCTATATATTTTCTCATATTTTAATAAGCTTTGCGCAGCATATCTGCATATTCATTGGGTAGCGGACTATTTTCAATGGCAGTGGCGGCTTTTTCCATGTCATAGGCTACCCGGATAAAATCTACGGCTACACTATTTGAGGATTGGAAACTGCTATCTTGGTTTATTGTTAATAATACATAACAAGCGCTGGGGTCTCCATCTTTAGGTTTTCCTACAGAACCGATATTAATGGCATGACGATAATTGGCTTCCCCTCGTACTTCGTACGCCAATATTCTATGATAAGGCTTATGCGTATGCCCAAAGGCTAAGATGTCGGCATTTGCTTGCTCCATGATGCGTAATAAACTCTTTTCATCTCTATCTTCAAATAAATATTCATTTATTTTCCTAGGACTTCCATGGACCAATACAATTCTGAGTTTTTCCTTTTCTGAAAGTTGAAATTCGATGCTTAAATGTGCCGGGAGTGTTCGTAAATAGTTTCTTTCCTCTTGGCCTACTATTTCGTTGGTATAGGCAATGGATATTTTACCCATCGCCTTGTCTTCATCGGTTTTATAGGCACATCCGCAATTATCACTTGCTAAACCAATACCTTGATCATAATTACCTGCAATGGTGGGAATCCCCCGCTTTCTAATTTCATGAATTACTTCATTAGGCCAAACGTTATAGCCTACTAAATCACCTAAACAATAAATTGCATCAGGCTTTTGTTTTTCCATGTCTGCCAGTACTGCTTCTAAAGCAGGAAGGTTAGCGTGAATATCACTGAATAATGCTATTTTCATTTTTATATTTTATTAACAACAGCCCGGCGTACAACAATTATCAGATAATGGCTTTTCTGCAATTACCGTAATACTATAAATGCCTCTTCCGCTTTCTCTATAATCTTTTATTTGTTCGCTCGTAAGATAGGTGCCTAAAATCTCATCAGGAATATGGATGGCTTTTTCTTTTGGGACCTTCAATTTTTCAAAACCTGAGCGATAAATTATATTCAGATATTTATCTTTTTGCAATGCGCCTGATACACAGCCCGCATACATTTCACTGGCTTTTAAAACAGCCTCGGGTAATTCTCCTTTTAATACAACATCTGAAATACTGATATGGCCACCCGGTTTTACAATGCGGAAGATTTCAGCAAATGCCTTTTCTTTATCCGGTACCAGATTCAATACACAATTGCTTACTACTACATCAGCACGATTGGCAGCCATAGGCAATTTTTCAATATCACCTAATCTAAATTCAACATTATTAAAGCCAAGTTTTTCTGCATTTTCTCTTGCTTTATCAATCATTGCTTCCGTCATATCAATGCCAATAATCTTTCCTTTTTCCCCGGTAATGGCCCTGGCTACAAAGCAATCATTCCCGGCACCTGAACCTAAGTCCACCACGGTATCGCCTTCTTTAATATTGGCAAATTCTGTAGGTATGCCACAACCTAAGCCTAAATCTGCATCAGGGTTATATCCTTTTAATGCATCATAATTTTCTGCGAATACGGCATAATCCACCGTAGCACATCCTCCAACGCCACAGCAGGAAACAGTATTTTGCTCCTTGCTTTGCATGGCAATTTCACTATAAGTATCCTTTACAATTTGTTTTAAGTCCTCAGATGTTTTCATATTCCAATCGTTTTATTGCGATAATAAATGGTAAATTTTTTTAACAACAATTATTCCTTTCACTTAGGGAATCAAAAAATATATTTATTAGTAATTGCACTTCTTTCCATACTTTTTCATTGATGCAATAGCAGGTTTTTACCCCGCTTATTTCCCCTTTAATGATGCCGGCATCTTTTAATTCCTTCAAATGTTGTGAAACGGTAGATTGCGATAAAGGAAGTTCATCTACAATATCCCCGCAGATGCATTCATTTTTCCTGATTAAAAATTCAAGGATAGCAATACGCGCAGGATGGCCTAATGCTTTTGCTAACTGCGCTAAACGAAGCTGTTGTTGGGTAAAGTTTTCTGTTTTGGTAGTTCCCATAAATTATTAATCGCAAAGTTACGATTAATAATTAAAAAACAAAATTTGGTGATATATTTTAAAGGATAAATAGGAGTGAGACTATGTAAATATAAATTAATCAATTAGTTGCGAGGAATAAATCTTTATAAAATATGGAGGTAATTAATACTAAGTTATCCCTAAAAAGTAGGAGGAGGGAACCAAGCTGCTCAGGTTTTCCGAAAGCAGAATCGGATTACCATCATAGGCAGTGGATGACTGGTTTATTTAAGGATAAGCCATAATTATAAAAAATATATAACTT
>CAIKRV010000096.1 GCA_903829945.1 uncultured bacterium | reverse complement strand
GTAGGAAAGATTTTAGCTGTTTTATTCACAGCCTTGATCTTTTGCTTCTTTTCCATCAAGGGAAAAGAAGGTAGAGAAAAATAAAAAACCTCTATAAAAAATCCATCTAAATTATCAATTACAAACTCCCTCAAAAAAGGCCTTGAATTAAACAGCGTCAAAAAAACTTTAGCAGGCAAGAGCGGCCAAACAAAACCATGTTTGAGCCTTACAGACAAAAATCAAGTGAAGCCCAAATCGGCGAGTTTGGTTTTGTTTAGCGAAGGGTAGGAAAGATTTTAGCTGTTTTATTCACAGCCTTGATCTTTTGCTTCATTTCCATCAAGGGAAAAGAAGGTAGAGAAAAATCAAAACACCTCAAAAAAGGCCTTGATCTTTTACTTATTTTCCATCAAAGTAAAAGAAGATGCAGAAAATATTTTTAAGTAAACAACCTTGCAATACCATATGCCACTCCGGCAGCAATCCCACCAATAAGCATCGTTTGAAATCCCGCACGTAACGGAGGCACCCCGGTAAATTTCCCTTTCACGATACCAAAAATTAGCAGAGCACTTAAAGTCGTACCAATGGAATATAATAATGCACCCGAAGCAGAATTACTCAGCATATAAGGCAATAATGGGATCATGCCACCGGCAATATAAGAACCTGCAATAGTACCCGCACTGCGTAAGGCTCTGCGCGGATCCGGTTTCTCTAAGCCCAATTCAAACTTCATCATAAAATCCACCCACGCCTCCGGATTTCTTCTCAAGGCATTAACAACCGGCATACTTTCTTCTCTACTGATGCCATAGGCATCAAAAACCTCGGCAACTTCCACCGCTTCGGTTTCCGGTACTATTTCTACTTCTTTGTATTCTCGTTTAAGTTCATGCGCATAATGCTCCTCTTCGCCTTTTGCAGCCAAATATCCACCCAATCCCATGGCTATGGAGCCGGCAGCAATTTCGGCCATCCCTGCCGTAACTATTATAACTGTCTGTACATCATGTACCCCTGAAAGGCCCGCCGCCAAGGCAAATGGTACTGTCAGACCATCGCTCATACCTATAACTATATCTTTTACAATGTCATTGCCCTGAAAATGTTGTTCTGCGTGATTGCTCATGAAAGGATGTATTTTACTTCAAATGTATAATTTTCCGAAAACATTATTAGCTTGCAGTCATTATGAAATATGTCTTTCTGTTTTATTTATTCTTCAGCATCACTTTTATAAGTCATGCACAGCTCATGAATATTGATAAAGCCTCCCAAGATACGGTTAAAAAACCAAAGGTATTTAGTGGTAGTATTGCTTTAACCATTGATATGGATGAGCAAAAAGCAAATATTTTTGATGAGGACGGCTCCATTGAATTGGCTTACATAAAACCTAAAAATGTATTAGTTATGCATGCCATCTCTGAAATCGTAACCGGTGGCCCGAGCAATACCGCTTTAAATTCTCGTTCACTGCAGTTTCGCGACCGCATGTTTACCCAAAATCGTTTGCATCCGGAATTATTTGCACAGTACCAATACGATCAAGTAAAAGGATTGCAAAATAGGCTATTGGCCGGTGCTAATGCTCGTTATATTATTAAAGACAAAGGTACCTTCCGAATATTTGCAGCTACGGGATTCATGTATGAATTTGAGGATTGGAATTACAAGGGAATTTTAAATATTCACGATGTGCCGCCCAATAAAAACGATACGACACGAGGCGTTATAAAATCAACTTCCTATATCCGATTTTCAAAGTATTTTGGCTCTAAAGTCGATTTTTCTTTGGTGGTATTTTATCAAGCGCAACCCGACTTGTTTTTTAAATCCCCGCGTATTGCTGAATTTGCACAACTCAATTTCGATATCAGCGATCACTTTTCATTAGACTTTGAATACGATAGCATGTATGATACCAACCCCTTGGTTCCCATCAAAAAATACTATTTCAGCTTTAATGAAGGACTAACGGTAAAGTTTTAAAATAATTTATAATACCGCATTCGGCTTTTTTCTTGAAGCCAAAATCAGAATTAATATTCCCGCCAGGATAAATGGAATACTTAATAGTTGACCCATATCCAAGGGTAATTTACTTTCAAAATCCACTTGATTTTCTTTGCAAAATTCCACGATAAATCGAATGCCGAAAAGCATAATTAAAAACATCCCGAACATCATGCCATCCTGCATAGGTTTCTTAGCTTTATTGGGTCCCGAATGCTGGAGGTAATATCGCATTAGCAAGATAAAAATAATCATATAGCTGAGGGCCTCGTATAATTGTGTAGGATGTCGCGGACAAAAAGATGTACCCATATAATCGATACAACCTGCTACTGATGCCTTATCAGGTAAATGCGCGGCAGCGGGGTCTTTGACAAAACGAAATCCCCAGGGCAGGGAAGTTTCATGACCATAAATTTCGGAATTCATCAAATTGCCGAGACGTACCCAAAATCCTCCGAAGGCAACGGTAAGAATAAGTCTATCCAGTACCCATAAATAGGATGGAATTTGCGGTTTTCTGGAATATAAATAAAGGGCAATTAAAATACCGATCGCAGCTCCGTGGGAGGCCAGGCCCCCCTTCCAAATTTGGAGGATTTCCAATAGGTGCGGTTCCAAACCTTGTCCCGTAGCAGGGTCTTTAAAACCCAGAATAGAACCAAAATACCAATCCGGCTGATAAAATAACACATGCCCCAAGCGAGCCCCGATGACCACCCCGATAATCATGTGTAATGAAACCCTATCTGTTTCAGTTTCAGGAAGCCCTTCTCTTTTATTGACAAATTCCATGAGGCGATACCCCAAATAAAAAGCAATAGCGAAGAACAAACCGTACCACCTAATACTCAGCGAGCCAACAGTAAAAATCTCCGGCTTGGCAGTCCAGGTAATATATTGTAAAAGCATAAGGCAAAGTTACAAATAAAGGCCATATCGGGAAATAGGGGGGAGGGGGGAAAGCTACTAATATTCTTTCAGGTGAATTGGTAATTTATTTTCCATGAGCCATCAGCTATATGGAAAAAATAATAATAAATTTTACATGATAAGCTTTATACAAAATTGTATTTTGTCTTTTAATTATATTTGATTTGTAATAATTAATGAGCTAAAATAAACTTAGCCATTAAAACCAAAAAAGCCCCTCATTTCTGAGAGGCTTTTGCGGTCCGGACGGGACTCGAACCCGCGACCTCCGCCGTGACAGGGCGGCATTCTAACCAACTGAACTACCGAACCAATTCCAAAAAATTGGACTGCAAAGGTAAAATACTTTTGCATATTTTCAAGTTTTCATCTGAAAAAAAATATTCCTCCTGCTGCTCAGCTATTTGTTCCCCCTTGATTGCCCATTTTTACCTTTTAATGCGCCTTTTTGTCCTTTTATCGTAAATTCGCCTCGTCTAAAATTTAAATACTGCAAAATGAAATTTTTACTGCCCTTCTTCTTTTTATTAGCCTTTGCTATTCAAATATTTGCCCAAAATACCGGGGACCTTAATAGTGCTCCTGTGGCCGCTTCAATGGTCTTTCAGAAAAAGGTCGTTAAAGGCAAAGAAATGCAAATATATGTGCGTCTTATACTTCAAAATGCTAATAATGCCACTCGTTGGGTGATGCTTTCTAAAAACGGGGTCAATGCGGTATTAACCAATAAAATGGAAATGTTCAGACCTTGCGGTAAGGGTTGTGCAGCTATTTATAAATTTTCTGGAAGCACCGGTTTCTACCTCATTAAGCTTCCTGCCAATGCCGTACTAAATTTGGATAGCTTTATCCTGGATGGATTTAAAGCTAATGAAACACCTAAATATTATCATGTTAGCGCTACCGATGCCTTGGTCATCGGCACTACCAATGTGGCTGATTTATTTGCTAATGAGGAGGAACCTGATAATGTGGTAAATGCCATTTTTGCTAAAAAATATAAACATTACGAAAAGGAAATGTATGTGGGTATGGGTGCCCAAGGCAATCAGCCGCCAAACCCTTTGGTGATGCATGCGGCCATGGAATCGGAAGCAATGATTTCTTATCCTGCGGCCAATACCAAGCCTCCAATGAAGAAAACTCCTTTAAAACCGGCTCAATAATAGTTTCCTAATGGATAGTCCCCGTTATGGTGCGCGGTATTGTACTGAGCCCTAACTTTGCTGCATGAATCAAGTATATTTTCAAGATTTAGGCAAAATGGAGTATCAGCAAGCTTGGGATTTGCAAACCAAGTTGTTCGAGGAAATTTTAGCCATAAAAGCAGAAAATAGAAATAAGCCGCCATCGGAAATGGTGGAAACGCAGCATCATTTATTATTTTGCGAGCATCCCCCTGTATATACTTTAGGCAAAAGCGGTTCTGAGGATCATCTGATGATTTCGGAAGCCGAATTAAAGCAAAAAGGGATATCCTTTTTTCATAATAATAGGGGAGGCGATATTACTTTTCACGGTCCGCAACAAATTGTAGGTTATCCCATTTTGGATTTAGAAAAATTCCGCACAGATATAGGATGGTACATGCGCTCTTTGGAAGAAGTAATGATAAATACCTTAGCGGAATATGACATCATGGCGGGCAGACTGCCAAAATATACAGGTGTTTGGATAGAACCTGATAGTCCCAGGGCCAGAAAAATATGTGCTTTTGGCGTAAAATGCAGCCGTTGGACCACCATGCACGGTTGGGCTTTTAACGTCAATACGGATTTGGATTATTTTAATTTCATTATCCCTTGTGGGATAAGTGATAAAGCCGTAACCTCGATGGCTAAAGAACTGGGATATTCCCTGCCATTTGAGGAAGTAAAGCTGGCCGTAAAGCGCAATTTCGAGAAAGTATTTGAATGCGAACTTTTGGGCTGATTTTATTGGAGTAGTTTATTAATAAGTATTTATAATTTAATATTTAAAATCATCGGCTCAATTCTTTGAGGCATAGCCAGATGTTTACAATCTCTACCTCCGCAGGTTGCGGCACGGCATTTGTGGGATGCATTGCTTAATAAATTTTGTTTAATTTTGGACTTTATAAATTATGAAGATGAAAAATGTATTTAAAAAGCTAGGCCTATTTGGCGTCATTATCGGATTATCACTTTCCATGACCAGTTGCGGATATAATTCCATGGTAAAAAAGGAAGAATCAGTATCAGCTGCATGGGGTCAAGTGGAAAACGTTTATCAACGCAGAATGGACCTGATCGGGAACCTTGTAAAAATAGTAAGTGCCGAAGCCGGTTTTGAAAAATCTACCTTAGTGGCAGTACAGGAAGCAAGATCCAATGCTACTAAAGTTACCATAGATGCCTCCAAGCTTACTCCTGAAAATGTTAAACAATTTCAGTTGGCACAGGATGGATTGGGTAATGTGTTAAGCCGACTCATGTCAGTAGCAGAAAATTATCCTAATTTAAAATCCAATGAAGCTTTTCATGACATGATGAGTGAATTGGAAGGAACCGAAAATAGAATAGCCGTAGAACGCCGCAATTTTAATACTGCTGTACAAGATTATAATTCTACCATTCGTAGTTTCCCGGAAAACTTAACTGCAAAAATGTTTGGTTTCCAAACCAAAGGATATTTTACAGCCAGTGCAGGCGCAGATAAAGCCCCTGATGTAAAATTCGACATTAAATAATGAGTATTTTTTCTAAAAGGATAGCCATACCATGACCGCTGAAGAACTTTTTACCACAGAGCAAATTGCAGAAATTCTGCAAGCTGTAAAAGATGCTGAGCACCGTACTTCCGGTGAAATAAAAGTGCATATTGAAAGCAGTACTCAGGGAAAGGATGTATTGGATAGAGCTGCTGATGTATTCGCAATGTTGGAATTGCATAAAACCAAATTGAGAAACGGAGTGCTTTTTTATCTTGCTATCAGTGATAAGAAATTTGCAATATTAGGAGATATCGGTATTCATCAAGCGGTAGGAGATCGCTTTTGGGATACGATACGGAATCAAATGCAGCAGTACTTTAGAAATGGGAATTTTACGGCCGGTATGATTGAGGGTATAAAGATGGCCGGCGAAAAACTAAGGGATAAATTCCCATATCAAGATGATGATATTAATGAACTATCAGATGAAATATCCTTTGCATAAAACACTGTTATGGTGTCTGTTTTTTTGCTTGGGTTCCCTGAGTGTATTCGCTAAGGATATTCCTGCCAAAACCGATAAATTGGTCAATGATTTTGCCAATGTATTAAGCAGTGCGGAACGTCAAAATTTGGAAAATAAATTGGTCCAATTTGATGATTCCAGCTCCAATCAAATTGCCATTATTTTGGATAGCTCCATAGGTGATGCTTCCTTGGAAGATTATAGCAATCGTGTATTTGATGCTTGGGGGATTGGTCATAAAAAAAGCAATAATGGGATTCTTATTTATGCTGCCATCAAGGATAAAAAAGTAAGAATAGAGGTAGGCTACGGCTTGGAACCCGTTATTACCGATATAATATGTTCAAAAATAATCCATGATTATATCGGTCCTAATTTTAGGGCCGGAAATTATTATCAGGGGCTGGACGAAGCGAGCAATATTTTAATGAAACTCGCTAAAAAGGAAATAAATTCAAAAGAGTTTGCTAAATCCAAAAAAACTAAAGAAGGAAGAGGTCTTGGCAGTGCCATTATTGTTCTGATTATTTTTATATTTATTTTAATGAGGATTTTTGGCAATGGAGGCGGCGGCGGATCTTTTGGTAATTTTATCGGCGGCACCGGTTTATTTATGCTAGGCGGAGGCTTCGGCGGCGGTAGAGGTGGCGGCGATTGGGGCGGCGGTGGAGGAGGAGGCTTCGGCGGCTTTGGCGGCGGTAGTTCCGGTGGCGGTGGTGCCAGCGGTGGTTGGTAAAATTTAATTTATTGTTGACTTTAATGAGTGATAGACCCAACAATCAGGCAGAATCTAAAAATATATATCAAATCCTTTTTTTGGATATTGAAACCGTTCCTGCATATGTAGATTATGAAGCTATGCCGGAAGTTTTCCAACAATTGTGGAGAGATAAATCCAGAAAATATAGCTCAGAAGGCTTGCCTCCTGAAGAATTGTATTTCCAAAAAGCAGGAATACATGCGGAATTTGGAAAAATTGTTTGCATTTCTGCCGGTTATTTTCCTGACCCAAAGTTAGGGGTTCATGCGGAAAATTCTTTTCGTATTACTTCCTTTGCCAGTGATAATGAAGCGGAATTATTATTAAAATTTAAGTCCTTATTAGATAAAGCTTTTTCTGATTCAAGAAAAAATGCGCTTTGTGCCCACAACGGAATTGAATTTGATTTCCCATATATCTCCCGCAGAATGATGATTAATGGCATTGAATTACCTAATTTATTAAATACCTCCGGCACTAAGTCCTGGAATAATCCTTGGTTGATCGATACCATGCAGATGTGGAGCTTTGGTGATTTTAAAGACAGGACCTCCTTGGCTTTGCTTTCCGCTTGCTTTGGAATTCCCAGTTCCAAGGATGATATTTCAGGAAAAGATGTGGCTAAAGTTTATTATTACGATAAGGATTTAAATCGAATCAGAATTTATTGTGAAAAGGATGTTATAAATCTTGCCAGGATTTTTAGACGCTTTTCAAGTTTACCTCCATTTGCTGATGAGGATATTATAATTTTATAGGAGGCAATACTTTCATTTCTCCCAACATATTAATTAGAATGTTTCATTTCTAAAAAATCTTTGGTTAATTTGCAACTCAATACAATAATAGCTAAAAAATGAAGTTATGATTTTTTTAGTTTACGGCATTGCATGAAAAGAATACTGTTACTTTCTTTTTTCCTCTTAAGCTTAACCCAACTTCAAGCACAAAAGTCTGGATTGGGAGTGGTTCCTTTGTGGACCAACCAAGCACAAAGCACCCAATTTCATCAGTGGCAACAACACCGAATGATGAGCAAAAAAGCATTGGATACCATGCAACTGCCCTTTTTCGATGATTTTTCATACATTGCTCGTTATTTATGGGATCCCAGTTATCATGGCATATACCCCTATGATACCCTATGGCTCGATCATGAAGTATTTGTAAATACTACCATGACGGATTCAGCCCCTAGTGTTGGTGTGGCTACTTTTGATGGCTTAAATCAGGAAGGTCGTCCCTATGATCCCTTTGCCATCAGGGCAAGTTCTAATCCCTGTGATACCTTAACCAGTAGACCTATTGATTTATCAGGTATTGCCAAAGGGGATACTACGGTTTATTTTAGTTTTTATTGCCAACCTTGGGGACTTGGAGTAGCGCCTAAAGAACAGGATACATTTTTATTGGAATTCTTATACCCTGTGGTGGATTCCAATGGAATACCGGTCATTGATACTTCTACCAAAAAGCAAGCTATGGCTTGGAAACATGTATGGGCCAGTACCGGAGTGCTAAAAGGAGTCACTGTTTCGCCGCCATTCCAATTTGTAATTCTTCCTGTCAGGGATACGTTTTTTTATAAGGGATTTCAGTTTCGATTCAGAAACTATGGCAATAGAAGTGGTAATTTGGATCATTGGCACTTGGATTACGTATGGCTGGATAGGGCCAGAAAAAGAGATACTTTAGTCAATGATATCGCCATTCAAAAATTACCGACGCCGCTTTTGGCTAATTTCTCTTTAATGCCGTCCAAGCATTTGCTCAATGCTAAAAACGGTGGCTTCATTGCTAATATTACTGCCAATATTTATAATACCGTAAGGAATAATGGAACTGATAGTAATAGCATCAATGCCACTTGGTATAATACCGTAAAATCTATTTATGATACCAATGGTGCTGCGGCCATTTATCCTTTTAGTTCCTTTTTAAATTCACAAAATATTCTGCCTTTACGCACCAAACTTTTTAAAGATTCTTTGGTAAAAACTAATGGCAGCAATAATATTAAACTTATAAATAATTTAAGTTTAGATACGTTATCTTTCTTGACGATTGATTCTATCAAGGCACCTAAAAGCGGTAATTTATTTCCCCAAAATGATAAAGTTTACCGCATGATGCAGCTTACTAATCTGTATGCTTATGATGATGGTAGTGCGGAAGCAGGCTTAGGCTTAATTAATACCCAGAGCGGTCAGGTAGCTTTGGAATTTGATCCTATACAGAGTGATGTACTTCAAGGTATTTTAATTCACTTCAATGAAAGTGAACAGGATATTAGTTCGTATTTATGGTCTTTAGTAGTATGGCAATCCATTGATTTGGTAAATCCTCCGGGACAAACTAATGATAAAATATTATGGCGTTTAGATAATTACCATTCTACTTACCTCAATTGGTACAATGATTATATTTATATCCCGCTGGATACCCTATTGCCGGTAGGTACCACCTTCTTTATTGGTTGGATACAAAATAATGATTTTGTCCTAAATGTAGGTTTAGATCGTAATTATGATGAAATAAGTCAATACCAGGCCAACCCGCATCTTTATTTTAATATTGATGGCAGTTGGAAGCAAAATACTGAAATCCACGGTGCACCTATGATTCGGGCAGTAATGGGTTCTACCCCATATACCGGTATTGAACCTATCGTAAAGCAAAAAAGTGGAAATATTAGTGTATTCCCCAATCCATCCAATGGCTCCTTTACTTTAAAATTGCCTGATCAAATACTTGCAACGGCAGCATTATACCAAATGAATGGGAATCTTATCCAAACACGCAGTGGGCTCAGTGGTAAAGCGAATTTGGATTTTACAGGGATAAGCCCCGGAATGTACTTGCTAAAGGTTTCTTCCAACAAAGAAGTTTGGTGGGAAAAGATTATTATTAAATAGAGGTTCCTAATCGTTACTTCCTTTTTCTCCCACAAAATAATGTTCCGGTTGTTTGAACAGTACATTGAAGGTTGTTAAGCTACCATAACAACGAGTAATGTATTGCTGACAATTTACTTTTTCTTCATCATTCAAATTACTTGCATTTACACGTTGCTCCAAGGTTCTCAGGCGGTCGCGCAACATTACAATTTTATGAAAAAATGTTTCAATCGGAATTTCTTTGGGTTTTAAATTTTTATCGGTAGGTTGTAAGAGTAAAGTTCCGCCAATCCATTTTTGCCCCATTGGAACAGTCTCTTGGACATCACTATATTTTTGTAAAATCCTGACCAAACTTCTTTCTACTTCTACCAAACTTACTAAATCATCTAATGGTTCTTCCTCTTCTATAACGTCCAATAAGCTGGTATGACTGATTTCTTTTCTGCCGAAATTAATAAATACAATATCATAACTCGAAGTGCGTGAATTTACCACTACACCATCGCCAAATTCTTTGTGTTTCACTCTTGATCCTGGTCCTAATAAGCTCATATTATTATATATTTTAGCAAGTTTTGATTATAAAATGCAAACTTACGGAATCGAAGCAATTAGTATTTATCCACAATTATTAAAATTTACCAACAATTGTATTTTAGCTGATTATAAATCCAAAATATGGTAAGAACTTTGTATTTCTATTAATCATGTGGCGTTTTAAATTAATTATTGGACTATTTTTAGTGATTTTACCTGTTGCGCAGGCGCAAGTGGTGACTCGCGTACTGACGTCCAAAAAGGTAGTAGCCTTAACTTTTGACGGCTGCGAAAATAGGCACGCTTCGTACTTAGATTGTGGTATTATTGATTATTTAGTTCAAAACAAGATACCTGCAACTTTCTTCCTTACCGGTAAGTTTGCTTATCGCAATATGACCGACCTAAGAAAAATAAAGAATTATCCATTTTTTGAATTTGAGAATCACTCCTTAAACCATATTCAACATATGGAAAAATTGAGTACCTATAAATTTTATAAGGATATTGCAAAGAATCAAAAAATGATTCGATGGATTACAGGCAAAACGCCTAAATATTTTAGATTCCCGGGCGGCAATTATGATGATAATACGCTTAAGGCGGTGGAATCAATGGGTTTGCAAGTAGTTCATTGGACCTATGCGAGCGGAGATCCTGATAAAAATATTAGTAGTGAAATGCTTGCTAAAGAAGTGGATAGTTTAACCACTCCGGGAGATATTTTAATATTTCACGTGAATGGTCGGGGCGCTCATACAGCAGAAGCTTTGCCTAAATTAGTAGAAGTTCTTAGAAAACAAGGTTATACCTTTGTTACAGTAGATCAACTGATGAAAATGGAGGATAAAACTGCTGCCATCCTTCCAAAACAAAATGCCCCAAAAAATTGAGGCATTTATTTTTTGTCTTTTTAAATATTCAGTTTAAAAAGAGAACATTCTCGAAATATTAAATCCTAATCTAAATTGTTGCTTAGACCAACTTTGAGTGGTAAAAGGTAAGGTTTGACTTTCTGCAATTCCTACGGCATTGGTTACAAATACCTGGAAAACGTGCCCCCCGGTTTCAATATCAAATCCAATTCCCGCTACGTTTTGATAAGTATTGGTTGGAGAATATTTATTAATTCTAAATCCATATTCTGCCGTTACTGCCACACTTCTACTAAACTTATAACGAGCTAATACCGGCAATGCATAAATATCATTTTTATCACTAATGGCGATCACTTCATTATAGTGAATCATGGTTGGAGAAATTTGTAATGAGAAGCGCTCATTAAATTTCCTTGCAATCATAGCTTGGTAAGTAAAATTAAATCGGTCGGTGGTATAGTGGAACTCATCTGTATAAGTTGCAGAAGCTGCGGGTATGGTGGTGATATTCCAATCTGCCAATAAGGTTACTGTAAAAGGAGATTTCCAACCATGTAAACTTTGACGAAATAGTTTGTATTTTAATCCGCTGGTAATGAGCTTCTCAATATTTACACGCCCCACACTTACCACCAATCTTCCATCGGGGCTATAATCTAATCCCAACCATAAATTAGCGGGTCCGTCCAATCCATATAAATTATTGAGTCCTGTGCTATAATCACCAAATCTGTGAGAAATCCTAAAATCTAAGGTGTTTTTCCCGGGAGTTTCTACGGTTTGAAAATTTATTAAACGGGTACCTTTAAAGGTTGCGGTTGCATATTCAGGTTCACTTTTCATGCCACTGTCCAAAGCGGCAAAAGGATCTGTTTGAGCATGCAAAAACATCGTACAAAAAAGAAAGCTAACTGATAATAAAAGAGTTCTCATGGTTTGGTGTTCTATATATTAATTAATTGTTTTTAGCGCCTGCATAAACCCATTTTACCATCAAAGCAATATCGGCATCACTTAATTTGGTACCATTATTGGGCATAAATAGGGCAGGAGAAATATTTGGTGAATGCGTAATGCACGCAATTAAATAGCAGGTGGAATCATGCGGAGCAGTAAAATTGGAAATGGTTCTATAATCGTAAACGGCTATCCCTCTGGCTGAAGCACTATAATGTGTAGCATCATGGCAGCTGGCACAATTATTATTTAAAATCGGCATAATATTATTGCTGAAACTAACTGTATCAGGCAATACCACCGTGGTTTTGCCAATATTAGGTTTTACCAATTCATCATATTTATGGTAATTACATGAGGATAAAAAGCAGCACAAACTTATACTCATTAGTATCAGAATTCCTTTTGACATTGCTATTTTGGCTTGGGTTAACACTTCAAAATTACTACTTATTCAAGTTGGTGGTTACTGATATATGGCAGTTTTTGGTTAAAAATTACTTTTTATTACGTAATTATAACATTTAAGGTGGGGCAAGCGTTAACTTAAATCAATTACTTAATTTTTTGAAAAATTTACACAGTTAATGAAAATTTCGTATTTTTGCTACATTACAATCAAAACTAAATTGGTTTACATGAAAAAGATACTCGTAGTTTTATTTGCACTTGGTCTTCTAGGCATTGCTTCTTGTTCAAAAAATGATCCTGGAATTCAACCTCCTGCAACTTTTGGTCAATCTACAACTCCATTTGCAACTATTATTCTAGGTAAAAATACCTTCAATATTAGCGAAACAATTACTTTTGGTGCAACTGTTCAAAATACCGGTAGTTATTCTTGGGATTTTGGAGACGGCTCCAGCCCATCTACTGCTGCGGCGCCAACCCATGCGTATTTGGCCAAAGGTGTTTATACCGTTAAATTGACAGTTTATTCTTCCGATAAAGGACATAAATATACAGCAAGTGTAATTGTAATTATCGGTAATCGTTATTTCGATAGCGCAGTGCTGGTTCAAATTCCTCCTGCTGATAGCAATGGAAATGCTTGGTGTACTTCTTTAGCTAATCCTTATGTTGGCTTTAATTTCCAAAAAGTTGTTGGGGGAACACCTCAAATTGCCAGCATGAACTTCGTTCAATTTGATCCTCAAAAAATTTGGGATATTCAATATAAAGATGCTGCCGCAGCACATATTATTACTCCTGAAGCTTGGAACTTTTATTTAGTACTTTCTCAAGATCAATCTTTAACCAACCTTTCTTTAATGAAGAGCTGGACCAGAGATATGAGTAAAGAAACTAGCTACCCAATTATCCTTAGAGGTTCACAACCTGGCCATTCCTACCAAATTAAAGTTTATTGGTCTGTAGGTAACTAAGATTTTATAACATATATAATATAGTCATATATAATATAGTATAGCCCCGTAAGCAATTGCGGGGCTATTTTTTTATATTACTTATTCTGTGCTTAAGCTTCTTTTTAATGTTTCCTTTACAATAAAATAATACCTGGGAATTTAAGAATTCAACTACTTTTTTTAATTTCGAATATAAATTAATATCCACAAAATCAACGATTTGTTCTTTTTTGACTGAAAAAAATGATAGTTGAGAACAATATTATTTTTGAGTATCGTCAATTTTTACTAGTTTTGTATCGTCGGAAAAATAATATATTATGGAAAATGAAAAAATGGTATTTGCTTTAGGTGCTGCAATTAGTATTGCTATCGCCTTAGGCTTTGCTGCCAAAAGTGTAATAGTTGCACTTTTGTTTTGCCCTGTTTTACTTTATATCCCTTTCTATTTTATCAAGAAGAAAGCACAGCAAAATATGACGCGCAACAGCCGTTAATTTTACTGTATTTATTTAGTTTACTCTTCTTGTCTCTATCGGCGAAATTCATTACTTTTGCCGTAAGAATTTTATTGTATCACCATTCCAAGATATATACCCTATGAGCGTTTTAGTAAATAAAGATTCCAAAGTTATCGTACAAGGATTTACCGGCAAGGAAGGAACTTTCCATGCTGAACAAATGATTGCATACGGAACTAAAGTCGTTGGCGGCATTACTCCCGGCAAAGGCGGATCATTACATTTGGATTTACCTGTTTTTAATACTGTAGAAGACGCTGTTATTAAAACCGGCGCTGATGTTTCCATTATTTTTGTACCGCCTGCTTTTGCTGCGGATGCCATTATGGAAGCTGCTAATGCAGGTATCAAACTAATTGTTTGCATCACTGAAGGTATTCCTGTGGCTGATATGGTAAACGTGAAGGAATATTTAAAAGGTACCGGAAGTCGATTAATTGGTCCGAATTGTCCTGGCGTTATTACTGCCGAACAATGTAAAGTTGGCATTATGCCGGGCTTTGTATTTAAAAAAGGTCGTATCGGGATTGTTTCTAAATCCGGAACACTTACTTATGAAGCTGCTGATCAAGTAGCGAAAGTGGGACTCGGGGTTACCACTGCTATAGGAATAGGAGGAGACCCAATTATTGGAACTACTACCAGGGAAGCTGTTCAATTGCTAATGGAAGATGAGGAAACCGACGCCATCGTTATGATTGGTGAAATTGGCGGTGGAATGGAAGCTGAAGCAGCGCGTTGGATCAAGGAATTCGGTACCAAACCTGTCATTGGTTTTATTGCCGGTCAAACCGCACCTGCGGGCCGTAGAATGGGTCATGCCGGTGCCATTGTTGGTGGTGCGGATGATACCGCTGCTGCAAAAATGCGCATCATGAGTGAATGTGGTATTCATGTGGTGGCTTCTCCCGCTGATATAGGAATTACAGTGGCTAAAGTAATGAGCGTTGTAGCTTAAACTTTGTCCCGCATTCAATTATTTTTCTACTTATAAAATGAAACTTCTTCAAAATAAAGTGGCTCTAATTACCGGAGCCAGTCGCGGAATTGGTAAAGGTATCGCTTTAAAATATGCTGAACATGGCGCAAGCATTGCCTTTACTTACCTATCCTCTGTAGAAAAGGCTTTGGCTTTTGAAAAAGAATTAGAAGCCCTGGGAATTAAAGCGAAAGGTTATCGTAGCGATGCCGCTGATTTTGCAGCTGCCGAAAAACTAATAGAAGATATTTTAACTGACTTTGGAAGTCTTGATATTGTAGTTAATAATGCCGGTATTACCCGAGATACATTATTGATGAGGATGTCTGAACAGCAATGGGATGAAGTCATCCAAACCAATCTTAAATCTGTATTTAATATAAGTAAGTTTGCCATTAAGCCGATGATGAAGGCTAAAAGTGGTGTATTTATAAATCTAAGCTCCATTGTAGGCATCAATGGCAATGCCGGTCAAACCAATTATTCTTCCTCAAAGGCCGGAATTATTGCTTTTACCAAATCTATCGCCAAAGAATTAGGCTCACGGAATATACGTGCCAATGCTATTGCACCGGGTTTTATTGAAACCGAAATGACCGCAGAACTTCCCGGAGAAGTTCGCAAGTCATGGGAACAAGCCATCCCGTTAAAAAAGGCAGGCACTACCGATGATGTAGCCAATTTGGCGGTGTTCCTTGGCTCGGATATGGCTTCATATATTACCGGACAAACCATCCAGGTTTGCGGTGGTTTGTTGATGTAATGCAATCTTAGCCTTCATTTATTTTTATTATTTCATTCTTGTCATGACATGAAACCTGTTGTCATTTGTCATGACTGCCAAATATTTCATTTAAGTTATTAATTATCAATTATGTAAAAAATAATTTGATTTTTATAAGACTTTTCATCATTTAAGGCATTATATTTGTACCTACATATAATGTTACAACGTATAAAATAAAATTATGGAAAATCAAACAAATTCAACAGCAACCCGCACCTGGGGCATAGACCCCGCACATTCTCATATTCGTTTCATTGTTAGACACATGGTGGTTTCTAAAGCTTCCGGTCACTTTGGAACATTTTCAGGAACAGTAACTACTGAGGGCAACAATTTTAATACTTCTCAAATTAATTTTGAAGCGGATACTGCCTCCATTACTACTGGAATTGCTGATAGAGATGCGCACTTAAGAAGCGATGATTTCTTTAATGCTGAAGCTTTCCCAAAAGTATTATTTACCAGCACTAAAATTTCAAAAATTGATGATGAAAACTATAAAATGGAAGGTAACCTTACCTTGCGTGATGTAACTAAACATATCGAACTTAACGTTGAATCCGGAGGAATGGTGAAAGATCCTTGGGGTAACGAACGTGCAGGTTTCCATATTACCGGAAAAGTTAACCGTAAAGATTTCGGACTCAACTGGAGCATGCTTATTGAAACCGGTGGCGCTATTGTTAGCGATACTGTAACTATAGACTGCGACGTAGAAGTGGTTAGTCCTGCAGCATAATTTAGCAGGAGCCTTTGAAATGACTTTTGCTTTCGGATGTTAATTTTGTAAAGGAGCACGAAAAGTGCTCCTTTTTTTTATGGTATTTTTATAATACCTCAACCCCTAAAAATAGTACAGGCCACCCGTAGGCAGCCTGTACTCAAATAGTTGAGAAGCAGTGTAATATTAATTTGCTTTAATAAAGCGGTAGTTGTTTTCGAAATTTCCTTTTTGATCCAATACTTTAATAATATACAATCCATTATTCAAAGCTTCCGTATTGAGGTGCAAGGATTGCTTGCCAATGCTGAGGCTGAGTACTTGGCTATATACTGTTCTACCCATAGCATCGATAATACTGATATTGGTTTTAGCATTTACCAGATTTACGAAATCCATATTGATGCCTTCCTTGGCAGGATTTGGATATACCCTTGCTGAAAAATACAATTGACTATTATTTTCAATGCCGGTAACGGCAGCAGATATTGCTTTGGTATCTACAGTGATGCCTACATTTCCAATGCTTGGAGTGCCTGCATCTATGGTAATACTGGCAGAGGTAGTAATTTTTCCTAAAGCTTCCGGCCATACGGTATAGTTGCCATAGGCTAAGTTGCTGAAGGAATAATTTCCATTTATATCGGAATAGGTAAAGGCAACCAAATTATTGGAAGCATCATATAATTGTACTTCTACATTGGCCACCGGATCGCCAACTTTATTGGCACCGGCGCTAACTTTTCCGCCAATAAATCCTGCACCGCCCGGATTACTTCCCGCGATCATAAATATTCCTGCATAACCGGTACCGGTAGTAATGGTTACATACTTTGCAGAATCCCAATGCATGGAAGAATGATAATAAGTAGGTAGGAATTTTTTATAATTTGTAGCGCTGGAAGTCAATGCAGCTTTTACTAAATATTTTCCAGGGGACACTTTACCGAAATGATACATTCCGGAATCTGCAGGAACAATGCTGGTTGAGTCTATTAAATTTAAAGTGCTGTCAGTAGTTTTATAGTAAATTAAATATACCGTAGCATAATCTGCCATACCCACGCCCTTTTCATACACATATCCTTTAATATCATAAGTAGCCGTGCTGGTACCAATAGTAATGCTGGTACTATAGCTGGAGGAACATTTGCTTACGCTATCCCAAATATAAAGAATCACTTTAAAGGTGCCATTATAAGTATAGGTATGGTTTGGAGAAGTAGCGGTAGCAGTAGTGGAATCTCCAAAGCTCCAATAATAATTGCTTATGCTTTTACCGGTGGTATAAGAGGTATTATGAAAATAAACCGTTTTTCCTGCTACACTATCACTAAAGCCTGCATGCAATCCGCAAGTAGTTACTCCGGTAATTGTAATACTATCTACTACTCTGGAATAACATTTTTTAGCACTGTCAAATACATATTCAACAACTAAAAATTTTCCATTATGTAAATAGGTGTGGGAAGGATTTGCACTGGTTGAGCTGGTGCTATCTCCAAATCCCCAATAATAAGAGGCTACTCCTGTGCTACCGGTGGAATAAGAGGAATCTGTGAAGGAAACACTTGCCCCGGAAATGCTGTATTTATTGTGTGCATGAAGTCCGCAAGTAGTGGTAGGCACACTTGTGATGACAATAGTATCAATATAGCTGACATAGCATTTGCTTAAGCTATCAATAGCATAATGAACCACTGCAAACTTTCCGGTATGCTTATAGGTATGGTCCGGATTTTTGGTAGTTGCACTGGAGGTATCTCCAAAACTCCAATAGTATCTGGTAATTTTGGAACCACTGCTATAGGAAGAATCATAAAAATGAACCAAGGCTCCGGATACTGCATAAGTATAATAACAGTGAATACCGCAATTAGGAACAATCATTTCAGTGGTAGAATCTTTACAGCCTAATCCGTTATCTACTACTAAAGAAACAGTCATAGCACCTGCAGTGCTACTGTAAGTGTGCTTAGGATTAGCTGCAGTATCAGTAGTGCCATCTCCAAAATACCAATGATAAGAGGCTTTGCCTCCGGACACATAAGAGCTATTGGTGAAGGAATAATTGAGTCCGCTATAAGTATAAGAAAATGCCGCACCGCAATTTTTCGGATTAATAACCACTGTATCTTTTACGGAGTCTATGCATTTATGCGTGGAATCCATAACATAGAGCGTTACCGGAAATTTTCCCTTATGCTTATATTTATGTGTGGGACTAACTGTGCTACTGCTGCTGCTATCGCCAAATCTTAAATAGTGAAAGGCAATGATAGTGCCGGTGGTATAGGAGGAATCATTAAAATATGCGGTGTAACCGGATACATGAAAAGTCAACTTTGCATGTATGCCGCAAGAGGCATAGGCTTTGGTGCCCATCAGGCTCAAGGAAAAAATCAGTCCCATGATAAGGGTCGGAATTTTTTTGAGGATTGAAGTTGATAATTGGTTCATTTTGCGTGTTATTATTTGATTATGGAACAAAGTAAGGAAGCTTTGATGAATATTTTAAAACATTATTGTTCTAATATTACTCGTTTAAAAGCAAATAAAATGAGCAATTAAAATTCAAGTAAATGATAATTAGTGATTTATGATAAAATTACTAATCAAATCATACGTGCTTTGATTGAATTATGGAGACGAAAAAATTGACTTATTAAATAAGCTTCATTTACTCGAATCGAACATGTGCCTTGGTACTTACATGCCAATGTCCATCTTCCAATTGCAAAATTCCCTCATCCACCAGTATTATCCTGCTTTTTCCCTCATGGCTTCCTTCATAGTGGCTATAAGGGTCTAAGTATTCCTGTGGATTGGCCAATACTTTGGCACTTACTTCAGGATAATTTAAAAACGAAAAGAATGCCCTGCCGGGTACATCGGCATAACTTTCTATTTCAAATATGGAATCATTCGTGGCATGCTCTGTAAATAAATTTTCATCAAACAATCCATTTACCGGCAAGGCGGCAAATCGGTAGGAAGGCAATAAATTAGTGTCCAATTCATCCTCATAGCTTTTAGCAGCTTGATCCGCCAATGGCAAATCTCCAAATAAACTTACTTGCACCGGAGGCGGAGTAAATTTTACTTCAGGTTGGTTTTCTGCGGGTGCTTCATTTTTTTCTTCCGAAGGTTCCGGAACCGGCAATTCCTCAGGTATATAATGCCCTTCTTCAATAACGTGTGAGCTCGCAAATTGTGGTTCGTCGGCGCTTTCTGCTTTTTCAACGTTATGTTGTGTGGATAACTCTGCAATTTTATTCTCGAAATAGGTACGCATATTGCGCAATTCATCATTGAATTTCATTTCGAGTAATTTATAATTATCCGGGGATTCGCGCACCAATGGTGCTGCCGGGCGACTAAGCTCAGGTGCAGGTTCATCCATACGGGCCTCAGTTTCGTCTATAAAATGTTTTAAGCGCATCAAGGCAAATGCGGATAATATTAAACTGATTAAGGATAAAATAATCGCTGCCCAGCCCACCATGGTTCCGGAATTACTATTGGCATTTTTTTCTGCAGGAAGAATTTCGGAGCTATTGTTGCTTTTAGTGCTTTCCGTCGCTGCAGTAGCTGCACCGGCGTTGCTGCTATCCGTTTTTGGTGCTTCACTCACCTTCGGCTGATTATCTTTTTTATCCTCTGTTTTTGCCTCAGCTTTGGGCGTGGAGGCTGCCGTAAAACTTTCTAAGGCATCTTTTTTGTATTCTTCCAAATGCGCTTTGTATTCCTCTACGCTGCCCTTGCGTTTTTTCTTTTTTATTTTATCATAAGCCAATGCTATAACGGCATCTATTTGCTTGCCCAAGTCCTCCTTGGGATTGTATTTTTCTTTGGCATGATTTATTTCTTTACATAATTTCCCGGTGGAATTGATTTCATCATCCGGGATGCTCTTATAGATGGATTCAAAAGTAAAACACTCCATTTTGTCCGCTACATTCTTTCTCCCTTCCTCGCGATGGATAAATTTCATCGTTTCGCAATTAATCTGATCTACTGCTGCGCCAAAGTCTGCTTTACCATCTTTCTGGCCAAACGCCAGACTAAACTGTAGCAATATGAAGCCTAAGCAGAGATATACTCCTTTGAATCTTTTAGAAATTCCCATATTCTTTCCTTTATGCGGTTATTTACAGCAAAAATGACTAAAAATTTTTATCATTGAAATAAAGTGAGCCGTTTTTTTCTTCAACCAAGCCGAATGGCTCATCTTTTATAATTAAAAAACCGTCCAAATCTGCATATTGCACCCCATGGCTCACCTGCATGGCGGAGGCAATTCCGATACTGGTTTCTACCATACAACCAATCATCCGGATCATTTTTCTTTTTTGTGCCTCTTGAAGGATTTTTATCCCATTCCGATAGCTTCCGGCTTTCATCAGTTTCATATTGATGCCATGGAATTGACTTTGCAAAGCATCCATATCAGGTGCCGCCAGGCAGCTCTCATCGGCAATGAGGGGGATGGGACTATGCTTTTTGAGCCACTGATACTCTTCCGTCATATGGGCGGGCATAGGTTGCTCCAATAGACCGACCCTAAGTTTAGGCAAGCTCTCGCTAAAACGAATTAAAGCTTCTACATCTGTCCAGCATTCATTGCCATCCACCAATAGTTCGGCATCAAGGTATTTGCGGAGTTCATGAATTATTTCCGTTGCCTCTTCAGTTTTAACTTTGATTTTAATACGTTTAAAGCGCTTTAAATGAAAGGTTTCGCAAAAATTTTGCAGTAAAGAGGGATCCATAATGGGAATGGAATAGGAACTGGGCAAAGGCAAATCCGGAGGACGGATGCCTAATAAATAGGATAAGGGCTTTTGATATTTTTTGCTGATATAATGTGCAAATGCAGCACTGATGCCGAAACGCAAGGCCTGACATATTTCAAACTCCGATAAATATTCCTCAAAGGCCTCAATAGCGGTATCCGCATCTTTAACATTAAAATTAGAATAAATAAATTTTGAATTAAATAATTCAAATTGCTCCAATAAAAGCTCCGGCGTTTCCCCGTATCGAATATTGGGTGCAGCCTCTCCATACCCTTGTATGAGGCCATCACTCAAGCAAATAATGGCATTAATTTTAAATGCAGAAGTATTTCTGGAAATGGCCCAATTATACTTCAGTAATAATTTTTGGGTATTTATCGTAAAACACAATTCGCTCATCGCATGCAAAGATGTATTTTTTTAGGGAATAAAAATACAATTAACGGATATTCAAAATATACTCAACGAAATGAGATCTCCATATCTTTAATTATACGGTCCTTCCCATCCGCAACAAAAAAAAAGAGGCGCTGCAAGCAACGCCTCTAACTTATATTTTTAAAACAATCTTTATCTGCTGATTGTAAACTTATTACTTATTATATGATCGCCGGTTACGATTTGTAAGTAATAAATGCCATTGGCAAATGATGCAATATTAATATTTTGATCCTCTGCAAGGCTTATTTTAGAAGTTGATAAATAAATAATGCGACCATAGGCATCCATGATGGATATCTGATTTACTTTTTCTTGTGATGCATTATTGGAATGAATATAAATTTTATCCTTGGCTGGGTTTGGATACAGCGTTATGGCCGATGGGGTAGGTGCTGCTTCTTTTTCAATGCCAACTGCCGTTTCCTGGAATTTGATATTATCTAAGAAAAGAATTCCTCCAAGCGCTGAAATATAAGAGAATTTTACACTTACATTGGCATTTCCTGCATAAGCGCTCAAATCAAGAACCTCATGTCTCCAATTGCTATCCGCCGGATAAATTAAATCAGCTTGCATATTAAGAGGATTCAGAATCGGACTGGCAAAAGTTGCCAATTGCGACCCTCCTTTTTTATAAATACTCTTCCAATGGCTACCGCAATCCATACTGACAAATATTTGAAGTGTATCAGCAAATATAGAATCCCTTCCAAGGACATTCGCAGTATATTTATCATAATTAAAGGCTTCGTCAAAATGCAGATAAGCCTTGGTTTCAGTACTCAAATCCAATGCCGGGGAATAAATATCATCATGCATTTCTGTATTATCAAATACAAAAATAGTATTCCCGTCCGCATAGCTATTCTGGCTATATTTACCAACTGAATTAAATATCCCGAACCCGGAAAAATAATCACCGGCCGAAGTGCTCAACCATCCGTTCTCAGGAAAATTATTTTCAAAACCTTCAAAAACCGGCAACTTTGAGCCCGTGGCTGAATATTGGATATAAGAGGTATCGGTCAATTTTGCTGCTGATTCGCTTACTGTATTTGAAGTAATATTAATTACTAAGGATTGAATATCTGTTGCACTATTAATGGCCGGCAAAGTGACCACCTGATGCATAAAGGCAGGAAGGGAGCCTTTCCAATAATAAGTGTTCTTACTACCATTATATATATAATCAATGCTTGCAGCTTTCAATGTATCCTTGCCCATATTTCTAATCAGTATATTGGGGGTAAAACTGGAAGCACAAGTACGTAATGGGGCATAAATCCTTTCAACACTCGCTACGGCTCCTTGACTCGCCGCACTGCTATCAAAAAATGCGATACAATTACTCATGCCAGAAAAGTTCGGAATTGAATGCCCCATGCTTGGGAATTCATATTTCTTGACCTTCCCATCATTTAGAACCATCATGGCTACCGCAGAATCAATAGGAGACTGATAAGCGATGTCCTGCCCTCCGTGTGTGATGTATATGGGAATTTTTGAGGCATTCTGATAATCGAACTTATAATAAGATTGCTTGTTAAGTGCATTTTTAACCCCCTGTATGGCAGGAGTATTTAGCAATAGTCCCTTGAATTCTGCATAATGCCTGAGTCCATACCGGAGGGCAGCCCTGCCTCCCAATGAAAATCCCTGTAAGATAATGTTTTGGGAATCTACATGATATAGCTTTTCTGCAAAATCAATACTTGCTTGTACAATGGAACCTGCGGTATCACCCTGAAAAAAATCAGCGGTATTACTCACGGCTTCCGGGCATACAAAAATGGTATTTGGGAAATTACTGCCCCAGGCAAGGGAATTGATTAAAGCATTTCTATAATTAGAAGTAACATCCCCAAGTCCGTGAAGACAAACCATGAGTCTATACTTAGTTGCCCCTCTATAATTGGAAGGCACATATACAGATACCGAACGGTTACTGCCCATAAAAGCAATGGTAGTATCATAACTGCCGGTATGTTGCCCGTAACTTTGGTGAGTCACACACAGAAATAATACATGGAGTGCTAAAAGTCTGAAAAATATAAAAATTGGTTTCATAAGAGAGGGAATTTTATAAAGTTCAAAGTTAGCTTTTAAACTTAAAAAGCAGAAAAACTTAAAATGATTTTTTTAGATGTTTAGCGCTTAAAGTAACACTTTGTTTAGGGCAAATGGTGTTTTATACGTCTCTTCAAGATTAGTAATATGCGAGGCAAAAGGTTTAAATCTAAACAATTAAATTTTAATCAACCCAAAAATCTCCCACTCTGATATTTTTAACTATTTCATTACAATTAATCTTTACTGGTAATGGCTTATGGGATGCATTTCCACTTGAAGTATCTAGGCCCTTTTTAGTAAATTCAGTAAAATATCCTTTCATTTTAATTGTATTGTGTAATGTGTCTCGAAAATCAGATGTTTCTGCAAAAACATAATAAACGCCAATTGGTACATTTAAGGTAAAACAACCAAATGAATCCCAATTTTTGATATAATAGGTTTTATTTGTTAAAGTATCAATTGCGCCAACTTTAATGTCTTCAGGCAAACCTTCTCCAGGAAAAGAAACTGTACCTTGAATCACTCCTTCGCACATTTTGCCACTTCTTACATCCGTTTTACATCCGAAAAAAAATAATAATATGAATGAAACTACTGTAAATTTGATTTCCAATTTAATATTTTTTATAAATCTCTTGCACCACCTCTTCCCAAGGGAAGCTCCAGTAGCATCGGGACAGGCATTGTGTATATAATCAGGCTCTGTCGTGGCGGATGACCGCAAGTTAATAAAAACACTTCAAATTATAAAAATAATATTTAACTTGCTTTTTATTTGTAAATATGTAGGATAAGAATCTTATTTATTTAGATAAATTTCAAAATAATCCTGCGGATTATTGCGGTTAAAAACCGCCTGATTTTGTACATTGGTTTCTCATAAGATTGTATTTTATAGAATCACCGCTAGGCTGACAATTTCAAATCTTCTAACGATTACTCATCGCATTTGACTTCTTATGACGTCAATAATTAGACTAAAACCTTTTATTTGCCGACGAAAAATATATTCGATATTTTGCTGTTGTCAATCAAATTTTACCAGTAAAACGCACTATATAATATAGTAAGTGTTCCTATTAAAGTACAAAGTTAAAAATAAGATGCTGGGGAGTTGAAAATAGTTGCGGATAGTTAAAAATAGTTGGGAATAATAGATTTGGGGCTAGTGTTTTATCCAATAAAGTTTGCTCTTTTGAGAAATACGGACAAGATTTAGCAAAAAAACTCAAAACAGTAAGTTAGTAAAAAGAAAAAGGGCTGCCAAGACAGGCAGCCCTTATACCGAACGCCCATTTGTTCGGTAACAATCTTAAAGTCGGTACGAATATAGAGTTAAATAACTCCTGCTTACAAATATTTTTTTAAATCACTTAGCCAAATTTCAATTTTATACCATGTTACCCCATTGCGCATTTCATAATTTAATCTGCTGCTGTATATTGGGAGGTCATATTTGCATTTTCCTTTGGTTCACTTCATGTTTCTTTTAGTTTTTTATAAAATAATGTAAAAAGTTTGGTTATTGTCAAAAAACGCTATATTTGCCAACAGGAGACCCCATTCTCCACTGTTTTTTTAACAATCTAATAATTTTTAAGTCAATGAGAAACAATCATTTCGTTCAAAAAAACCGCGATTACTCGCAATTTAATGGCAACATTCTCGGCATTCATTTGCTAAAAAAACCAAACGTATGCAAATTATTTGTATTCGTTTTATGCTTCATTAACGCATATACATATGCGCAAACTGCACAAAGTTTAATCAAAGCTGACCCCACAAAGGTTAAATCCTCCGTTGAGCCGGACAATAATCAAAAGTCAGGTATTCAGACCGCATTAAAGAAAGCCCAAAGTAATTTTTTTATTGAAAACAAAGGTCAGTTGACTTTTAACAATGGAACACCTGCAAATGATGTCAAATTCTATGGCGCATATAATGGTGTTAAATATTATTTCGGAGCTGATTTTATTACATACTTCTGGACAACTATTGAGAGCAATACTAAAAATGAGAAAGCAAAGCTTCTTGAAAAGCCTCGCGGTCATTATGCCGGTATTAGCATGGATTTGGAAGGCGCAAATCCTAACGCTATTGCCTCAAAAGATGGAGAAAGTCATACTACCTATTACTATGGTAAAAATGACATTATAAGCAAAGGCTATGAAAAAATCACATTCTCCAACGTATATCCTTTCATAGACATGAAGGTATATCATTTGGACAATGGTCAGGTAAAATATGATTTTATCATACATCCCGGCGGTAATCCGAATCAAATTAAAATGGTATTCAACGGGCAAGATGATATAAATCTTTTGAGCGATGGAAGCCTCAGTATGAAAAACAGATTAGGTTCATTGGTTGAATCCTCCCCATTTGCCTATCAAAAAGATGCCTCAAAACAGGTAAATTGCAACTTCAAAGCAACAGGTAATACTGTGAATTTTGTAGTTAACAATTACGATAAAAATGAAACCCTGATTATAGACCCTACACGGGCATGGGCTACATTCTATGGCGGTAATGATCATGATGATTTATATGCGGTACTATTGGATGATAATAACGCAACCGGTAAGGATATTATTTTTGCAGGAGGGGGTACTTTGAGCACAAGCCTGCCAACAAATTGCACAGTTGCTGCCAATGCTTGTAAGGCAGGAAGCCCCGCCGCTTTGATTTATGACAATTATGTTGCTGACTTAGACGGTTTTGTCATCAGATTTGATGATGTAAAGAATGGGTTGAATGATATGGATTGGATTGTCTGGTTTTCAGGAGTTGGAGCTGAAAGCGTTAAATCATTATGTTTGGATATTAGTGGTACTACTCACCATTTATATGCAGGGGGGAGTACTACCAGTACTGATATGGCTACTACTACAGGGGCCTTCATTACCAAAAGATGTTGGTGTTCATTAGTGGGCAATTCATGTCCTCCTTCTCATACTTTAGGTGAACATGATTGGTTTTTGGCACAAATCGATGCGAGTTCGACATTGACCCCAGCAACAGGATTTAATTGGTTAACATATGTAGAAAATAGCGTCTCCTGCGCTAACGACGATGAATAATTAACGGGTTTGTCCTGTTATTATGACAATACATTGGTTCACACATACGTTTATGCGTGTGGATATTATAACCTTGGAGGTTTGAATGACGTTATGGTTGCAAAATTTGATGAGACGGGCGCAAATAAATGGGTAAAAACATTTAGTGCTCCCGGGGATGATCAAGCAACGAGTATATCAGTAGATCCAACAGGAATTGCCTATGTTGCCGGCTACACAAGTAGTACATCAAATATTGCAACTGCCGGAACATATAAAACAACTTACGGAGGAGGAACTTATGATGCTTTTTTATATAAGCTTACAAGTGCCGGCGCTAAGACATGGGGTACATATTTCGGTAGCACCGGAGATGATGAAGCCAACGGTGTAAGTTACAATAGTGTAAACAGTTGTATATATATGGTAGGTTCTACCTTTAGTGCAACCGGCATTGCATCGAGCGGAGGAGTATTTCAGCCGACGTATGGAGGATCGGGAGATGGATTTGTCTCAAGATTTACAACTTCCGGAGGAAGATCATGGAGTACCTATGTTGGGGGTAGTTACCAGGATGAATTTAATTCGTGTACTACAGATAAAAATGGAGACTGCAATGTTGCCGGCGAGAGCTATGGTAGCGGCTTCCCGGTTTCTTCAGGCGCATTTCAATCAGCTTTCACATCAACAGGGTGTGGCACATGTTCAGGCAGCGCAGTTTATTGCAAGTTTAACAATACCGGTGGACAACAGTATGGAACCTATTACGGCTCTTCATCCTATGGATATGCAATTACTGACAATAAGTCTACTGGTAATATCGCTTTTGTCGGCGAAACTAACTCAACCTCTTCTTCCCAATTTACCTCTAATTCCACATTTCAAACAACTAATGGCGGTGATTGGGATGGATATGTAGCCTTCTTTGGCGATTGTTTGGGATCTCCTACTACTCCATTGTCAATTAGCGGTACATCCATTGCATGCCCGGGAACTACTGCAACCTTTACCTTACCATCGGCTTATCCTGCGCCTACATTAGTAGCTCCTCCTCCAGCCCCTCCTTGCTATGTACCATCTTACCAGTGGTATGTTAATTATGGAAGCGGAGATATTGCAATTCCGGGAGCCACTTCAAATTACTATTCTTCTTCTAACATGATGACCGGTATTTATAGAGTTTATTTTTATCCCGGCGGAACATGTAATACAACCTGCTACATAGTCTCAGATGGATTTAATTTTCAACAAACACCGGATCTGAGAATAATGGACGGATTATTTAATGTTGGTTCATCTGTTTTAAAGCTACTTCCTACAATAACCAGTTATTATAGTTCAATTTTATGGTATAAAGTAGGGACAAGCGGTTCTATTGCTTCAGGATCTACTTATACACCAACCAGTGAAGGATATTATTATGCTACTGGAGTTTCCTCCTGTGGAGGGACATATACTTCCAATATAATAAAAGTCTCTGATATAACAACCGCTAACTGCACTCCTGTTGGTTATGTTCCTATTTCTTCTTACCCTTTTGGTGGTGCTTCCGGCTATTATATTTCAAGTTCTATGACCATTTCTACAAATACTACATGGGGCTCCGGTCCACCAATAAATATTGTCGTTGGGAATAATGTAAAGATCACCGTTGCGAAAGGGAAGCAATTAAACCTGACTAATGTTTCATTCACCAGTTGTGGCGAGTGGCAAGGAATTACCGTAGATGGTGATCCCAGTTTGGCACCTGGATATAGTTCCGGACAAGGTTCGTTAATAATGTCTGGAGGAGCTATAAATGATGCGATGATTGGGGCTCTATCCTACCAGGGAGGTGAACTTATACTTAATAACGTAACATTCACAAATAATTTTGTGCACGTAGCCTATGTTGATTACAACAATTATTCCCTTCCGGGAAATATAAACGCGTGTACATTTAATACTACAAATTCCCTGATGAGTGGAACATATCCTCCCGGTACTTCCGCAACCATCCCATATTCTGTGATAAATCCTGATGAAAGTAAAGGTATCCTTATGTACAATGTGACTATGGCAGGGACTCCTTCTTCCCCGGATATTCAAAATTCGACATTCACGGGATCAAATCCTGTTGGGCCGAATTGTCAAAGAAGTGGTATAGAAATATATAATAGCCAAGCCGATGTTTCCAGTAATACATTTACAGGTGTATACACTCAAGGAATAAACATAGATCAATCCGGAGTGACAATGGAAAAGAATAATTTTTCAGGAACGTTGCTAAATACAGGTATCCAGGCAAGGAATAGCGGAACATTTGTAGGAACTACAAACAATTCCGACGAAAATATTTTTTCTGGTCTCATAAATGGTATTGTTTTTCTCCAAGAAGCGGGTGGCATTTATCCAACATCGAGAATCCAACACAATAAATTCCAGGGAAATATTTATGGGATTGTCATGGCTCCTCGAGTGTATCCAATTACCCCTACCAGCTCAGGATACATTGCGAATGGAATTAATAATCCATCCTACTTTACTGATGTACTCGATGTAGAAGTGTATTGCAATAAATTTACAGGTAATTCAATTGGCATAACAGGATCAGGAACAACTAATACCCAGGGATCAACTTGTCTTGGTGGTGGTTGTGGAGATGATGCTTCCAATTACTTTGCCTCAAATACTACGGACATCTTATTTGCTGGCACAATGACCTATATTGTTAATAGTCCTACCGTTGTGCCTTCAACATCAGGCTTTCCGGTAAATATTAATTATTCATCGTATACATCTTCCGCTTCAACTTTAACTGTTCCGGTCAATACTTGGCTAACTACCTGCCGAACAACAGCCTCAATGTTAAAAAGGTCCGGCATTGAAGACGATAAATCGGATAAAGCAATCCCAAAACTATATCCTAATCCATCAGAGGGTAATATTACCTTAAATTTGCCTGATGCGCCGAAATTTACAAGAACAAATATAAATATTTATTATCTTGCAGGCAGGAACATTTTAAAAATAACTAATGTTAATGCTGGGGAACATATTATTACTACTGACAAATTCTCAAAAGGATTATACATGGTTGAGATCGTGGGAGAAGATGGTTCTGTATATCATATTAAATTTGAAAAACAATAATTCATAAAAATTAAGTCTTCCGGCAGTAAAAACGCCGGAAGACTTTTCTACCACTTAGCTAAACACTCTTGCTATGAATATATTTTCCGCTACCAAACAGATCGTCCTCCTTATAGTATTAAGTGTCTTTTGTTTTTCACAACCTTTAAAATCCCAGACCTATTGTAAACCTGTAAGTACAGGGACTTGCGGGCTTTTGGGTATTGATGGCTTTATATTCAACGACTATTCTGCCCCAGGATTTTTGAGCGATTGCTATGATACTGCTTTTTTGTCTTTTGGGAGTGTAACAACTCTCAAAGCAGGAAAAACATATCAATATGAAGGAGGGTATGACTTAGGGCCAACCAAAATCAGGTCTTTTGCTTACGGGATATGGATCGATTTTAATAATGATGGAAAATTTGATGATGCTACCGAATTGCTGGATAGTAACACTATCAATTTTGCTGTAAGCTATGCCTGGAAAGGGAATCTTAAAATCCCTTTGGGTGTTTTGTCCGGTCAATATAGGATGAGGCTTCGTATAGTTGATGATTCATATCTTAAAACATTTAAAAAGAAAAATTATCTCAAAAAAAACGGCGCATGTAATAGCCACGAATTAAGTGGTGTATGTGATTTTTACGTTAAGATTGACCGCGCCTGGCCAATAGATTTATCCGTCGCTAATATATGGCCTTCCAGTTCCTGCAGTTTGGATAGTTCCGAATCAGTGAGAGTCAAAATAAGCAATAGCGGCTATGACACTTTGCAAAAAGGAAAAACTGTTATTGTGGGTTACACATTGAACGGAAAGCAAATAGAAAATGATACTTTTCAACTTTTGCGTATGTTAATTCCCGGAGACACTTTTTTTCATACCTTTAATAGCACGGCTAATATGGCTTTAAAGGGTGGATATACCTTTAAAGCATTTATCAAAAACTCATTGGATTCAAATATCACGAATGATACTCTTGCAAGCATTCGTTACAATAAAAAATATATTTCCACACCCTATTATGAAAATTTTGAATCGGGAATACCTGACACATGGACCAATGATCCTAACGATGCCGGATTTGACTGGTCTGTATTTACTGCGTTCTATAGGTATCCTACGTATTATTTTTTCGACCATACCTATCCAAAAACAGCTCAGGGCCATTGTCCATATGTTAGTTTTGCAAACAGCGGAGGACTATTGCCGCCAAACAAATTTGATAGTATAAATCTTATCACGCCTTGTTTTGATATTTCTTCTGCCACTTATCCTGTCGCGGATTTTTGGATGATCAATTCCCCTTATTACGTTCCATATTGGAAGACGATTGATTCAAACAGCGTTTTATATGTAGACGTTTATTGTAATGGGAAATGGTATTATAATATTGATACTCCCTTATATAATATTGGCAGCTATAGTAGCTGGGCAAATGTGAAAATTGATTTACGTCCATACAAAGGCATCACTGCTATAAAATTCAGGGCTAATACCAATTCAAAAACAGGAGCAGCAACTAGTATTTTTTTCGATGATTTTCGCATTTACGACTGGAAAATTAAAGACGTTGGAATTACCGGAGTTTTATCACCAAAAACCAATGCCTATGGTGATAGCAATACTCAAATAGCGGTAGCAATGAAAAACTTTGGAAGAGTATCGCAAACCAATATTCCATTTGAAGTAAAAATTGTTGGAAAAAAATCCGGAGTGGTAGCACTTTTAAAAGATACGCTTCGTTCAATTCTTTTACCTGATGAAATTGATACATTTAATATAATTCCTACATTCAATTCATTTTCGGGAGATCAGTATTTTATCACGGCATATACAACCCTTTCAGGGGACTCTGTCCCGCAAAATGATTCTACAAAAGATACCGTTATCATTCATGCGGGTTTACCTCAACCTATTGTGTCAAATTCAGGATTGTGTAGCCCCGGGACTTTAAAATTATTTGTTACAAATAATACGAATTATTCTACTTTTTGGTATGACAGTTTACATTCCAGGCTCCCGTTATTTATTGGGGATACATTTGTTACACCATTTCTTTCCAACAGTAGAAAATATTTTGCTGTATTTACAAATGTCAATTCGTATAATTTGGGCCCGGCGAATGATTCAGTCGTCACAAAAAATCCTGTTAAGGATACTGTCACTAATACCTGCACTAACTGCTCCTGGGGACAAGCTATCAACGCAACAGATACGTTCGATCTGGATTCGGTAACTATCTATCCGGCGCATTCCGGAAAAATAACATTTCACTATGGACTTATTCCGCCGGATTACATTCCGGATTTGATACCGCCTGTTACTGTAAATGTTGTTCAAAATGGGAAGCCATATTCAAGGGTAAGGATTCCTGTCGGCATGAGAATTCCAAAAGGCAAAAATGCTAAGATATATCCTACAACAACTACAGGTGGGTTGACTTACAATGATGACAGCTCCCAATACCCTTATGCGAGTCCACCGGTAACTATATTTGCCAATGTAACAATTCCGCTATATGGAGGATTTTACAGTATAACGTATTCCTACTATTGGTATCTGTATAACTGGCGAATCAGAAGTTATGGAGGGTATAGTAAAAAAACTCCTGTTTGGGCAGAAATTGATAGTCCCGGGCTTGCTAAGTTTGGCTACAAGGAGAATTGCTATGGCCAAGTCCAATTTACCGATTCTTCAATTTACAAATCAGGTAGATTACCTAAATATAATTGGCGTTTCGGAGATGGAAATATAGATAGTACAATCAATCCTGTACATTCGTATTTATCCTCCGGTTCTTATAATGCTTCATTAAAACTCATCTTTTACGGTGGTTGCAAAGACAGTTTTGGAAAATCAATAACAACTTTCAAAGGAATGGATACGACATGGTCATTGCAAAGTAAGGCGGGCAGAGAACTTTCCTATAAAGGCAATGATTCCACTTTAAAATATCAATGGTCCTTTGGTGATAGCAATACAAGTTCAAACCGTACAGGTACGCATACTTATGCAGTTGATGGTTCTTATCATGTTAAGCTGGAAATACTCTCTGCAAATGGTTGTGCAATCATTAGGGATTCGCAGATTTCAATTTCAATAACTTCCTCAAATCTTACTTCTTCAAATAGTAATCAATATAATCTGAATGTTGTCCCAAATCCCTATTGTAATCAAACTCAAATTTCTTATTCTTTGCCTTCGGCATCTAAAACAGATTTGATTTTAAAGGATATGACAGGAAAGGTAGTTGCTGTTTTACAGAATCACGAACTAAGAGAAGGCCTTCAGCAAGTTATTTTATCTGCTAAAATGTTTGGGATCAAACCTGGCTTATATTTCCTGACATTGATGGTAAATAATACTCCGTTTACTATTAAAGTAGTTCAAATTCAATAGTGACCTGCTCGCGCATTTTACCCGCTCGCACATTCTATGGCATTCCCAAATTTCAAGTAAAATTTAATTGTAGATTATCTATTTCAAAAAAAACTATAGACATTTTTTGACACTTTCCTTTTCATCATCGTTAAGCTTTTTATAAACGATGATATTTTGAATCGCTATTGTAAAATAATACTAAACGATCTATCCCGGGGGGTAAGCCTATTCGACTTATGCGAACGCCCCGGAATGCCTTCCGTTTATGTGGTCAAGCAATGGTTATTTAATCGAGAATATCATCATGAGTTTGAGGGATTCCGTGAGTTATGGTTGCAGTTCCAGGAAAACTACGCCATGATTCT
>CAIKRV010000095.1 GCA_903829945.1 uncultured bacterium | reverse complement strand
CGCGTTCAGTAAAACCAATTTTCATCCAAGTTTTTTCGCCTTTTTTATACAAAATCATGGTTGGCAATGATTCAATTTTTAAATCATTGGCAATTGTTTTATTCTGATCTACATCTATTTTTAAAAGTTCAATTTTATTCTTGTAGTCTTTAGCAAGATCTTCTAAAATTGGAGACAACATTTTGCAGGGGCCACACCAAGTGGCATTAAAATCTACTAAAACCAGTTTATCACTTTTTATTTTTTGATGGTAATCATCCAAAGATAACTCGGAAGTTTCTGCATTAGCAGCGCCTTCCAATGCTTTGTGAGCTGCTTTCCATTTTAATATACCACCATTTAATTCATAAACCTCCTTATATCCATTGGCACGTAGAAAATCGGCAGCTTTACCGCTTCTGCCTCCACTCAAACAATACACAAAAATACTTTTGGTTTTATCCAAGGTCAAAATATTCAAATTAAATTCATTGGAATTATAATCAATATTCTTTGCGCCCTTTAGATGTCCTCCCTCATATTCTTCCGGAGTACGCACATCCACCAATTGTGCATCGGGAGTTTTATTTAACAAGTTTTCAAATTGCGTGGCATCCAGCTTTTCACTCATTTCAGTATTTCCGGCATTTGAGGCCGGGACGGTAGTGGATTGGCAAGCAGAAAATGCAAGGCACAGGGTTAAAGCAAAATACACACTCAACTTTTGCATTGTAAGTAAAATTATTAATTGACAGATATATCAGGGAATAGGCTCACTTTGGCATTGACAGAATTACTGATTAAACAAGCTTTTTCTGATTTTGTCAAAATTCTATCTGCCTTTTCCCGGTCTTCTTCCCTCAAAATTACAAGATGTGGGAATAATTTGACCTCAGTCATCAAATATTTTCCGTCAATTTGATCCAAAACGCCTTCTGCCCTGCAAGTAAATGATTCAAATTCCATTTTAGAATGCGAACTAATGGCAAGAAAAGTAGTCATAAAACAACTACTGACAGATGCGGTAAATAAATGTTCCGGTGACCAGATATTTTCTATCCCTTGATCAAACTGCGGTGGCGTTGCTACTGCAAAATGAGTTTCAAGTTCAGGTGAAGATAACTCACCTATTCTGCCATTTTTCCATTGTAAAGAAACATTATAATTGTGACTCATATATTTAATGATTTAATTTATTATTTAAAGAGGACCAACTTCCGCCATTGACTACTTCCTTAAATCCTTTTCCAATTAAAACATTTTTAGCATTTGCACTTCTCATTCCGGAGGCACAGCATGTAATAATTGGTGAATTTTTATCAATTTTAGATAAATTTTGACTTAAATTCTGCAAAGGAATATTTATAGATTTCTCTATATGTCCTGAAGCAAATTCGCCTTTGGTACGAACATCAATAATTATAGCGCCGCGCCCCATTAATTCCTTAAAATTAATTGCCGGCCCTAATCCTAATAGTGACTTAATTTTATTTAACATGAATTTCGGATTTTATAAAGTTTAAATTTAACCATGAGCCTCCATCTTGACAATCGAAGTTCTGTTGTTTTAAAAAGTTGGTTGCCGCTTGGCTACGAGCACCACTGGCGCAACACAATACCAAAGGCATTTTTAAGGATCTTATTTCATCCAGGCGATCAGGAAGTTCTTGTAACGGAATATTGATACTCCCTACCACATGGCCACCCATATATTCCTTTGGTGTTCTAACATCCAAAATGGTGGCGCCATTTTCTATATATTCTTTAATTTTCATTACTTATTGCTTTTACGGGTGCTAATTCCAAAAGGTAAATACAAAGGACAAAAACTGATAAAGCTGGTAAGCAAGAAAATTGCTGCAATTACAAATAAAATAATGGCAGCAGTTCCACTTATTGTATTAGTAAAATATAAAATAGCTACTACTATAGCAACTAAAAATCGGATGATTCTATCCGCGTTTCCCATGTTCTTTTTCATGATATTAATTTTTAATGTTGGAGCAAAATTAGGATGGCAATTAGCTTCAACATTGTACCTAATGTTACATAAGAACTATTTTATTTCTACCCAAGCTTAATAATCCGTCTCTTTCCATTTTCTTTAATAAGCGAGAAACAACCTCACGGGTAGTGCCTATTTCATCAGCTAATTGTTGATGGGTTATTGAAATTTCCTTTTTCTCCGACATTTCAGACTTTTTTTGAAGATTTTGAAAAATACGTTCATCCATTTTTTGGAATGCAATGGCATTTACGACCTCCAAAAGATCTTCAAATCGTTTATTATATAGCTTAAAAATATAATCCACCCATTCAGGGTATTTTTTTACCCATTGTATCACCTTATCCACCGGGATGATGATTAATTCGCAATCTTCTTCAATAACTGCCCTAAGCTTAATGGTATTATTATTTATGCCTGCTAAAAAGCTCATAATACAGGTCTCACCGGGTTTGATGTAATAAAGCAATATCTCCCTACCCTCTTCATCCATTCTATAGACGCCTATAAGCCCGGTGACTAATAATGGAATAACTTTAATATAGGAATTTACACGTATGAGCTCTTCACCGGCCTTGAAATACATGTGCTCAATGGCATCCAACTCATCCTTCAATTCCTTTTCATGGAAATTAATATTTGTAATGCTATTTAACATGTTTACAAAAGTATCAATACTTGTTAGCAAAAAACATGATATTCATCATGTTAACATGATAAAAGAGGAATTAAATAAAGTGGCAAAAGATTGATTCTAAACAGCTAAACTAGGCCGGAAAAATTTCTTCTAATTTTTTCCTTCTGTAGTCAAAAATTGCTTTTAATTGCCTTTTAATAAATAGAAAATGTGCAATTCTCCCAAGAAAGCCGAATGGTGGGGCATAGGTGACGATATCCGTCATTAATATACCTCCATCTTGTTCCTTCATATGATGTTCATGGTGCCATAAGGCATATGGCCCTACTCTTTGTTCATCTACAAAATATTCCAAGTCTTTTACTTGTGTTATTTCAGTGACCCAAGAAAGTTTTATTCCTAATAAGGGGGAAAGTTTATATCTGATGATCATTCCCGGATATACTTTTTTAGTTTGACTTTTAGAAATAATTTGCATGCCTAAAAATGGAGGCGTAATATTTTTTAAATTATCTGCGGTAGATAAGAAATCCCAAACAATTTCTTTGCTTGCCGGTATTAATTGAACTTCGTGAATCGTATAAACTGCCATAATAATATTAAAGTATAAGAATGTGTATTCGACAAAACCTATTTTCAGTTTAATGCTCCTGAAAGTCTTCCTCCCCGCCCTTTATAAATTTGGGGAAGGCCCAATCATATCGTACTGCTCCAATGCGCAGCGATAAAATCAATAAAATAGAAAGAATAAAATCCGTACTTCTATTTATATTAAAGAAATCCAAAATCAAATAAAATGTTGCACCGATCAGGCATAAGGAACTATATAATTCCTTCCTAAATAAAATTGGAATTTCATTTGTCAAAACATCTCTTAAAACGCCGCCCATAACGGCAGAAAACATACCCATAATAGCTGCAATTACAGGATTTACCCCAAAATTCATTGCTTTTTCGGTGCCGATAATGGTAAACATCGCAACCCCCAAAGTATCAAAGAGAAACATCATTTTTCTCATTTTAAGGATGCGATTGTAAAACAAACTGGTGAGGATTACACCAAGCATAATGGCATACATAATATTAATATCTTTTATCCAAACCAAGGGATAACAACCCAAAAGTATATCACGAATACTTCCTCCGCCAATGGAAGTAATAAAACTGATAAAAGTAACCCCAAACCAATCCGGTCTGGATTTTTTATTGGCAACAATGGCTCCGGACATAGCGAAGAAAGTAGTGCCAATGAGTTCTAAAAAATATTGTAATTTCATGTAAATGTGAGTTATTTCAATGCAAAAAAGTTGCCTTTGGGGGTAATATGTACCCTGATAATACCAATAGAAACCAAATTCACCAAAATTCGTTCTGCTATATATGGTGGAATATGGGCAAGCTTATAAAATTCTTGAAAAGTAATAGTAGTATTTTTCTCCAAATATTCGAATAATTCCTTTTCAGGTTTTTCATAACGAACTACCGTATGAATATTTTTTTGCTTTCTTTTATAAACTTCAATTAGGACTTTATTGGCAAGCAAATTTTCATCTTCCCGTCTGACATATACCAGCCATTTTCCGGTTTCATCTTTTGCATAATGCGGCTTTAGCGCCGAAGGAGGCACATAAACTTCCAAAACAGCTTTTGCATCCATCTCCCATGTTTTCATTTCCACTTTTACCGGAGGATTGCAATAACGCTCGGCGGCCAGTTCAATCATAAATATTTCCTCCTCTGATGAAACTCCGACAATATTACCATTATCCTTTACACCAATAAGCAAAGTTCCACCTTTGGTATTGGCAAAAGCAACTAGGGTTTTTGCAATTTTTGAGGCATTGGCCACCTGATATTTAAAATCAAGTTGTTCTCCTTCCCCTTGCAAAATAAGACTTTGTATGTAATGACCTGAATTCAAAAAATTGAATTTATTGCTGATGGAACGCTGTGCAATCTACGTAAAAAAATATAATCCATGCAGCATACCTATGGAGCTTATTTTTAAAATAATATCAAAAGAAAAGCGAGCCCTGGGACTCGCTTTCTAAACTTAAAATAAATTTAATTTTTAGTTACAGAATTCTGCATAAGCAGCTTTTAGGTTTTCGGCAATCATTTGTGCCGGACGACCTTCAATATGATGTCTTTCAATAAAATGAACCAACTTTCCATCTTTAAACAATGCTATGCTTGGCGAAGATGGAGGAAAAGGGAACATAAATTTACGTGCCTCTTGTACGGCCTCTAAATCCTGACCTGCAAATACGGTAAGTAAATGATCAGGTTTTACTTCATTTTGAATGGACATCTTAACACCCGGGCGGGCATTTCCTGCAGCACATCCGCATACAGAGTTTACCACTACTAAAGCAGTGCCTTTTGTATTTGAAAGTGCGGCATCAACTTCTGATGCAGTTTTAAGTTCATGAAACCCAACAGATGTGAGGTCTGATCGCATAGGGCTTACTAATTCTTCTGGGTATGGCATACTTTTAAATTTTATATCAGTTAAACATCGTTTATGGTAACAAAGTTACATAAAAATTAAATATTTATATGTAGGTACATATTTAATCTGATTTAATTATTAGTTATGGCAATTGTAAGTATAAGTATCATTTTCAGTTATCCCTGTGGTTGTGGATAATGAACTGGTTAAAGGATAATTATTACTGCCATAAGTATATTTATAGGTATCCGTTTCCAAAGGTGAGCCACTTGGATCGCAAACAACAATTGAGGTACAATTGTTTTGCCCCCAATTGGCAAAAGAAATAGCAGAATACATAAATTTAAAATAAGAATTATAGTTATTATTCTTATTGTCATAAACGTATTTAGTATATCCTAAGGTATTCCCATTAGCATCGTAATCAGTTGATTTTGTAACATTTCCATTACCATCATACACCAAAATGGTATGATCCATGGTACTGGTTTTATCATGATAATAAACTGTAGTTATTTGACCTTGACCGGTAGTGGAATACGTATAATTTGCACTTTGACTGTAATTTGAATACTCTGTAATTTGAGTTAAATTCCCGGCCGTATTATAAGTCAATACTCTGTAGTTCCCAACACCCGTAAGTACAATATACCAAAGCCTTCCCTTGCTATCATAACTCAAGGTATCTTCAATCATATTTCCGGTCGGAGTTTCCTTAATTTGACGTTTAGTTAATTGACCTGCTGCATTGTAAACATATGTTTCAGAATAACCGCCTTTAGACATGGTGGCAAGGACACAAGTTTGGGGAGGAGTTGTATTAGTACTGGTGGAACTGTCCTTTTTGCTACATGAGCTAATCACTAAAATCAAGGCAAAAAAGAGTAAATTGAGCTTTTTCATAATTGTTAAGTAATGTTTGATGAATTACAAAAATACACTTTTATTAGATATACCAAAATTTTGGATGCTGCCTAATTGTGGGGAAGTGCTTTTGACCATTCAACCGACAAGCCATTTAATAGCAAGTTGAAATTTTGACTTTAATTATGTCCATTATAATCCATTCGAAAGAAAGTAAATGGACTTAATTTTATAGCTTTGCAATTCAAAAGTAAACAGGATGAATAAAGTATTTACCAACGCGGAAGAATCAGTTAAAGATATTCCGAGTGGTGCCACCTTAATGCTGGGTGGATTTGGATTATGCGGTATTCCGGAAAATTGTATTGCAGCGCTGGTAGCAAAAAAAATTACCGGACTAACTTGCATCAGCAACAATGCCGGTGTAGATGATTTTGGGATAGGCTTAATGCTTCAACAAAAGCAAGTAAAGAAGATGATTTCCTCCTATGTAGGAGAAAATGCTGAGTTTGAAAGACAATTGCTAAGTGGAGAATTGGAGGTGGATTTAATTCCCCAAGGTACTCTTGCAGAACGATGCAGAGCCGGTGGCGCAGGAATTCCAGCCTTCTACACCCCGGCAGGATATGGAACAGAAGTAGCCAATGGCAAGGAAGTGCGCATTTTTGACGGCAAACCTCATTTATTGGAATTTGGCCTAACCGCCGATTTTGCTATTGTAAAAGCTTGGAAAGGTGATACCTTAGGAAATTTAGTCTATAAAGGCACCGCCAGAAACTTTAATCCGATGATGGCAACAGCCGGAAAAATCACCATTGCAGAGGTGGAAATATTGGTACCGGCCGGTACTTTGGATCCTAATGAAATTCACACCCCGGGTATTTATGTACAACGCATTTTCCAAGGAGTAAATTACGAAAAAAGAATTGAACGTAGAACTGTAAGAAAATAAAACTATGATAAGATTTGCGACTAAAAATGACCTGAATGACTTAGCAAAAGCACATAGTGCCGCCTTTCCAAAATCATTCACTACTCAGGTAGGTTTAAATTTTGTGCGCAAAACCTTGGAATGGTATTTAACGGATGATAAGAAGTTTTTGCTGTGTGTAGAGGAAGACCATAAAGCCATAGGTTATTGTGGTTGCTTAATGGTAGATGGAAATACAGATATGGGCTCTACTTCAGCTATGATTCAATATGCATTTAAGGAGGCTGTAAAAGGTTTACTCATGAAACCTTGGTTATTTTTTCATCCTGAATTATCAAGAAATTATAAGCTTATTTTTAAAAACATTAAGCGTAAAATTTTCCCTCCTAAAAAGAATAATAATCCCGTAAAAAAAGTTGAAAATAACGCTAAAAAACGTGAAAAAAGTGTAGGCATTGTCGGCATCGGAATATTACCGGCATACTATAGCAAAGGCTATGGATCTCAACTAATCATGGCTGCTGAAAAAGAATCTTTGAACCGCGGATTCAAACAAATGCACCTCACCGTTCGTAATGATAATGAACGCGCCATTCGCTCTTATACCAGAAATGGCTGGGTAAGAGAACGCGTTGATAAAATTACCTGCTTAATGACCAAACAACTTTCTTAAAATTGATCAATCACTTAAAATATTTTAAATATTAAATAAACATGGCATTAGATAAATTCGGCATTGCCAAAAGAATTGCCAAAGAATTAAAAGACGGGTATTATGTCAATTTAGGTATTGGCATTCCTACCCTAGTGGCTAATTATATTCCGGAAGGGATGACCGTAATTCTGCATTCAGAGAACGGACTATTAGGCATGGGACCTTATCCTCACGAGGAAGAAGTAGATCCAGACTTAATAAATGCCGGAAAAGAAACGGTAACCTTTTTAGACGGTTCTTCCTTATTTAATTCCGCAGAATCCTTTGGCATGATTAGAGGAAAACATGTACAACTTACCGTTTTAGGCGCCATGGAAGTTTCTGAAAAAGGAGATATTGCCAATTGGAAAATTCCGGGCAAGATGGTAAAAGGCATGGGGGGCGCCATGGATTTAGTTGCATCTGCCGAAAATATTATTGTAGCCATGATGCATAGCAATAAGGAAGGTGAAAGCAAATTACTGCCTGAATGTACCTTACCGCTCACCGGGGTTGCATGTGTTAAAAAAATTGTAACAGAACTTGCAGTTCTCGATATTACGCCGCAAGGATTTAAATTATTAGAACGTGCACCCGGCGTAAGCGTGGAGGAAATAAAATCAAAAACTGCCGGGAAATTAATTATAGAGGGAGAAATCCCGGAAATGACCATATAAATATTTAAAATGAAGAAACTACTGCTCCTATTTAGTCTGCTGCTTACTCAATGGGGATTTGCCCAAGTAAAGGAACCGATTGTAAGTATTAATTCTCCTAATTGGCAAACTTTTTATACCGGTATCGAAAATTATGTTTACATCAAAGTTTGCGGTTATTCCTCTGAGGCCATTGTAGTAAGTGTTGATGCCGGAAAAATTAAAAAAGCACCCCATACCTTCAATGAATATATCGTTTACCCTCCTACTGATGTTTCAACCATTGATTTAATTGTATCGGTCCGTATAGGAAATACCCTTAAAAAACTAAGCACTGAAAAATATAGAGTCGCAGCCTTACCGCCACCGGTCATAAAAATTGGTGCCTATGAAGGTGGAAAAATTTCCATGGCACAACTTTTGGCCAGAAATACAGTTTATGCTGAAAGTCCTGTATTTACCCAGAATGTTCATTATGAAGTTAGAGAGTTTACTTATACCATCATCCCAAACAATAGCAGTTTTAAACCAATCACTGAACGCGTCATTGGCAATACATTTACTCCTGCTATGATTGATTGGATTGCAACCATGAAAATGGGAGATAAACTAATTATCAGTGATGCATCCATTTTTTTGGATGATAAAATTGTTCCGTTCAAACAAACCTGTATTTTTACACTGAAGTAAATTTTGTTAAAATACTAATATTCAACATATTAGAATAATTATCGCAAAAAATTAAAATAATCGATAATTTTCGCTTCAATTTGTAATAAGGTCAATACTCTTATCCGTACCTTTGCCGCAAATTTTTAATATTCATAAATACTATGACTAAAGTAAGTGTTATCGGGGCAGGTAATGTGGGCGCAACCTGCGCTGACGTATTAGCACAACGCGGCGTTGCTAATACAGTTGTTCTTGTTGATATTAAGCAAAACTTTGCAGAAGGTAAAGCTTTAGATATTTGGCAAACCGCTCCTGTAAATATGTATGATACTCGTGTGATTGGCTCTACCAATGACTATAGCAAAACTGCTGATTCAGAAGTAGTTGTAATTACTTCCGGCCTACCACGTAAACCCGGCATGAGTCGTGATGACCTTATTAATACAAATGCTAAGATTGTTGAAAGTGTTACTAAACAAGTAATAGAACATTCTCCAAATGCTATTATTGTTGTTGTTTCCAATCCTTTGGATGTAATGACATACTGTTCTTTCCTAACGGCTAAAATAGACCCAAGCCGTGTATTTGGTATGGCCGGTGTATTAGACACTGCAAGATACAGAGCCTTCTTAGCCGAAGCATTAGATGTATCTCCTCGTGATATCCAAGCGATGCTTTTAGGCGGTCATGGCGATACCATGGTTCCGCTACCTCGCTATACTACCGTTGGTGGTATTCCGGTTACCGAACTCATTGCTGAAGATAAATTAAACGCGATTATTGACAGAACCAAAAAAGGTGGCGGTGAAATAGTGAATTTACTTGGTACCTCCGCATGGTATGCTCCGGGTGCTTCTGCTGCTCAAATGGTAGAAAGCATTGTACGTGACCAAAAACGTATTCTTCCAGCTTGTGCATGGTTGCAAGGTGAATATGGATTAAAAGATATTTACTTAGGCGTTCCGGTAAAATTAGGCAAAAAAGGTATTGAACAAATCATTGAGTTGAAACTTAACAAAGATGAAATGGGATTATTAAATCAAAGTGCAAGCGCTGTTAAAGAAGTCATGAGCGTTTTGGACAATCAATTAGTAAAATAATTATTTATAACTCTTATAAAAACGCCTGAAATCATAAGATTTTGGGCGTTTTTATTTTATCTCCATTCATTATTTATTATGAAGCAAAGTGCTATTCATTTAGAAATAAGTCCCATCAAAGAAGAAGGATTTCATGTCTTTCTATCCCTTCAGGTTAATGGTCATCCATTGCGTATGTTACTGGATACGGGTGCATCTAGAACCATCTTTGATTTAACCAATATTAAGCAAATTCTTATGGCAGATGAATTTGAAGAAAATGAAGATAAAGCAGTAGGTTTAGGTTCGAATGCAGTGGATAATTATGTGGTAACTATTAATAACATCAGCATTGGAACACTGGATATTCAGAATTACCAGGTAGGTGCATTGGATTTAACGCACGTCAATGAGAGCTATACTAAAATGGGGTTATTACCTATTGATGGTGTATTGGGTAGTGATTTACTCATTCATTTTAAAGCAGTAATCGATATGGGAAAAGCAGAACTTTGCCTTACTGAAGCCTGAGCATTTAAATAGTTAATTTTTTTCTGCGCAATTCAAAATTCTGACCTAAATATACCTTTCTAACTTGTGGATCGGCCGCTAATTCTTCTGCACTTCCGGCTTTCAATATTTTACCTTCAAATAATAAATAGGCGCGATCAGTTATGGACAAAGTTTCCTGAACGTTATGGTCAGTAATTAAAATGCCGATATTTTTTTCCTTGAGTTTAGCAACTATCGTTTGAATATCTTCCACGGCAATGGGATCCACACCCGCAAATGGCTCGTCCAATAATATAAATTTTGGATCAGAGGCCAATGCCCTGGCAATTTCAGTTCGTCTGCGCTCACCGCCGGATAATAAATCGCCACGATTTTTGCGCACCCTTTCCAAGTGAAATTCTTCTATCAAAGATTCTAGTTTTGCTGCTTGGTCTGCTTTACTTAGATTTCCTAATTCCAACACCGCTTTAATATTATCTTCCACACTGAGTTTTCTAAAAACAGATGCTTCCTGCGGTAAATAACCGATGCCTTTTTGTGCGCGTCTGTACATCGGATCTTTGGTAATTTCTAAACCGTCCAAATATATTTCACCCATTTCCGGACGTACAAAACCAACAATCATATAAAATGATGTAGTTTTTCCGGCACCATTAGGGCCTAATAAACCTACAATTTCGCCTTGTTCTACCTCTACGGATACATGATCTACCACCGTTCTGCCGCGGTATGTTTTTACAAGGTCTTTAGCTGATAATTTCATGTACGGTACAAATTTAAAAAATTAATAGGGAAAACTTGAATGCTGCATTTTGGTTAAACTTTTCTAACTTAGTTTAATGTCCTTTATATTCAAATTCAAGGAATAATTTCCTCCATATTCATTGGGCTCTATGGTGTAGCAAATATCAAAATAACGGGCTTTGCATAAATCTTCAAATATTTCACCAAAACCGAAAGCAATCGCTTTAAAATAAGTGCCGGCCTCATCTGAAGTTAATTGTAATTGTACATGATTATTTCCCACAATTTTGGGGCGATACATGTTTTTAACTTTTTTGGTTACAAAAACCGGTTTCATATTTTCTGGACCAAAAGGGCCGAATCTTTCCAATGTTTTGCAAAACGACAAGGTAATTATTGAAAAAGGTATTTCTAAATCGAATTCAATAATCGGTGTTAATAATTCATCTGTAATTAAAGTGTCCACAGCCGTTTCGAATGCCAATGAAAATTCATCAATCTTATCAATTTCCAAGCTTAATCCAGCGGCTGCTTGATGACCGCCCCATTGATCTAATAAATGAGCGCAGGATTCAATAGCTTCATACAAATTAAAACCGGGTACACTACGAGCAGAGCCTACAGCCATGCCATTCGATTCTGTCAATAAAATGGTAGGACGATAATATTTATCAATTAATCGAGAGGCAACTATGCCTATCACCCCTTTGTGCCAATCTTTATTATACAATACCGTTGTTTTTCTATCTTGAAGTTCAGGATCAATATTAATCATTTCTAAGGCTTCCTTAGTTATAATTAAGTCCACTCCTTGCCTATCCGTATTGTTTTTATTTACTGCTGATGCCTTTTCAATGGCTATTTCATCACTGGACTCTATAAGCATTTCCACGGCCGCCGTTCCGCTCGCTATTCTACCGGCAGCATTTATCCTCGGACCTAGTTTAAAAACAAGATCATTAATGTTCATGTTTTTAGATGCGCCCGTTAAATCGATCAATGCCTTAATGCCTGCCCTGGGATGTTCATTGATCCTTTTTAAACCAAAATAGGCCAGAATTCTATTTTCTCCAACAATAGGTACAATATCAGAGGCAATGCTTACCACCACCAAATCCAAATAATCATTCACATCTACCGGGATTTGAAATGCCCTGGCATAAGCATCAATTAATTTAAACCCAATCCCGCAACCGGACAATTCCTTGAACGGGTAATTACAATCTGCTTGCTTAGGATTTAAAATTGCCAATGCTTTTGGCAACTCCTCTCCGGGAGTATGGTGGTCGCAGATAATAAAATCAATATGGTTTGCAGCCGCAGCGTCTACTTGAGCAATAGACTTAATGCCGCAATCCAAGGTAATTACTAAAGTTATATCTTGTTCTTTTGCCCAGTCCAAACTTTGAAAAGAAACCCCATATCCTTCTTTAAATCTATCCGGAATATAAAATAATACATTTTCATAAAATCCGGAGAAAAAGGAATACACTGTGGCAACAGCCGTAGTACCATCTACATCATAATCCCCGTAAATGAGTATTTTTTCTCCTTGGTTAATGGCTTTATTAATTCTTTGAATGGCTAAATCCATTCCTTTCATTAAAAATGGGTCATGCAATTGAGAAATTTCCGGATTAAAATAGGATTGCGCTACTGAAATCGTATTAATGCCTCTTTGAAGCATTAATTTTAATAATATATCACTCACAGCCACCTGCTCACGCAGCGCATCGATTGCTTCAATGGTAGGAATTTCCTTAGGAATCCAGCGTTTTTGCATAATTTGGCAATGAATTTGAAACCATCAAAATTCGGTTATTTTACTTTAATATAAAAGCTTTATTTCAAATCGCTTTAATTCAATTAGTTAAAACTATTGTCCGGTCATGCCACGACAAGGCTAAAAAAACTAATTTCGCAGGATGCAAAATGAATTACGAATCGTATTTATGGGGACACCGGAATTTGCTGTTCCTTCCTTAGATGTTTTAATTCAAAATAACTATCATGTTGTTGCCGTCATCACCGCTCCGGACAAACCCGCCGGCAGAGGACAAACTTTGCAAAGTTCTGCTATAAAAAAATACGCCAATGCCCACGATATTCCGGTTTTACAACCCACAAAATTAAAGGACCATGATTTTATTGAGTCGTTAAAATCTTATAATGCCAATTTACAAATTGTAGTGGCTTTTAGAATGCTTCCCGAAGTCATCTGGGCCATGCCTGCCTTAGGCACCTTCAATTTGCATGCTTCGCTATTGCCCGATTATAGAGGTGCAGCGCCAATTAACAGGGCAGTAATGAATGGTGAAAACAAAACAGGCATTACTACCTTTTTCTTGCAACATGAAATAGATACCGGTAATATTATTTTTCAATCCGAACTTTCTATCGGACCGGATGAAAGTGCAGGAGAACTCCATGACCGCATGATGATTGCCGGAGGAGATTTGGTGCTAAAAACAGTACAGGCGATTGCCTCGGGCTTGGTGCATACTTATCCTCAAGTATTGAACAGCGATCCAAAATTTGCACCTAAAATTTTTAAAGAAGATTGTAAATTTTCTTTTGATTTTAATTTGGAACAGGCCCATAATTTTATTAGGGGTTTAAGTCCGGTACCGGGTGCATGGACCAGCTTGGACGGTAAAATTTTTAAGCTTTTTAAAAGCCAAAAAGAATATGCCACCGTAAAGGAACCCATTGGGACTTTTATAAAATCCGACCCGAATACCTTGAAATTATCATTAAAAGATGGGTATTTACATATTTTGGAAGTACAATTAGAAGGAAAAAAAAGAATGGCCATTACAGAATTTCTGAAAGGATATCAATTTTAGCCTGCTTAAGGTTTGACTTTTATAATACCTTGTAATCCAAACATAAGGATTTTATAATTTCGCAAAATTTAATTAGCTTCGTTTAAACATAAGGGATATAATTATGCGGATTCTCAAAATTTTTGGCGTTAGTTTTTTATTTATCGTATTGATAATGATAATAGTTGCGCTATTTCTACCCGGTCAAGTCCATGTGGAACGTTCCATTATCATTAAAGCTGAACCATCAGATATATTTGCACAAATCAACACTTTAAAAAATTGGGAAAAATGGTCACCCTGGCATCATATTGACCCAAAAATGATGCTCAAATACGAAGGGCCGGCCTCTGGGAAAGGGGCTAGTTATGCTTGGCGCAGCGGTAATTCTAAAGTGGGTAAAGGAACTTTAGCAATTATTAATTCAGTTCAAGATTCTTCAGTATTTTGTAAAATGGAATTTCAGGGGATGGGAAGTTCACATTCCAATTTTCGAATTGAAAAGCAGGATAAGGGTACTAAATTAATTTGGGCCATGGATAGTAAATCCGAAGATATGCCTTGGCTCATGCGCCTGCCTTCACGATACTTTAACTTGGCAATGGATGGCATGGTAGGTCCGGATTTTGAAAAAGGACTTGCTAATATTAAAACTTTGGTGGAAAGTACTCCAAAAACAGCAACATTACCGGATGTAAAACCTGAAGACATTTCCTTGCCTGCAACTAAATTATTAATGATTTCAATTCAATGTACCGGTAAGGAACTTCATACTAAATACGCTGATGCCATTCAAGCAATGATTACCTATGCAACAAAACATCATGCCACTTTAAGTGGTAATCCTTTGGGAATTTATCATCATTGGCAGCATGATAGCTTTTTATTTGATGCTGCCATTCCTATCAATAAAGTTCTAAAAAGCTTCAAAGAAATAAAATATGTGCTTAGAGCTCCTCAACATGCCCTTAAAATAAATTATTACGGACCTTACGATGCCATGACTGAAACTTACATGGCCATGGAAAAATGGATGAAAGAAAATAATATTATTGAAAAAGGAGATGCATGGGAAGTATATGTTGATGACCCGGAAAGTGCTCCGGATAAGTCCAAAGTTTTAACAGAAATTTATTTTCCGATATAAAATCCTAGTAAACTTTTATATCTTCTTCTAGTAATTTCTTTTCTTTAAAATCATATAAGGTAGCTCTGCGCAATCCAAAATATGTTTTCCAATAAGTGCGCATGCTTTCTATATAATTTCTTCGTGCATTATCCCTTTCGTTTTGGGCGATATTTAAATCCGTTAAATCAATTTTACCGATCATATATCGCGCCTTAGCGATAAAATAGCGACGATCTGCCACTTCGTCTGCAGACTTAGATAAACGCAATCGTGTTTTCTGCAAATTGTAACGCGTTACTTGCAAATAAATTTCTTGTTCAAAATCTACATTATCCTTTTTAATGGTGGCCTCCGTAACCATATTAGCAGCCTTTGCCGTTTCAATGACTCCTCTGGCCCTACCCCAATCCAAAATAGGCAATGTTAAACCTAAATTGACTTGTTGTTGCTGTTCAGGTCTATCATAAACCCCAGTAAATTGGCCGGCGGATTGATTAAGTCCGTAGGCCGCATATAAATTTCCTCTAAAGCCATTAGTTCCTTTGGCATAGGCAATGGCTTGTTGAGATTCCACTTGTTTTTCATCATTGTTTAATGAGCGCACACTATTATGTTGCGCTTGGGCCCAAGCCTCCGCCAAATTAATTTCCGCAGAATCTTGTGCCTCGGTGAGCATTAAACTAATGCTATCTGCAAGTTTCATTCCTAAATAAGATTTAAAACTGCCGGCTGCAGACGCCACTTCCATATTCGCTTCCTGTACTGCCAAATCTGCATTCAGCATATTTAATTTTATTTGCAATAAATCATTTTCAGCCAATTTCCCCAAATTATATCTGCCTACAGAAATATTATAAATGGTATCATTATTGGCCTTATTTTTTTGAGCGATTTGCAAATTACTTTGAGCGACCAACAAATTATAAAATAAATCAACCGTGGTTAATGAAATGTCTTCAATATCTTGGGCATATTGTCGTTTGGCAATTTTATATTTCATGGGTTCAATTTTCTTGGACCATTTAAAACCATTAAAGCCAAACACCGGTTGTGTAAATGAAAGTCCTGCAGGAGTAGCTAGGAACGAATGACTGAGCGGCGAACTAAAAGGGTTATTCGGATTTAAAATATCCAATCTTTGTAAGCTGGAAACAACGGCAATGGTACCTCCTGTGAATACCTGTTGAGATAATGATAATTTTGCCATATTAGAAATTAAATTTCTCTGCACAAAAGCATCATCACCGGTAGGTAAAGTAATTTTAGTTAAGGCCCTGCTCAGGTCAGGTGTAGTTACATCCAAAGTTAAAGTTGGAAAATAATTTGCCTTAAAGGTACGGTACTGCCAATAACCATTTTTAAGTTTTGTTTTAGCAATAACGGCATCCGGAGAATTTTGTCTGGCCAATAAAATAGCATTGTCCAAAGTGAGTGTTTTTTGGGCAGATAAAGGCAAACTAAAAATTAAAATACCTAAAACTATACTCAGTGAACTCAACCACGCCATGCGGTGCTGAATTAAAATAGTATTTTTAAAAATATTATTCATGTCTTAATGATTCTATGGGGTCTTGGGCAGCTGCTTTGCGTGCGGGAGCAATTCCAAATATTATACCCACACTTATAGCTACCCCAAATGAAATAACTATTGATGAAATCGTAATTATCGTTAATATACTATAAACGCCGCTAATTGTTTTTGCTATTATAATTCCTATTAAAATACCTGCAATGCCTCCAAATAAACACATCAAAATAGCCTCCGCCAGAAATTGTAAAATAATATCTTTTTTTGTAGCCCCAACTGCCATTCGCAATCCAATTTCCTTTAAGCGCTCCATCACTGAAACCAACATGATATTCATTATACCAATGCCACCCACCATTAATGAAATACCTGCTATAACCGTTAATACAATTTTAAAAGTATTTTTTGTTTTTTTGTGTTCATTTAATCTGTCCTGCGGAATATCTATTTCAAAATCCTCAGTATTATTATGCCTGCGTTTAAGCATAGTATTAATAAAATTTGCAGTAGATTGAAGTATTTCCGGCTCGCTTACCTGAACAATTAATTTATCGATTTGATTGTACGTTTTTTTAATGCTGTTTTTCCCCGAATTATCATTGTCATCATTATTAATCGGCTTATTTATTTTGGCACGGGTAATTAAAGCTCGATTATCATAGCGCAACAATAAGGTTTGAATAGGAGCATAAATATCCAGATTATTGTCCCTGATACCTAAGCTACTTTTTTCACCTTCATTAACATTTCTATTTTCCAGAACACCAATAACGGTAAACCAAACATGACCACATTTAATTTCTTTACCAATGGCATTTTCGCTGCTAAAAAATTTTGTTTGTACCCCTTTCCCTATAATACAAACCGGATCCCCGGTTTCCATTTGCCAATTATTAAAATCTTGCCCGGTGGCCACTTTGAGATTAAACATATCAAAATATTCACTCTTAATGCCTACCAAATGAGTGCGCAAGCTTATCCCATTTCTTAATGCAAATGTTTCATAATCCAATTCCGGACTAACATGAGTTACATTAGGCACAATTTTTTTAATGGCCTCCCCATCATTGATGGTTAATCCTAAAGAAGCTTCTTTTTTATCTTTTTTTGCAGTATTATCTTCTTTGTCGGCTTTGGATTCTACTTTTATTTTTTGCTTGATAATAATATTATTTACCCCAACCAATTTTATTTGATCCAAGACTTCCTTTTCTGCACCGGTTCCAATCGCCAGCATGGCAATTACACTCGCTACTCCAAAAATAATACCCAAGGCCGTAAGCAAAGAACGCATCTTATTTTGCATAAGCGCTTCAAGGGCTATTTTTAAATTAAATAAAAAGCGAGACATTCTTTGGTATATGAAAATTACTCGTTAATAATTATTGCATCGTTGGTACCATCAGCCATACGCCGACTCTTATTTTTAGGAGCATTAGCTGCCTTTTTAAGCTTAGGGATATATTTATCCTTTATTTCTTTACTCAGGTAATTTATGCTTAGTTTATCACTATTCTCCGGAGCAGACATATAAATCATATCCTTTTCATTTAAACCTGCCAGGATACTTGCCTCGTCGGTAGAGGTAGGGCCTACCAGTACTTCTTGTTTAACTATACGCACACCGTCATCCTTATACACAAATCGAATACTATCATTGCCATTCAAACAATCCAGGGGTATATAAAGTGTATTTTTGATGGATTGGGTAAGAATATTATTTGAAGTAGTCATCCCCGGTCGCAAAGTAGTATCTATGGTTTCAATCAAAACAACCACTTCAAAAACTTTTGCATCATTATCCGGAAGTTGTTCGCCCACATTGGCTACACTCATTACTTTGCCATTTATTTTCTTATTAGGAAATGCATCAATGCCAATTTTTACTTTTTGACCAACTTTTACTTTGCTAATATCTACTTCATTAACGTAAGTTTGAGAAATCATGCTCGATAAATCCGGTAAAGTTGCCACTGTTGCATCCCAAGCATCAATGGATGAACCGACTTTCTTTTTCCTGCCGTTCCAATCCTTTTTATATATGAGCATACCGCTTTTAGGTGCCTTCACTTCAAAATCTTTCATCAGGTCAGTCATCCGATCATACTTCGTTTGCGCTTGACTTAATGAGGCGGCTACCTCCGCCATCTTAGCTTTATTTTGTTGTAGTTTGAGTTTATAATTTTTTTCTTCCTGCTCAAAAGTTCGTTTAGTTTTTTCTACTTCCAATTCAGCTTGCCTAATGGTAGCCGGTGGTTCATATTTACTTTGCTTTAAAATCAATTCCATTTCTTCTACCGTAAATTTTAAATTTACCATTTCATCTCTCAACTTGCGCATTTCTAAAGCTGTATCCAATCGTGTTTGCGTAAATTGAGATTCAATTTTACTAAGCTCGGTTCCTAAATCTTTTAGTTTATTACTTAATTCCGTCCTATCTAAAGTTGCTATATAATCACCTTCTTTTACAATGCTACCTTCCGGAATTAAATCTGAAATTTTTACTTGCCAAATACCGGCGGTACGCAAACCACCCGGACCTTTTATATCTTCAGAATTGAGTGCCTGGAGTTCTCCCGTTACACTCACCATGATATTAAAATCGCCTTTTTTAACTTGTACTTTTACAAGCTTATTACTTTTAGGAACGAAGGTATCACTTACAAAGTAGATGATAAAAATTATTGCAAGGATGACGCCTGCCAGAATAATTTTTGAAGTGGTAGATTTAAACATTTAAGTTTGTTAAATGATATTATATACAAATGTAACGAATTTGAATATATTTGATTCTGCAACACTTTTAGCTGCCTTCTTCATAGTACACATTAAGTAGTTTAATTTATTATACGGATGGAAAATTTAGATATTAATTTTTCTGAAATTTTACTTTTATTAAATCAAAAAATAATTGAACGCCCGCATATGCACAATAAAAAAGTGTTGTATATTATTAATTTTCAACAACTAACAAAATACAACACTTTTTATAAATTTATATGTAAGCTAAAGCCAGGTATTGCTTAGCTAAATTGGATTGTTGATAATCCTATTGATTTTGTGCTAAACTTTTTTACGATCTACCCCTTGGAAATTAATCATCCAATTTGGGTATTCAGGAACTAAGGCACTGGCTTGTTCCAATACTGCAAGTTCCTCAGCAGACAATACAACCTCAATGGATTTTAAATTATCTTCCAATTGCTCCATCCTCTTAGCACCAATAATAACTGTACTTACCACCTTTTGATGTAAGAGCCATGCCAGCGCAATTTGTGCAACACTAACCCCTTTAGCTTGGGCAATAGTATCCATTACCTCGATGATATCATAGGCTTTTTCTTTATTTATAGGAGGGAAATCAAATTTAACTCTTCTATCTTCCGTGGTGTTTTCTTTATTGCGTCTGTATTTCCCACTTAAAAAGCCACCAGCCAGCGGGCTCCATACCATTAAGCCTACTTTTTGGTCCAACATAAGTGGAACAAGTTCCCGTTCCAAATCACGGCCCACAATGGTATAATAGGCTTGTAAGGATGCAAAACGTGCCATACCCTTGGCGTCTGATATTCCCAAAGCTTGCATTAATCTCCAGGCCGAATGATTACTGGCACCGATATATCTTACCTTACCACTTTTAACCAAATCATCCAAAGCACGCAAAACTTCTTCCATTGGCGTCAAGGCATCTTCCCCATGAATTTGATATAAATCGATATAATCCATATTTAAACGCTTCAGACTTTCTTCTACTTGCCACATAATATGTTTTCGGCTTAATCCATTATGATTTATTCCCGGCCCCATTCTACCGCGCACCTTCGTAGCAATAATTAAATCATCGCGGCGCAAGCCTAAATCACGGATCGCTTTGCCTGTAATTTCTTCTGAAATTCCTTCTGAATAAACATTAGCAGTATCTATAAAATTAATCCCTGCATCCACTGATCTTTTGACAATTTGATTGGCACTTTCTTGTTCTACGCCGCCTATGGCAGTCCAATTTCCGCCCTTGGCCCCAAAGGTCATGGTGCCTAAGCATAATTCTGATACATAAAGTCCTGTATTACCTAATAAATTATATTTCATATGTGTAAATTTAGTTTTTCAAAATTATGATTTTAGTTTTATCCAATATTATCTGCAAATTAAATATTCTGCTTGGCCTCATTCCATATTTTATCCATCTCTTCCAAACTTAAATCTTCCAAACGATGACCACTTGCCTTAACTCTGGCTTCTAAGTAATTAAATCTGTTAATAAATTTTTGATTGGTGCGTTCCAATGCATTATCCGGATTGACGCCAATAAAGCGCGCATAATTAATCATGCTAAAAAATAAATCGCCAAATTCTGCTTCTATCTCTTCCGTATGATTATTGGCGACCTCCTCTTCCAATTCATTAAGCTCTTCTTTTACTTTGTTCCAAACATCTTTACGATTATTCCAATCAAAACCTACGGAACTTGCTTTTTCCTGAAGCCTGGAAGCTTTAATCATTGATGGTAATCCGGCAGGAACACCGGAAAGTACCCGCTTACTACCTTCCTTAAGCTTTATTTGTTCCCAATTTTTCTTTACTGAATCTGCATCCTCAGCCAATACTTCGCCGTAAATATGCGGATGGCGGACAATAAGTTTTTCGCGAAGTGTTTTCATTACTTCTGCAATATCAAATTCCTTTTCTTCTTCAGCAATGACAGAATAAAATAAAACATGTAATAACACATCCCCTAATTCCTTTTTAATTTCCTTTTTATCACCATTTAAAATGGCATCTGTAAGTTCATAACTTTCTTCGATGGTTAGCGGCCTCAATGAATCCCATGTTTGTTCTTTATCCCAAGGACATTTAAGCCGGAGTTCCTTAACTACCGCAAGTAATTTTTCAAATTCTATTAATTCTTGATGCTCCATATTTTATAATGCTATGTAGAAGATTTTTTATTAATTGTACATCCCCAAACTTAAAAAATGCTTACAGGAATTTTTTATGCTTTCTTCTATGGGTATAAAATTATAATCAAGCGTACTGAGGATAAGTGAATGATCATAATTATAATTTTGGTAACTGGTATTTACCAAATCCAAGGTTATTTCCGATGCTCGTCCTTGAATTAAGGCGCTCAATGATGCATAAAAATAATACATAATTCCTAAAAATTTAGGCGCTGCTTGCGTAGGTGCTTTCACTCCTAAATGAGAGGCAATATTTTGAAATAAATTTTGGTAAGATATACTACTTGTTACTATGCAATATCTTTTACCGAAACAAGCATCACGCTCCATCAGTAATACAATAATTTTAGCTACATCCGAGGCATCAATATATCCATTGCTGCCCGGCGGATAAAATGGCAGCCCTTTACGAACGGTATCAAATATTTTTAATGAGCCTTTGGAATAATCTCCAATACCCAATATAACCCCGGGATTAATTATTACTGCATTTAATCCTTCTGAAATCCCTCTCCATACCTCCATTTCCGCATAATATTTGGTTTTGGAATAAAAGCTCGAAAAACTAGGAATTTCAGGGGCCATATATTCATTGATCAAGCCCTGTTCACTTCTTCCCAAAGCTGCCACTGAAGATACATAAGCAAACTTCTGAATACGATTGGCTATCGCCAGATTGACTAAAGTTGAAGTGGCTTCAATATTTGTTTTTATCAGTGCATTATTATCACTTCTTTTAAAAGATACCAAAGCGGCACAATGATAAATTTCATCTATGCCTTCCATTGCTTCATTGAGCTCGGAAATTTCATTAATATCGGCTATTACCCATTCAATTTTATAAAATAATTCACGATAATCCCCGGTACATTTTTCTTTAAATACTAATTCGGTTTGCTTCAAAGAACTTGAAGCACGCTTGATGGCACGAACGCTCTTACCATGGCTCAGCAGTTCATATAATAAATGACTCCCTACGAGTCCGGTACCTCCGGTTACAAGTATCATATTACAAAGGTACACTTTGTATATAGCAAAAGTAAAGGCACCAATGCTTTATTTCGCCGGACTGACCCATTTGTTATTTTTTATTCGAAAGCGCCATGGGAGCAGTGCATCCTCCGCAGCATAGGACACATTCACGCGTGGACTTGCAATAATATTATTTTTACTGACACTGATGCCTTGATCTTCCAACCAAATATTGGATTCAGTTAATGATAATCCATTATGCATTTTATTGATTCCTAAAGCTTGTGTTAACAAACCCGGTCCGGCACTTATTTTATTGGAAAACTTTTCAAGTTTCCTTCTTTTCTGCATGGTTTCCACGCCTTGAATCGGTTCAATGGCTCTAATTAAAACCGCATGGGGAACATCAATTTTATGGGTCACAATATTAAACAAATGATAACATCCGTAAATCAAATAAACATAGGAGGTCCCTCCAATTTGATACATGGTTTGCGTTCTTGGTGTTTTTTTGCTTTGGTAAGCATGACTGGCTTTATCTGTTACTCCGGCATAGGCTTCAGTTTCAACTATTATACCGGCAGTAAGTTCTTCCCCCTCAATTTGAGTACACAATACTTTCCCCAATAATTGCTTGCTTATTTCAATTACATCTTCTTGTAAATAAAAAGAGGCAGGAATTTTCATGAATTATTGCCTTAGGAAAATGCAACCAAACTTTTCCCTTTCAGAATGGGAATAACCATTGTTTCATCAATTTGCAGACAAAAATCAATATCCTTCTGCAAATGTAAATGTTCCAATCTATGGGAATGACTAGATTGCTTTAAAAATCCTTTTAGATCTTTTTTAGCCAATTGATAAATACCTTGAGCTACCATCGCAGCATCGCAGGAAATATGAAAATGATCACTTAATCTGTCCACTAATGCGCCTGCAAAAACAGTATCCTCCAGGTTTACATTATTATTCCATCCTGCACATAAAAGTACAATCTGATCAGCATGATTTATTAAATGTGAAGCAACTGCAGATAAATTTAAAAAAGAACCGATAATCAGTTGCTTGGCAGGCAAGGCACGATGAATGGCATGGGTACAATTGCTGGTACTGAGTGCAACGGATTTCCCTTTTATACGATCTTGCATAAAAGAAAAAGGGGAATTGCCAAAATCAAAACCATTTACTACTTCGCCTTTGCGCTCTGCTGCTACTATGAAACCCTTTTCTTTGAGTTCATGTGCTTCCTCTAAGGTATCAATAGGAATAATTTCTGCCACACCGTAAGCTAAGGCTGTACAAATAGCACTGGACGCCCTAAAAATATCAATTACTACTACGGTTTTGCTTTCCAACTGATATGCATTTAACAAATCAGGGGCAAGACAAACTTCCAATGTTTTGGATATATTAGCAGTTGTATTTGTCATTTCGACCTTCAATTCTTCTATTAATGTTCACTACCGGGATTCGTATTTTTCTTGTAGTATTTAATAAATCCAAAAAGCAATCGCCTGGACGATTCCAATTGTTCTAAAATACTATTTAACTCATCAGAAGCTAAAAAACCTAATTTTTCTGCAAGGAATAATTGACTTTCTGTTTCATAAATACTATCCTTGGCACGAGAAAGTGATCGCAATGCATCAGGGCCATGCTTTCTACTGGCAGCAGCGGCAATATGCGATGGAATGGTAACAACAGTACGGCGCAATTGATAAGCTAATCCATATGGCTCAGGTTCCATAAAACGAACACTGCTTTCATAAACCATTTTAGAAAGATCAATTGCCGCCCTCCATACTTCGAGTTCGGTTAACTGCATAAAACAATATTTAAATAGTACTAATTCTTATAGAAAGGAATCTTCACCACTTTCGCATCTACCAGTTTATTTCTGATGCGAATTTTTAATGGTGTACCTTCCTTACTATTTGCAGTTGTAACGTAACCCATGGCAATAGGCTTTTGCATGCTAGGAGACATGGTACCGGAGCTTACTTCCCCGATTACATTTTCATTAGCATCTAATATTTCATAATGCTGACGTGGAATTGCTTTTTCAAGCACTTCAATACCAACTAATTTTTTCTCAACACCATTCTGTTTTTGCTTTTCGAAGGTTTCGGAATTGGTAAACTTCTTGGTGAATTTAGTAATCCAACCCAAACCCGCTTCCATTGGGGAAGTTTCATCATTAATATCGTTGCCATATAGGCAAAATCCCATTTCCAGACGCAAAGTATCTCTACATCCTAAACCGGCAGGCTTAATTCCGAAATTTTTTCCAGCTTCAAATACAGCATCCCATACTTTTGTAGCATCAGCATTAGGGATATAAAGTTCCAATCCTCCCGCACCGGTATAGCCGGTTGCAGAAATAATAACATTTTCTACGCCGGCAAAAGTACCTATGGCAAAATGATAATATTCTAAACTTTTAATATCTACATCCGTTAAATCTTGTAAAGCTTCAATCGCTTTTGGACCTTGTACGGCCAGCAAAGCAGTATCATCGCTAATATTTGTCATCTTTACATCATAGGATGCGCTATGACTTTTAATCCAATTCCAATCCTTTTCTATATTGCTGGCATTTACTACCAAAAGGTATTTATCCTCGGCCATTTGATAAACCAATAAATCATCTACAATTCCTCCGCTTGCATTAGGCAAACAACTATATTGAACCCTTCCCGGGAATAATTTAGAAGCATCATTGCTCGTTAAACTTTGAATTAATGCCAAGGCACCACTTCCTTCCAATATAAATTCCCCCATATGGGAAACATCAAATACCCCAACAGCTTCACGAACTGCATTGTGTTCTTCTACGATTCCTGTATATGAAACAGGCATTTCAAATCCTGCGAATGGCACCATTTTAGCACCTAAGTCAATGTGTTTCTGATATAAAGCTGTCTTTTGCATGTTTATAAATTGTGTCGCAAAGATATACAAAAATTCTAAGTCATATACTTGTGTTATGGGCTATGAATTAAGAATGTATTTGATTTAATCCTTTTTTAGTTTCTTGCTTATCCCCTTCGTAAGCAAAAAAATAACTTAATTTGTTCCTTCTAATGTCACAACTGGAGCTTAAAAAACTAGACTTTATTGATAGCCTACGGGGATGGGCCGTTTTAGGAGTAATATGTATTCATGTTTATATTTGGCTGCCATGGCATGGCCCTTTGGAATGGTTTTTACTTAAAGGGAACAGAGGCGTTCAACTATTTTATCTGCTAAGTGCTTTTACTTTATTTAATTCACTGTCCATTCGCAAAGTAGAAAAATATCCTTTGATCAATTATTTCATCCGTCGTTTTTTTAGGATAGCTCCCTTATTTTATTTGTCAATCATTTATTATTTATGGCAAGATGGATGGGGCCCAAGATATTGGTTGGGTGATGTTCAAGAAATTAGTTCTGCCAATGTACTGGCAACCTTTACTTTTACTAATGGTTGGAATCCTTATTGGATTAATAGTATCGTTCCCGGGGGATGGAGCATCGCCGTTGAAATGGGATTTTACCTTTTATTGCCGTTACTATTTAAATATTGTAAAAATATTAAGTCGGCAACTGCCATGGCAATATTCAGCTTTATCTTAATGAAATTCCTACAGTATATCTTACTACATCACCCTTTGATTAGCGATGTGAACCTTTGGAGGGAATTCACATTCTTATACTTACCTTCTCAACTTCCTATATTTTGCTTAGGAATTATTTTGTATTTTTTGTGGAAAAACAAGGGTAATTTAAGCACTTTATCCATGATAATCAACTATTTAATTTCAATTGGCTTCATATATTTGAGTTTTCTATGGGATGGGAAATATATTGCAGAGCACGTTTTATTCGCCGGGGCATTTTTGCTGATGAGCTTTAATCTGAGCAAGAAAAAATTATTATTATTGGTCAATCCGCTGATTGGATACTTGGGAAAAATCAGTTTCAGCCTATATTTGGTTCATCATGCTATTATAAATGGACTTAAGGAACAACACTTATTGACTATAAATCATTTTAGTTTGGGCTTTTTATTGACAATTTTGGGCTCATTAGTGCTTGGAAGCATCACTTTTTATGGGATAGAACGGCCTGGAATGGCTCTGGGCAAGCAAATTATTGCAAAAATAGAAGGTAACAATTAGTTAACATTTTGTTAATCTATCGTTTAAGTTAAGGTTAAAAAAAACTAAAATTTAATTTGCATTCTTCCGTCAATCTTCTGAAATTCGTGCGAAATTGAAAATAAAAATGGATCATTTAATTATTCCCCTCGAAGCAGGGAACAGAAAACGTAAACGTCCGCCTGACTCAGTTATCGGTTTGTCCTCGAACGATTTAACGAGTGAAAACCAAACACTGGCAGAAGTACTGGACACAGCAGTATGGCTTAGTGGTAACGAGCTAAAGCTTCGTGTAACTCAATTTTACGGTAGTCGCAACAGCAAAAAAAGACGCTAAATTGAAACACAAAGGCATAAACTCATATAAATCCCTTTACAGGATAAGGGTACCGGGAAGATTAATTTAAGATCTTTCTAAGAAAAATTGCTTCATCGAATGCGCCAAAGCATTCATGTTAAGTTTCTCAAACGAGTGAGGCATATCCTGGAGAACTTCCAAGCGAGCGTTCTTGATTATTCGTGTTGCCCATTCGCATTCATCCACCGACAAAGTTTTATCCTTTTCTCCTACACAAATGTGTACAGGAATTTCTATGGCTGCCAGCAAGTTTTCACTCAAATAATTAAATGCTGCCAATTCCTTTAATAGAAAAAGCGTTTCTTCAATAAGCTTAGGAGCTCCTAAAGCAGTATGTATCTGATTTAATTTATCCCAAAACGCAGGCAATTTCACTTTAATAAGTTCGCTATTTAAATTTCGCTGTTCGGTATTATAAACTTCTTCATTCCAACGAATCTTAGTACCTAAAGTATATAGTTTTAATACATGACCGGGATGTGCTTGATGATAAAGGTAGGCCATATAGGCACCCATACTATACCCAAAAACATAAAACTGATTTAAATGATGCATTTGGGTAAATTGAGCTATCTGCTCCACCAAACTTTTAGTATTCAAATGTTCCCCTGCCAACCCAGCATCACCATGACCCAAAAAATCAAAAGTAAATACTGTAAAGTCTTCTTCTAATAATGGTATTAAAAAATCAAACTGATGATGATCATTTAATGCGCCATGCAAAAGCAATAAAGGGGTTTTCATGTATAATTAAAACTCAATATGACCGCGGAAACCTATAATATGTACCGGCCCACGATCCTTATTATATGCAGGATTTAATACGAATTGATAATCAGGAGAGATAAAAAAATAATTATTGAACTTGTAATTATACATCGCTTCCACAATTATTTCATTGCTATAATTGAGTTTACCGTCTCCGATAATAAAGCCATAGCCACCTGCCGCTAAATAATCACGATGTGCATCTGATAATCCATTTACTACACATGCAATTCCGAATTTATCATTAGCTCTATGCCATAACCCGCCATTCATAAAATAACCTGCACTCAAGGAGGCATCTATTTCTGTATATGCCCAGGTTTCATTTTGCCCGTCATTCCATGAACCGCGAATAAATACCCCTGAATTTGAAGTTAAATTTTGCTCCAAATTAATAATAAAACCGGATTTTCTCCTTCCGTACGAGCGCGTATTTATCACGGAAGTATCATATAATGCAACATTACTTAATACCATTTTATAGCTTCCCATAAAGGCTAAGGTTGTATATCCTAATATTCTGATGCTACCATTTTTTTTTCCTAAAGTATAATGCTTTTCAAATTCTATGGTTTCTGAGTGTGCCTTTCCAATATTTAAATCAAGATAGGGCCCATTGGCCGTTACGGGCACCATAGAACTTGCCACGCGTATCGCCCATTTAGGATGTATATCTTCCACTACAATGCTGTAAGTATAACCACGAGTATTGGCCGGAAAATCCCAAGCACCTGCTTCCATTAATGACCAATTTAAAAATTGTGAACGAGGGTCATGACTAAAGGAATTATTATCAAACATATCTCCCATACATAGCTTTCCGGCAGTAATAGTGATACGATCAGCAGGTAATCGTGAACCAATTTGATTGTTTCCTTCTTTATACTCTTCAAAATCTTTGCTTAATGCTATATGCTGCCTTAAAAAACCTCTGGCAATATATAAGGTGGGTGAAGGATTGCCTACACGAAAGGTTTCACCATTGGGAAAACCGGCTATGCCATAGGCACCACTTAAACCTGAACCACCCGCCATTTCCGGATTGAAGTAAAATTCAGCACCCTTCCATAATTTTAATCCGGTAAATATTGTGGTAGTTAATGAAGTATGCCATCCATCCCTGTTTTCTAAAGAATTTCTACCGTAATAAGGTGAATGAAATGGTACATGATATTGACTAACAACAGTTTGCTGAAAGTGAAAGGTAGTTTTGGCACTATCCGCTTGTGCAAATGCAAGCGAAGGTATTATTCCAAGTACAAAAAATAAGTAAATGAGTTTTTGCATCTGCAAAGCTAAAAGTTATTAAAAGTGTGTATGTCTATTTATTATTAAGTTTTTTTATGCCAATTTATTCTTCGTCCCACTATAATTTTAAACAGTAAAGGTTCCGTTACTTTCGTTACCCCAAAACCAATACCTGCATTAAATTCCCAATCTTCGGAAGTATTTAAATCTAAGGATGGCACCCACATATGTTGTTGAATGGCATACGGCTGAAACATCGATAAAGTACCAAGACTTCCATAATATTCCAAGCCTAACGTAATCACCTTTGTAAAATCATAGGATACCTTTACATTCGGGGAGAAATACAAACCATTATTTTTGTCAGGACCTTTAAAACTAAGATCAAGCGTGGGATTAAAGGAACAATAAAGTTTCCCAATCGTTTTATCTATGATAGGTCGAATCTCGGCAGTAATGGTATTCGGAGAATAAGCCTCTTGCTGATACCCTCCTTCCAAAGATAAACTTAAACCTACCGGAAGTTTCCATGATTCCGGTGCCGTAAATCTCGGCCGAATATGATCACCTACCCATTGGTATCCACTGCCGGAATGATAATTAGTAAATACATAAAAACCAATTTCCATCCATGAACAAATACCACTGGTAATTTCAATTGTTTCTCTCAACGAATGATTGGAAGGCACCCCATCTAAACTTTCTGCGCCTAAGCCATGCGCAGAATAATTGGTATGCGATTCAAACATGGTCGTCCCAGCTTCTACAAGTTTCGAGCCATAAACCTGAATTTCGTAATTATCTTGCGCATATAATTTCACGCCCAGGAAGAGCATTACTCCAAGACCATAAGAAACAATGATTTTGAACATTAAAATTTAAAAATTTCAAATTTTCCGATACCAGACTTTTGAAGTGCATATTGCATCGATGTTCTTAAAACTCCGAGGCCATAAATAGCACTTCTTTTAAAATTTATTGATGATGCCTCTTCAAAATATTTGGTAGGACAAGTTACTTCTGCAATTTCAAAACCGGCATAAAAAACTTGTGCCGTTATTTCATTATCAAACACAAAATCATCAGATAAAAGATGATAATTTATTTTCTCTAATACTTCTCGAGAATAAGCTCTATAGCCGGTATGATATTCGGATAATTTTTGATTCATCAGAACATTTTGTGTAAAGGTAAGTAAGCGATTGAAAAAATATTTATACAATGGCATACCTCCCTTCAAAGCCCCTTTCCCTAAAATTCTTGATGCAAAAACAACAGGATATAAACCACTGCCGATAATGTTAGCTATTGCAGGAATTAATTTGGGGGTATATTGATAATCCGGATGCAACATGATTACAATATCGCCACCGATTTCCAGTGCTTTATCATAGCAACTCTTTTGATTCCCGCCATAACCTTTATTTTTTTGATGGCTGATTATATGTTTTATGCCCAATGCTTTGCCAACATCTACTGTATTGTCTTTGCTGGCATCGTCAACTAAAATCACATCATCCACTATATGAAAAGGAATCTCATCATAGGTCATTTTTAGCGTTAAGGCTGCATTATATGCAGGCAAAACCACGACCACTTTTTTATTATTAATCATTTCTTAGGTTCTTAAAATTTAAGGCATCCATTTTATTTCAGGGGCACCGGCATCAAAACTAATTTTCCGGGCCAAAACAAATAAATAATCTGAAAGTCTGTTTAAATATTTAACTATTATTGGTTCTATATGTTCATGCTCATCCAAAGCTACCACCAATCGTTCGGCCCTACGGCAAACGCAACGGGCTACATGGCAATAACTGGCAGCCAAATGCCCCCCCGGAAGAATGAAATTTGTCAATACGGGTAATTGCTCATTCATAGCGTCAATTTGTTGTTCCAAGAATTGAACATGTGCTTCATTAATTTCCGGTAATTTCATTTTATTTTTCACCGGATGCGCCGCAAGATGTGAGCCGATATTAAAAAGTAAATTTTGAATAATATTTAATGCCTCATTAATATTACTGTTCATAGCAGCATCACGAACAATACCCAGGTAAGAATTCAATTCATCCACGGTACCATAGGCGTGAATACGCTCATTATTTTTAGATACTTTAACTCCGCCAATCAATGAGGTGGTGCCTTGATCTCCGGTTTTAGTATATATTTTCATTATTTTTAATTTAAAAGATCTTCATCAATCATTCCGTCCTTCATCCTGACTACCCGACGTGCCATAGCAGCAATATCATGTTCATGAGTAACTATAATGATGGTTTGACCTTTATCATGCAATTGTGCAAACAAGTCCATAATCTCATAGGAGGTTTTGGAGTCAAGATTACCGGTAGGCTCATCCGCCAATATTAATGACGGATTATTCACCAATGCCCTTGCAATGGCTACTCTTTGTCGCTGCCCGCCGGATAGTTCGTTTGGTTTATGCAACATTCTATCAGTTAGGCCAACGCTTTCCAATTTTTCCATGGCTATTTCCACGCGTTCTTTTACTGATTTACCTGCATAAACCAAGGGTAATGCAACATTATCAATGGCATTTAAGCGAGGTATTAAATTGAAAGTTTGAAAAACGAACCCAATTTCCTTATTTCGAATCCCGGCCAATTCTTCATCCTGCATTTTGCTAACGTAATTGTTATGCAAAAAATACGAACCGGTACTTGGGGTATCCAAACATCCTAAAATGTTCATCAAGGTTGATTTCCCCGAACCTGAAGCCCCTATCAAGGCCAAATACTCACTCCGCTCCACACTCAAACTGATAGAGCGCAGGGCAGAAATTTGAACATTCCCAATAGTATATAATCGAGAAATATTTTCAGTTTTTATGAGTACTGACATAAAAAATTGGAAAAGGATTACTCCCTATCCAGTACTTTAGGCATTTTAAAATAATCAGAATCTTTTTGAGGAGCATTTTTCAAAGCCAATTCCTTAGCAATTGCTCCCTGCGGTGTGTCATCCCTGAAAGCATTGATTTCATCCGTCAGAAAAATTAATGGTTCCACATCATTAGTGTCCACTTCATTAAGCTTTTCACACAAGGTCAAAATATTGCTTAGTTCAATTCTAAGCTTTTCTTTTTCCTCCTCATTAAAACTTAGACGGGCCAATGCTGCCACTCGTTCTACGGTATCTTTATCTATTTTCATTTTAGGGCAAAATTAGTTAATTCCTTCAAATTCTATTTGAAAAATGCATGATTCTTCATGGGTTTTAAGGATAATTACAGATAATATTGCCTTAAAAGTTGAAATTTTAGTCAATCTTTAACAATTTCCTTAAAATCGGAATAAAATCTTCCGATTAAAGTGCCACCTGATTAACTTTGCGTCCGGAAGCCATTAATAAAATAATAATATTTTGGCAGATTTTAAATTTTAAATATGAAAGACATAGTTGTTAGCGGTGCTCGCCCCACAGGAAATTTACATCTTGGAAATTATTTAGGAGCACTGAAGCAGTTCGTTGCCATGCAGGATTCTTATAATTGCTACTTTTTTATAGCTGATTATCATTCTCTGACTACGCATCCTAACCCGAAGGATTTACATCAAGGTGTTAAAACAGTATTGGTGGAATATTTAGCTTGCGGAGTCGATCCTGAAAAAGTAACCCTGTACTTACAAAGCGATTTGGTGCAAATCCCTGAACTATATTTATTTCTAAATATGCATGCATATGTAGGCGAATTAGAAAGAGTGCCAACATTTAAAGAAAAAGTTAGAACTCAGCCTGATAATGTGAATGCAGGACTACTTACCTACCCTACTTTAATGGCAGCCGATATTTTAATACACAAAGCCACTAAAGTTCCGGTTGGGAAAGATCAGGAACAACATTTGGAATTGGCACGGGTATATGCCCGCAGATTTAATTATCTTTACGGGGCAGAAATATTTCCGGAGCCGGTGGCATTTAATATGGGAAATGATTTGGTAAAAGTTCCAGGTTTAAATGGTGCAGGGAAAATGAGTAAAAGCGATGATGAATCCACCTCCATTTTTCTGAAAGATAGCGCCAAAGAATTGCATAAAAAAATTATGCGTGCCGTAACCGATACCGGGCCAACGATGGAAAACCAACCTAAAACTGAGGGCGTACAAAATTTATTTACCTTAATGAGTTATGTCTCCGATCCGGAAGCAATTGCCTACTTCGAAACAGAATACAATGCCATGAGGATTAGATACGGTGATATGAAAAAACAATTAGCGGAAGATATGAATACCTATTTAACTCCCATCCGCGAAAAAATAGAAGAACTTTCCCACAACGATGCTTATTTAAAAAGAGTAGCTGAAGAAGGAGCTGCTAAAGCACGCATAAGCGCACAAAATACTATAGATGAAGTAAGAGCTATAGTTGGCTTTAAAAGTTTCTAAAACAATGGATAAAAATTTTAAACACATTGCCATCGCCGGAAATATCGGTGCGGGCAAAACGACACTTGCTGAGTTATTGGCCAAACATTACGGTTGGGTTCCTCATTATGAACAAGTCGAAAACAATCCATACATTGATGATTTCTATTCAGATATGGAACGTTGGAGCTTTCATATGCAAATTTATTATTTGAATAGCCGATTCCAACAAATTATCAATATCCGATCAGGGAATGATTCTGTGGTTCAAGATAGAACCATCTATGAAGATGCACATATATTTGCGCCAAACCTATTTGATATGGGCCTGATGAACAGAAGAGATTATGAAAATTATTTAAGTCTGTACGAAACCATTAATAGATTAATCTCCCCTCCGGATTTACTTATTTACCTCAAAGGTTCAGTTCCGGCCTTAGTTACTCAAATTCAAAAGCGTGGAAGAAGTTTTGAAGATAGCCTGCGATTAGATTATCTAAAAAAATTAAATCAGCGATATGATGAATGGGCAGAGCATTATAATGAAGGCCACATGATTGTAGTAAATATAGATGACATGGATTTTGCTGAAAATCATGACAACTTCATGAAAATAGTAGCAATGATAGAAAATGAGCGAACAAAAAATTAATTTATTTTTATTAAAGCATTAAAATAAAAGGGTTTAAATATTAAATCGATTATTTTCAATTGTTTAAAAAATATTGTCGTTTATTTTCTTCTAATAATCTGTATATCTTATAGTAGAAAACATCGTTTTTGTCTATAGGGATGTAAATTATTTGAATGATCGAAAAAAATAAAAAATAATACTTCACTTGTATTTATTTTTTTCTAAATTTGATATTCAATCATAAATTCATTTCTATGAACAGAACACACACACACACAAACAAGAGACATTGGTGCGCCTTCATTTTTTTATGGCTCATCGTCACAAATGCACATGCAATTGGTTTAAGCGGAAGCTATACCATTAACCCAAGCAAATCACCTTCTAGTACCAATTATACCAGCTTTAATGACGCTGACTCTGATTTGGTATATGGAGCCAGAGCCAATGGCGCAAGTGCTAATGGCCCCGGAGTTACAGCAGCAGTAGTTTTTAATGTTACTGCCGGTCTTTATGTAGAAACCCTTGAAATCCCTTATATCAGCGGGACCTCTGCATCTAATACCATTACCTTTCAAGGGGTAAAGGGCGATAGCACTAAAGTGGTATTACAATGGCCTGCCGGAACCGGCTCCTGGACTGCTCCTAATTCGGTAGTTCATTTTAACAATACGAGCTTCATTATTTTAAATGAATTAACCTTGCAAATGACTATGGGAACTGCTTCCTATTCTTATTATGACCACGTAGTAATAATGGATAATGTTTCCGATAGTAATCAAATTAATAATTGCCAACTTATTGGCCCTTACACTGGCAGTGGATATAATTTCCAAGGCGCATTAATATATTCCGGTTACAATTATACTACGTATAGCTATTCCATGGATCAGTTCAACATTTTCTATAATAACTATTTGAAGAATGGTTATTACGGAATATACTGGATGGGTAGTTATTATAGTGGTGGCGGTGAACAAGGAAATATTTTTGACCATAACACTATGGATAGATGTGGTGGCTATTATGGAATATTAATGCAATACCAAGACGGCGTTTCCATATTAAGAAATAAAATAAACATGTCTTATGGGAATGTTGCTATGTATATTTATGAATTAAGCGGCTCTTCCTATTATGGAAATACGGGATTCAACAGAATTGCCAATAATTTTATTAATGTAGGTAACAGCAATAATTCTTATGGCAATAATAGCGGTATGATGTTGTATTATTTGGACAATACAGATATTGTTTACAATAACATCAATCAGTATGGAACTTCCGCCTATGGTGGTTGGTCCGCTTATATTTATTCATTTATGACTACCTCAGCGCTGAATATTTATAATAACAACTTCATAAACACCAATAATTCCTCCAATGACTATGCATTATTCGGCTATAACTGGACCGATGAAAACTATAATAATTTATTATGCAACGGAATGAATTTGGTTTCATACAATGGTGGCATGTATTCCAATCTGGCTGCCTATAAAGCCTCTGTAAGTCCATTTGCCGGAAAGGATACCAGCGTGAATCCAATGTTTACATCTTCTACTGATTTACACGTTAATAATCCGGTATTGAATGGAACCGCCACCAGTATTTCTTATATTACCATGGATATAGATAGCGAATGGAGAAGCACAACCGCTCCGGACATTGGAGCAGATGAATTTACACCTCCGGCGTTACGCCCGGCCATTACGTCCATCTTGGCACCCGGTTCCGGTTTTTGTGCAGGTACCCAAGACGTATATGTGCAATTTTCTAATCTGGGCTTAAATACGCTTACCAGTGCCACTATTGAGTGGAGCATCAACGGTGTGGCTCAAACTTCATTTGCCTGGTCAGGCAGTTTAAACTCCGGCGCCAATACTTCCATAAAAATAGGAAGTTATGCTTTTTCCAGCAGTAGTTCTGTTTATAAAGTTTTATCCTATATCAGTAATGGCAATGGAACTTCATTTCCTTTTATTCAAAGTTCAGCTGATAGTAGCTACGTGAGGGCAGGTATGACCGGTACTTATACCATTGATGCAAGTAAAGCGGCTTCAGCAAGCAATTATACTTCATTTAGAAGTGCAGTTGCCGATTTAAATGCAAAAGGCGTATGTAGTGCAGTAACCTTCAACGTAGCAGACGGATATTATAATGAATCCATTCAAATCAATAAATTAGCAAATGTTTCTGCTACTCGTAATGTAGTATTTCAATCTGCCAATGGAGATAGTTCTAAAGTTATTTTAGATACTGCCAATACCTCATCAAAAACAAGTTATACCGTAAATTTAAATGGTTCCAATTATATCACATTTAGAAAAATGACCATTTCTAATTACGGTACCCCAATGGTATATGGCTCCCCTTATGTTATATATATGAGCGGAGGCGCAAGTTATTGCACCATTGAAAACAATCAATTATTATCCAGTGCAGGATCCATGTATAATTACGGATGTATTATTTTTAATGATTATGCCTCCAATGAAAACTACAATACTATTTACAACAACCTATTATCCGGTGCCAGTTTTAGTATCCAATTGCAAGGGGGATACAATCATCCTGAATTCGGGAATGTAGTATATCATAATATTATGGATAGTGCCAGTACTTATGGATATTATTCGCAAAATCAAGATAGCCTTCAAATCAAAAACAATATTATTTATATGCCATCCAGTGGATATGTAGGATTATATATTTACGGAAATTTAATGAGCGGAAGTACGGATTCCTCCTATATAGCCAATAATTTTATAACCTGTACAGGACCTTATGCCAATGGTATCATGGTTTATTATTGTCATGGTACTAATGTTTATTATAATAGCATAAATACTTCCACTTCTGCCAGTTATTATTTTACTGGTTACTTTTATAATTGGTCTACTGGTATGGTCGTAAATGTCGTCAATAATATTTTTAACAATGATGGTGGCGGTTTAGCATTATTTGCATATAATAATGGCATTACTTACTCTGATTTTAATGACATTTATTCTAATGGAGGAACCATTGCCAACTGGAATGGATCTACTTCTTGTAGTAATTTAAATGATTGGCAAATAGCATCCACTTTTGACGCCAATAGCGTCAGCGGAGACCCTATGTTTACCTCCGTAGCAACTGGAGATTTGCACCTTACGGCCTCTTCTTACGCAGTGCAACATTTTGGAACACCAATCATGATTTTGGATGATATAGACGGTGAAAAACGCAATTTGACCGCACCAAATATTGGCGCAGATGAAACTGCCTTGCAACCATTGGATGCTGGCATTAAATCTATTGATAGCCCTAGCGTAGGACTATGCTCCGGCACCAAAGATATTTATGCAAGGATTTACAATTCCGGTGCCAATACCATTACTTCAGTAGAGCTCAATTGGACCGCCGGCGGTACTACTATGAGCGCCGTAACATGGACAGGTTCCATCACCACCAAAGGGATGGCTCATGTAAAAATGGGCACTATAACTTTCAGTGCAGGAGTCAGTCAAAAAATAGTTGTATGGATTAAAAATGTAAACGGAAGTATCAGTACTGTTACTGCCAATGATACAGCAAAAGCAATAAAAGGTGGTGCAAGGTCAGGCACTTTTAACATTGATCCAAGTAGCGCTTCTGCCTTCCCTGATTTCAGAAGTGCAGTAAATGCAATTAGTACTTTAGGCATTTGCGGCCCTGTTACTTTTAATGTGGCCAATGGATACTATAATGAATCCATTTCTATTAAAAATATATTAGGTTCAAACGCTACCAATACCATTACTTTTCAATCCAAAAGTGGCGTGGCATCCAATGTTATTTTGGATACGACCTGGGCTACTTGGTCTAACCGTGGATATACTGTCCAATTGAGTGGAGCTAATTATATTAAATTTAATAATTTAACCATTACAAATTTTGGTTCCGGCGGCTATGCTGATGTGGTGTCTTTGAACGCAAAAGCAAGTAACAATACAATTACAAATTGTGAACTATATGCAAGTACCGCCTTGTATTCAAACTATGGTGCAGTAGTATATAATGATTATAATTCAGTGGAACAATTTAATGTATTGGATAATAATATTATGAGTGGTGCATTCTATGGTGTACAATTTAACGGCCCGTATGGCAATGCTGAATTTGGCAATGTAATTAATGCTTGTACCATTGATAGCCAAAGCATATACGGATTATATTTATTTTATCAAGATAGTATGACCGTAACCGGAAATACTATTTATCAGCCTACTGCAGGATATGGTATTATGAGTTACTACAATGTGAGCAATGGAAGTGGAAATGATACTTCTATTATTGCTAATAATTTTGTTACGCTTAGCAATACCAGCTACGGATATGGTATAATGGGTTATTATAATGATATGCTTAATATTTATTACAATAGTGTAGATATTGCAGGAAATTATGGATATAGCATATACTTATATCATTATTTGAGTGGTAAATACATCAATATTTACAATAATAGTTTTTACAATGAAAGCGGAGGCTATGTGCATTATATTTATAATATTGCTAATTCTGATTTTAACAACTATTACACGAGCGGTTCAATGTTTGGCTATTGGAGTGGAAATAATTGTTATAGCTTATCCGATATTCAAACGTATTCCGGCATGGATGTTAACAGTGTAAGCGGTGACCCTGCTTACAACAATTCTTCCATAGGAGATTTACACGCTACTTCACTTTCTACTGTATTGAAAGGAACAGGTAATCCTTTATATGCTGTCACTAAAGATATTGATAAGCAAAGCAGAGGGACCAAGCATTCAGATATCGGTGCCGATGAATTTTCTACCATTGCGCCTGATGATTTAGGGATTACAGCTATTTTGAGCCCAATCAGTAAAGATTGTGGCAATGCAAATACCATTGTTGCCGTAAAAGTGCACAACTTTGGTACCAATGCTCAAAGTAAATACGATATAAATGTTTCCGTTAAATCTAAAACCGGTACTGTTAATACCTCTGCCAGCGTTACTACGACCATCAATGCGGGTGCGGATTATATTGCTTATGTAAGTTTTTCACCGGCATTAAATACCAGTGCAGGCGGCTCTTATTTTATTAAAGCCAATACCAATCTAAGCGGTGATGGAAATACGGCAAACGATACTGATTCAGTTACCGTCGTACTTAATACGCCTCCGGTAGCTAAATTTTCAGTTAATAAGTTGGGCTCACTGTGTACCGGCGATTCTTTGAAAGTAACGGATGGAAGCTCTATTACCGGCGCTGCCAATTATAAATATTATTTATTGGACAATACCGGTAAAAAATTAGATTCCTCCACTAAAGCCAACCCGATATTTATTATTGCTACTGCAGGTAGTTATAGTGTTTGGCAAGGCATCAGTAATGGTACCAACTGCTATGATTCTACTAGAGCTTCCATTACGGTTTACGAGCGACCGAAAGCAAGTTTTACTTCACTCACCAAATGTCCGGGAGATCGAGCGTATTTTAGCAGCAAAGCAAGTGCAGGATCAGGAACTATTGTAAGCTATGCTTGGGACTTTGGAAATAAAAGTACCGCAAGTTCGGATACTGCCAGCACGATATACAGTGCAGGGGCTTATACGGTTTTATTAACGGTAACAAATTCCAATGGTTGTAATACAACGGTAAGCAATGGAGTGAGCATTTTTAATGCTAATTCTAGTTTCAGTAGTAAAGTAGATACAGCAAGTATGACTATTAACTTTACTTCTGCTGATACCACATTGACGAATTATTCCTGGGATTTTGGGGATGGTTCCGTAAATGGTACAACTGCCAAGGTTTCTCATATGTATGCAAAAGCAAATAAATATTATCATGTAATTTTAACTGCATCCAATGGAGCGTGCTCATCAAGTACATATGATTCGGTTATTATTCACAAAACATATGTTAATAATACTGAAAAGCAAGAATTCCAAGCCTCAGTTTACCCGAATCCATTCAAGGAAAATACTCATATTTCTTATACTTTGGATAATGCTGTTCAAGTAAAAATTGAATTAGTAGATATTCTTGGCAGGCCGGTTGCAGAAATAAGCAATCATCTGGAAAATGCAGGAATGCATGAGGTAAAATTCAATGCCCATCAGTATATGAAATCAGGAATTTACATCCTCAAAATGACCATAGGTAATAAAGTTATTAGCAAACAACTTTCTTACATTAAATAATAAAAAATTAGGTGGTTTATT
>CAIKRV010000094.1 GCA_903829945.1 uncultured bacterium | reverse complement strand
TTAACTTTGAATTATCATCAATACGCGTACATATGAAAAATGAAAAAAAGAATACAATACTAAAATATGAAGGATTGGGATTTTTATTATGGCAATCGGCCAGTGTTTGGCAACGTGAACTTAGAAGAGTTTTGGAGCCATTGGATATAACGCATTCTCAATGTTTTTTATTAATAAGTATTGATTCTTTGAGCAATGGTAATATACCCGTAACGCAGATTTCAATTTCAAATCTGGCTAAAATAGACCCGATGACTACTTCCACTGTATTACGTACGCTTCAAACCAAAGGCTTAGTTTCCAGAAAAAGTCATAGTGATGATTCTAGAGCAAAAGCAATTGTTCTAACTGCAAAAGGCAAAGTATTAGTTAAAAAAGCTTTAGCTGCCGTGGAAGAATTTGATGCTACTTTTTTTGCTAATTTAGGTGCAAAACCTAAAAAAATGCATAAAGGCTTGCTCGCACTGCTGAAAGATTAATCTTTTTTAGTTATTTTAAAATATTTAGGCTATACTTTCGTCATAGACAAGTATTGAATAAAATTATGAATACACTGGCCATAAAAAAAGTAATGTTTGATATACTCCCATTGGAAGGTAATTCTTGGGAGGAATTTGAATCCTATTTTACAATTAAAAATGTTAAAAAAGGTGAACTTTTGCTAAATATAGGTGAAGTGTGTAAACACGTGTATTTTATTAATTCAGGTTTGGTACGTTGTTTTTATTATTCCGGCAGTGAACAAAAAGAGGTGACCGGTCAATTTTTCTCTGACAATAGGTTTTTGACGGACTATTATAGTTTTATTTGCCAAGGCCCGGGTAATATGGGTATCGAAGCCTTGGAAGATTCAGAGATCATTTCTATTCCCAGGCCGGGCATATACAATATGTACGATAAATACCATTCCGCTGAACGCTTTGGACGATTAATTGCTGAACAAACCTTTATAGAAATGCATGAATCTATTGTAGGTGAACGTACACTTTCTCCGGAAGAGCGGTACATAAAGTTTATTGAAGAACGTTTCTCTATTTTTCAACGCATTTCCTTAAGCATGGTGGCATCTTATCTTCAAATTACCCCTGAACATCTAAGTCGTATCCGAAAAAAATTGGCTTCTAAACCAATGACCAAATCAGTCGGTCTTCATAAAGTAGCCTAATTATTTTATTTTTTCAATTCTGTACAATTTCTTGAAAATTAGTCTGAAATCAAAAAATGATGAGCTTTTAATTGACATTTGTTAAGCAAATTCTTTTTTTAATTGATTTGAGTTAATTTTTATCTGCGAATATTATGTGAATAATCAAGGCTTTTTTATTTTTAAGTCATCAATTTTGAAGCATAATTAAACACGTATGAAAAAAATATTTTTAATCTTCAGCATTACTTTGGTGCAAATATTTTGCGTAGCATTTTTAAATGCTCAAAACATAACACAAACCATTCGTGGAGTTATAATTGATAAGCAATCAAAAGAGCCGTTAGTAGGAGTAATGGTAAGTGTTCAAAATATAACGCCTGCATTGGCAAGCCTTACTGATAATTCCGGTAAATTTCATTTGAATGAAGTTGCCGTTGGACGTTATGATTTAAAAGTAAAATTGATAGGTTATAAGGAGCTTATTTTGCCAAATATAGAAGTAAGCGCCGGAAAAGAAGTGGTTTTGGAAATAGAGATGGAAGAAAGTACGGTATCATTGAAAGAGGTAGCTGTAACTGCCACCAAAAAAAATGAAACCCAAAATCAAATGGTAAGTGTAAGTGGTCGCTCATTCAGTATGGAGGAGGTGAATAGATATGCCGGTGGTAGAAGTGACCCTGCGCGATTAGCAGCCAATTTTGCTGGCGTTAGTTCTCCGGATGATTCCAGAAATGATTTAGTAATACGGGGAAATTCTCCAACAGGGGTACTTTGGCGCATTGATGGATTGAATATCCCAAATCCAAATCACTTTGCCACAATTACCTCCACGGGCGGACCTGTGAGTGCCATCAATACTAATATGTTGAAAAATTCCGATTTCTTTACTTCTGCTTTCCCTGCGGAATATGGTAATGCAAATGCAGGAGTGTTCGATTTGGGGTTTCGTTCCGGGAATTCTGAAAAAAGAGAAAGCACCTTTCAATTAGGTGCACTTACAGGTATTGAAGCCATGACCGAAGGACCATTAGGAAAAACGGATGGGGCATCTTATTTGTTGGCTTACCGTTATTCTTTTACGGGTGTAGCACAAAAAATTGGTATTCCTATAGGTACTGCGGCTACTCCATTTTATCAGGATTTGTCATTTAAGATTAATGGTTTGAGTTCCCCCATAGGAACTTTTAGTTTATTCGGCATCGGTGCGACCAGCCATATAAATTTCGACCATAATAAAATTGATGCTACAGATTTATTTGCAAATCCTTCTGCTGATAGTTATTTTGGTAGTGATATTGGAGTTTTTGGAATAAAGCATACCATTCGCGTTAATGATAAATCTTATTTTAATACAGTATTGGGTGCTACTTATACGGCATCAACTTTTACCCAAGATTCTGTCATACTGAAAAATAATTCCACTTATCAAGTGGTAGATAATACGACCAAGCAAATGCGATATTCACTTAATACCTCGTACAATTCAAAAATAAGTTCGCGTTTATTTCTTAAAATCGGATTCACTGATGAATTAGTAAATCTAAAATTATTTTATAAAACCAAATTATTGCAGCCGGGCTGGGTGCAGGTATGGGACTACAACGATTATACCCAATTGATGCAAGGTTATGTGCAAGCTAAATACAATTTCAATGATAATCTTACTTTAAATCTTGGATTACATTCACAATATTTAACGTTAAATAATACCCATACCGTTGAGCCGAGAGTTGGTTTAAAATATCAATTAAATACGCAAAATGCTTTGAGTTTTGGATACGGATTACATAGCCAAATGCAAACCCCCGATGTTTATTTTTATCGTCAATTAAAAGCAGATGGTACATATGATAATTCAAATAAAAACCTAGACTTTACCAAGAGCCAACATTTGGTTATAGGGTACGATTTACTTCCTGCTCCTGAATGGAGGATAAAAACAGAAGTGTATTATCAAATGTTATTTAATGTTCCGGTTACCTCCTATGCTTCCAGCTTTTCCATGCTTAATGCCGGGGCCAGTTTCAATCCTACCAATCAAGGTGAATTAGTAAATAACGGAAAGGGAAAAAATTACGGTGTAGAACTTACATTAGAAAAATTTTATAGTCAAGGTTTTTATACTTTAATAACGGGTTCACTATATCAATCCAAATATACCGGCAGTGACGGTATAGAACGAAACACCGCATTTAATGGTCGCTATGTTTATAATATATTAGCAGGAAAAGAATTTAAAATTGGAGCAGAAAAAAGACATAGAATTACTTTGGATGTAAAATTAACCCAAGCTGGAGGAAGATATTATACACCAGTGGATTTGGCAGCTTCGCAAGTAAATAAAATTGAAGTATTGAAAGGAGATGCGTATTCCTTTTCAATGACGAATCCTGCCTTTTTTCGATTAGATGTAAAAGCCGGATTAGTACTTAATAGCAAAAAGCGTCATCTTTCACAATCATGGTTTTTTGATATCCAAAATATCACAAATAATAAAAACGTATTTGCTCAAAGGTATAATCCTGTCACTAACCAAGTGAATACAGCCTATCAAATTGGGCTATTCCCTAACTTTGTTTATCGATTGCAGTTTTAGTATGGTTTTTTTATAAAACAAAAGCCCGATAATTTTTATCGGGCTTTTGTTATGCTTCCCACCAATGGGATATGTGCGATTGATTTTGTATATCAGTGGGAGTTCCCGGTTTTGGCAATACTAAATGGATGTTTTTTTCTGCCGCGTACTTTTTTATTAGTTTTACAGGTTCATCCCAAGCATGCAAGGCTAGATTAAAAGTTCCCCAATGGATAGGCATCATCAATTTGCCTTGAAGCGCAATATGCGCATTTGAAGCGTGATTTGGCCCCATATGAATATCGGGCCAGCCTTCACCATAGGCCCCAATCTCCAACATAGTCAAATCAAAGGGACCAAATTTATTTCCGATTTCCTCAAATACGGGATGCCAACCTGAATCGGCACCATAAAAAATATTATGTTTCGGTCCTTTAATTACAAAGGAAGCCCATAAGGTTTCGTTTCTATTTAAAATCCCTCTTCCGGAAAAATGCCGGGAAGGGGTAGCAGTAATTTTAATATCACCAAGTTGATGTTCATCCATCCAATTTAATTCTGTAATTCTATGTGATGGAATACCCATCTTTTGAAGTACTTTTCCTACTCCTAACGGACAAATAAAAGGAATGCTACTGGATGCTAAAATTTGAATACTCGGTTTGTCTAAATGATCATAATGATCATGAGAAATTATAATAGCATCAATAGAAGGTAAATTATGCAGTGCAATAGGAGGATTGAAAAAACGTTTTGGTCCTGCCCAAGAAACAAAAGAAGCTCGTGGCCCCCACACCGGATCCGTAAGAAATCTTTTTCCATCGATCTCAATTAATATACTGGAATGTCCCATCCATGTGATGCGTAAACCGCTCGAAGGCTTTTGCTCATAAGCTTTTTCATTGGTATGAAAAGGGCCTAACTTTTTTTTAGGTACTACCTCTTCCTTATTTTTTATATAGTTCCATAGCGTTTTGTGAAGGCCACCTTTGAGCCCCATGGCGGTCGGTATCGGATTAAGAAATTTCTTTCCTTGTTTCTGAGCAGGTCGTAAATAATTCATGTTCTTTGAGACGTATTAATAATGAAAATATTGGGCAAAGGGTAATTAGAAGTGACAGTGAAAAATTAGACCATAAAAAAACCCAACCGATAAGGCTGGGTTTTTAAATTATTCAGTGAATAAAATTTACGCTTCTGTAGGAACTACAGATACATAACTTCTATCATCTTTCTTTTTGGTAAATTTAACTACACCATCAACTAATGCAAAGATTGTATGATCTTTACCCAAGCCTACACCTAGTCCCGGATGATGTTTGGTTCCACGTTGACGTACAATGATGTTTCCGGCAATTGCTTTTTGACCACCAAAGATTTTTATGCCAAGTCGTTTACTTTCTGATTCGCGTCCGTTTCGGGTACTACCCGCACCTTTTTTATGTGCCATTACTTATAGTTTATTATAAATGATGAATATTATTGTTAAATTAAATGCTAATGTCGTTGATTTGAATTTTAGTAAGGCATTGACGATGACCATTTTTCACCCTATAGCCCTTCCTTCTTTTCTTCTTAAATACGATTACTTTATCGTCTTTAAGGTGCTTTAAAACAGTAGCTTTTATGCTTGCGCCTTTAAGTGCAGCACTTCCTACTTTAACTTTACTTCCATCGGATGCAAGAAGCACTTTGTCAAAATTTACGGAGCTACCTTCTTCAGCATCAAGCCTATGAACATATACCGTTTGGTCTTTTTGAACTTTGAATTGCTGACCGGCAATATCTACAATAGCGTACATTACTTTCAAAATTTTAGGAACTGCAAAGGTAGTGCAAATTTGGCATTTGCCCATAAGGATTTTGAATTATTTTTACTCCTTAATGAATTTAGTGGTCCAAACTTCATTATTGGTATAAAGTTTTAATATGTAAATACTTGTTTTTAAGTAACTAACATCTAAATTATAATTACTTGAACCGATATTTTCCGTGGCTAATAATCTTCCTTGTAAATCAAAAATTTCTAAACGACCTCTGCCATTGAGTTGATTGAGTTGTATATGTAATTGATCCGTAACCGGATTAGGATAAATCTTTCCAAAATTATTATGTTCTTGATTTTCAATTCCTAATATTTTAGAATTTAATTTTACAGCCCAGGCGTCCCAGCTGGAATCATAATTATTACTTAGGTCTCCGTTATATGATTTGGTATCGCCTACAAACAAATAACCACTATCGCTGGCCAAAGCAATGCAACTGGCATAATCATTTTTGGAACCACCGTAGGTTTTTTGCCATTCAACAAAAGAGTCAAGTTTAAATTTCATTACCCAAGCATCTCCGCCTCCATGATTATTACTTAAACTTCCTTCGGTGGAAGTGGTGGCACCACATACAACAAATGCTCCGGTATCTTTCAATTGAACGATGCAGGATGCACTATTAGATCCGGAACCGCCATAACATTTTTGCCATAGGATGGCTCCTTTTAAGCTTAATTTTACCAACCAAGCACTCCCAGAATCAGATACCGGCCTTTTAACGTCACCACCTCTGGAATAAGTTTCACCTGCTAATATATAAGCCGAATCCAAGGTTGGAATAATGCTATAAGCGTTATCATAACTTCCTCCGCCTATACTTCTTTGCCATTGCATGCTGCCATCAGAGGCTAGTTTGATGGTCCATATATCCACCCAACCATGATTAACAGTAATGTATTTGTTTACTGATTTCGTATATCCGGTTACAATACAACCGCCATCAGCTGTTGCAGCAAGTGCGTTGGCTTCTTCATCATCTCCTCCACCATAATTTACATTCCAAACCATGGTACCATCCTTTTTGATTTTAAATATCCAATAGTCTTTGTTCCCATGATTATTATTTAATTGACCATTATTGGAACGCGTATAGCCTGCAATGATAAATCCGCTATCAGTAGTGGCGGTAATGGCATGGCCTTCGTCATTTCCGTAACCACCATAAGTTTTTTGCCAGGCAATGCTGCCATCAGCATTTAATTTTACTACCCAAACATCTAAGGAATCATAAGATCTATTTTGCACATCGCCATCTCTGGAATTTGTGGATCCAACACATATAAAACCGCTATCTGGTGTTTGTAAAATGCCATAAAAATAATCGCTTTGGGTGCCACCATAAGTTTTAGTCCATTCCTTGGAGCCATCCGCTTTTTGTTTTACCACCCAAGCATCTGCACTGTATTGCTTATGGTTTCCGATGGCATCTCTATCACTAGAAATGGTAAATCCTGCGGAAACTGAACCGGCATCCATAGTGCCTACTACGGAAAGTAAGGCATCATAGCCGGCACCTCCTAAGTTGTGTGACCATTGTACATAGGAATTTTGAGCAAATATTGAACTGCTCAAAAATACCAATATAGGTAGTATTCTAAGGCTTAATTTCATTTTTTTGTTTGGGATATTTATATTCAAAAATTAGAATAAAAAAGAATTCTTTTTACAAAGATACAAATTTGCATGACCTCCTTTGCTCAGCACTTACTCAAAAACTCGATATAGCTTCCTTTAAATATCTGGTTTTTAATAATGGACAAACTTTATATCGTTCATCATGGGTATCTTCATAAATTGCTTCCAAGGTTTCATATACTTCATTGATTCCCACTTTTTGGGTCCATTCAAATGGACCGAAAGGATAATTTGTACCTAATTTCATGCTTTCATCAATGTCGGCTTCATTGGCCGTTCCTTCTTGTAAAGTGTAAAATGCCTCGTTGATAATCATGAATATGATTCGCGGAGTAATCATGCCTACTCGATCAGCAACGATGGTGGCTTCCCAATTTAAATTTTGGCAGATTGAAAGTAAATTATTTTTATCAGCACTATCAAAACAAGTAAATTCCATCAAGGGACGATTAATAAATCCGGGTAGGGCATTCATCCCAAAAAGTGTTGCAGTAAATGGCTCTTGACATAAAAATATTAATTCTGACAATTGGGTTTTAACTACGGAAACAATCACCGGTTTATTTTCTAAACCTGCATATAATTCTATTTTCTCAGGTTCATCATCAAGGTTCAAATCGAAAATTACATCATATTGTTCTAATTGTTCTAATTCAAAATATTCTTCAGGAGTAAAGTAATCTACCTCTATGGTATTAGGTATTTTAAGCATTAATTCTGAAGCCCTGTCTTGCGTACCTGTTATAAATATTCTCATATTACAAAGGTAAATATAAATAAGGAATCCTTGTGGTTAAGCAAGTTCAATATAACGCAAAAGGAAAGCCCCTGCCAAAGACAGGGGCTTTCCTTTTCATGTACTTGTTTACTTAATTAAGGGTAATATTATAAGTATTGCCCATATACGTTGCAGTGGCTTGATTATCACAAGTGCCATTACCATAATCAATGGTTATTGCATTTCCGCTGGCAGGTGTAATAGTAAGTGTTCCACTTGTAATCCAATAGCAAGTAGGACTAACTTTTAATGGTGTTCCAATGCTAATGGAATATGCTTTTCCGTTGGAATTAATTCCACTTGCAGTACCGGAAATCATCCAGAAATTGACAATACCAAGGGCTCCAACATATGTTTTTCGAGTTCTGGAAGAATTCCAAGTGGTAGTTTTGGTACCATCCGGAGAAATTATTTTTCCGCTGACACTTAAGTCGAAACGATAATAATTTCCTAAAGCATCTGAGGATGAACCGGTATTTGTTACAGTTTTTATTCCATCTACTTGATAATCATTTACAAAATAATTATCTGTAGTGATGGTTAATACGGATCCATTTTTACGATATGGACCGGTTAATTTTAAGTGTAATTTACCTCTTCTATTTCTTAAGTCATTACACATACAATTGGTGGAACCAAAATCAATAGTTATTTTCTTTGGCCATTTGGTCATATCCAAACCTCCTGAATCTAAGGTGATAGTAGAACATCCGCCTAATACAGCGCAAGTACTGCTTGTATTCGCCATCTTGTTCATACTTTGGGAAGTTATAGCAGATTCAGACGCACTGTAAATGTCATTGAAATTTTGCTCTGCTCTGGCATTTTCATCGGTAGAAGTCTTGGTGTCTCCATCCAAAGTAGTTACAGGTGCCAATTGTCCTGATTTTTTTGCGCATGCATTAAAGATTAATAATCCTCCTAAAAGCGCACTGGCAAAACATAATAGTAGTAGTTTCTTTTTCATTAGTATATGTTAATGTAGTTGTTTAGATATTCAAATATAATTAAAGTTTAAAAAAACTTACCTATTAAACATTAAGATAATATTATAGAATATTCATAATTCTTGCAAAAATTTTAAGTTTGCCCAACCAAAGTGATACTCCTTATCGTATATTAGCATATGATGTTTGATCAATTTAAAACAAAGCTTCAACCTGAAAGTGGTAGGATTATTATTTCTGACCCCTTTTTAAATGACCCAAATTTCAGTCGTACAGTAGCTTTGCTTTGTTCCCACACCAATGAAGGCAGTTTGGGTTTTGTCCTAAACCGAGTATCAGACCTTTACCTTACTGATATTATTGAATTAGACATAAATTCTGAAATTCCAATTTACTTGGGCGGGCCGGTAGGTAAGGATTATTTACATTTCATTCATCGTGAGCCATTATTATCTGAAAATTGCGAAGAAATTTTACCGGGAATTTACTGGGGCGTAGATTTTGAAAAAATGACCACCTTATTGAATTTACAATTAATTGATGGCGCCAATATAAAATTCTTCTTGGGTTATTCAGGATGGGGAGAAGGCCAATTGGTAGATGAAATTGATGAACAAAGTTGGATTGTTGCCAATGCTCATCCGGATATTATTTTTGCAGATCCAAATGAGGAAATTTGGAAAAATACTTTAAAAAGTATGGGAGGGGCATTTAAGCTTTTATCAAATGCACCTGAAAATCCGATGATGAATTAAAATCCGAGTTTTTTTCTTCCGTTATTGTTGTGGATTTCTTCTTTTAATTGCATCATTTTAATGGCAACCGTAGCGGCTTCTGAACCTTTATTTCCAAGTTTACCACCGGCTCTTTCTTCTGCTTGTTCCAAATTTTCTACGGTGAGTACTCCATATACCACCGGTCGGATATATTGCAAATTTAGACGGCTCAAGGATTGTGTAACGGCTTCAGAAATATAATGGAAATGAGGAGTTTCCCCTTTTATTAAACATCCGATGGCAATTACGGCATCAACTTTTGCATATTCTAATAAATATTGTGCGGCTAAGGGTAATTCAAAACTACCCGGTACCCATTTAATATTTATATTTTCAATTCCTGCTTCTTTTAAAGTGCTTTCAGCGCCTTGTAATAAAGCATTGGTTATTTCTTTATTCCATTCTGATACGACAATTCCGACATGCTTTTTTTTGAGGACATCGGATATATTTAAGGCTGAAAATTCTTGGTTGAGTTGGCTTGCCATGATTTGAGTATTCGATATTAAAAAAAATACGCTAAGACCATTAGGGCTTAGCGTATTTTTAATATTTTAAAAAAGATTATTTTTCACTATCTAATTTAGCTTGTGCCCTTTGAATATACGCATCTATTTTATTGAATTCGTATGTATTAGGGAATTTATCTTTTACTGTTTGATAAGCATTAACGGCATCTTGATATTTTTTCAGTTCTTCATATACTAAGCCCGCCTTTTTATAATATCTAGGTGCTGTAAACTTATTATCATCTTTTGCTGCAGCCTTCATATAATAAGACGCTGCTTCATCATATTGCTTAAGTTGAGAATAAGCATCTCCAATAGCACCTAAGGCCATAGGCGTAAGAATCTTACTATCTAAATTAAAACTCTTTAAATGGTCAATGGCATCTTCATATTTGCCTTGTTGTAATAAAATTACTCCGGCATAATAGTGTGCCAATTTGCCGGTACGGGTCATACCATAATCATCAGCAATTTTTAAAAAACCTGAAGTCGTTTTATCTCCGTTTAAAGCCAATTTCAAGGAATCAAGATCGAAATATCTTTGGGCTCCAATTATTTCTTTTTGAGCAGATTCTTCTTGTGGTTGTAAGTAGAAAGATTCAAAAGCAAAATATCCAATTATGATTACCAATAATCCGCCAAATACATAAGAAACAGGTTTCTTGTATATGGTAAGGAGGTCTTCCAGGGTTAAGCGGCTTTTTTCAGGTTTTACGGGAGTTTCCGTAGTATTTTGTTCCATTTTAAAGTACAGTTTCTAAGTAAAGAAGTGCAAAAATAGCAAATTTATTAATGATTTGGTCAAATTTATCTAAGATTGACTAATCCATCAGGAATGGATAATCTTCTTGCATGTAATTATCTTTATATAATTCAGACGCATCCGGGAAAGGAGATGCCTCAGCAAATTGGACCGATGCTTCAACTATTTGCTTTATTTTTTCTTCAATTGCCTCTAAATCAGCTTTAGTTGCAAAGTTGGACGCCAAAATTGTATGTTCAACGTGTTCAATAGGATCTTTGGCTTTATATTCATCAACCTCCTCACGGGTCCTATATTTTGCAGGGTCACTCATTGAGTGTCCTTTATATCGATATGTTTTGATTTCCAAGAAGGTAGGAATATGTTCATTTCTCGCTCTATCTGCTGCTTCTTTCATAGCTGCATGAACTTTTTCACATTCCATTCCGTCTACTTGTGCGGATGGCATATCATAAGCTAATGCAATTTTATATAAATCAGGAACGTTAGTGGTACGCTCCACAGCAGTTCCCATACCATACCTATTGTTTTCACAAACAAATACGACTGGTATTTTCCAAAGCATAGCCATTGTAAATGTTTCATGCAAAGCACCTTGACGTACAGCGCCATCTCCCATAAAACAAACACATATATTGTTGGTCCCTAAATATTTATCTGCAAAAGCTATTCCGGCGCCCAGTGGAATTTGTGCTCCTACAATGCCATGACCACCAAAGAAATTATGTTCTTTGGAAAACAAGTGCATGGAACCGCCTTTACCTTTGGTAGAGCCGTCAATTTTTCCATAAAGTTCTGCCATAACTGCATTAGGGCTTATCCCACAAGCAATTGCATGCGCGTGATCACGATAGGCAGTAATGAGTTTATCCCCTTTTTCCAAGGCTGACATCGTTCCGGAAACTACGGCTTCTTGTCCGATATATAAGTGGCAAAAGCCACGGATTTTTTGCTGACCATATAATTGGCCTGCTTTTTCTTCAAATCGACGCATCAGGAGCATTTCCTCATACCATCTCATGTAAATTTCTTTACTGAATGTCAGTTCTTTGCTTCCTTGTGCTTTGCCATTTACGGAAGTAACTTTTGTTGCTTTTGCAGCGGGTGCAGTTTGAGCCATAATAGGTTAAAATTGGGTGCTAAATTACAATAAAATTATAAATTTCTCATTGAATATTGATTATCTAAAAGTAATGTTATTCAATATTAACACTTTAGGAAAATTATTATTGCCTTAGTAAATATTTACTTCCGGCTGAATTAGAATATTAAATTTTTCTTTAACTGATTTTTGGATATCCATAGCCAAAGAATATACCTCTGAACCGTTTGCATTTCCATAATTTACCAAAACCAAGGCTTGATCTTGATGCGATCCGCAGTTTCCTATACGTTTGCCTTTCCAACCACATTGCTCAATGAGCCAGGCAGCCGGAATTTTATAATTAGCATTTTCCAATAAATACGAAGGCATTTGCGGATATTCACTTTTTAAAGTTTGATATTGGTCCTCGTCTATTTCCGGGTTTTTAAAAAAACTACCTGCATTGCCAATTTGTTTTGGATCAGGCAATTTTGTACTTCTAATTTTTATGATGGCCTTACTAACGTTCTGAATGGTAAGGTCCCTAAAACCCATTTCATCGAGTGTTGTTAATATTGCGCCGTAAGAAGCATTTATTTTAGGATGCTTCAATAATCTTAAAGTAACGGATAAAATAAAGTATTGGCCTTTTGCTTCCTTTTTAAATATACTCTCCCTATATCCGAACCGGCATTGTTCTAAATTAAACGTTTCAATTTCTTTAGTTTTTAAATTAACAGCTTTGAGGCTATGAAAGACATCTTTTAGCTCTACACCATAGGCGCCTATATTTTGCATAGGGGCAGCACCAACAGTTCCGGGAATAAGTGATAAATTTTCTAATCCCCCGTAACCTAAGGATATGCTTTTGAGAACCAGTTCATGCCAAACCTCACCACTTTGGGAATTTAACAATATGCTTTCATCGTCTTGTTCATCTATAGTTATACCTTTTAGGTTATTTTTTATCACCAAACCATCAAAATCCTTAGTAAAAAGTAAATTACTTCCCCCACCAATAAACATATAGGCGTGGCTCAAATATATTTCATCACTTAATAATTCAAAAAGCATGGTTTCTGAATTAATTTCAATAAAATATGATGTTTTTACATCAATACCAAAGGTATTATAGGCTTTTAGGGAAACGTTTTCTTGAAAGTGCAGCATAAATAGTTTGCAAAATTGCATTAAAAGTTTGATATTATTTCAAAGCTTCAATCTACTGTAATATTTATTTTTAATTTCACCCCACGCTTTGGCAAACCCTGCGTAATATATTGTAATCCAATATAAACAGGAGGATGTCTTTAAAACTGCGCTTAGCCAATTTACTTTCGGTGGTCTTTACACCTTTATTTGCACCTACCTACCTTTTTGCACTTATACTTTTTTATTTTCCTTTTTTAAGCACGCTCCCAGACTTAAAAGCGAAAATTATAGCTTTAATTCTAATTTTAATCTTTACCATACTTCCTCCTTTCTTGCTTGTTTATGCTTTATTTAAATTAGGAAAGGTTTCAACTTTAATGCTTGACGACCGTAAGGATAGAATTATTCCTCAAATATTTGCCTGTGTCAATTATTTATTTATTTTAATTTTTCTAATTTATAATTATAGCCTGGACAATGGGCTTACACTTAGTATGCTTGCCATGTCTATTTCTACAATAGTTATAACAATTATAAACACCTTCTGGAAAATAAGCACACATGCCTGCGGCATAGCAGGTATAGCCTCAATTTTTTATTTTTTAACCTATAAATATTCTTTGCATAGTCCAACCTATTTAATTTATTTAATGGTCTTGATCGTTTTTTGCGTTTGTGTGGCAAGATTATATCTTAAAGCACATACTTTTTTGCAAATTTTAGCAGGGTTGATATTAGGTTCTTTTGTAGGCTGGTGTTGCTTTTCGAATTTTAATTAATACCATGAGAATTTTACACATTACTGAAACCTCAGTATTTAACTTTGACGGAATCTCAACCTATATAAATCAATTGGTAGCATGTTCGCATCAGAATGGGGATGATGTATTAGTCTTAAGCACTCGACCTTATTCTATCCATGTAAGAAGATCTGAAATAAATAATCATGAAATAATCACTTTTCCATCCATTAAAATGCCGGGTAGGCCTAAGTGCGTCATTATTTTTCCTAAAGATTTTAAAAAGGTCATTAAAACCTATCAGCCTGATATTGTATGGATACATACTATCGGAACTTTAGGCATGAAAGCAGCAAAATTTTGTCATGGGAAGTATAAGACAATATACACTAAACATTGTTTTGACGGATTGATGTGGAATACCTATTTAAAAATCCCAAAAATAATTCATGGCCCACTTAATTATTTGGCCAATTTTTGTGAAAATACCATTTTGAAAAATGTTGATACTGCCATCTATCATTTATCGGAAAAAACAAAGATTGTCAAAAATAAATATTTTGATAAATTTATTTTTATTGCACCTCCACTTCCGGTCAAATTTTTTGCACCAATAGCCACAAAAAATAGCGAACGTAATAAATTGACATTTGGTTTTTGCGGCAGATGCGATCCTGATAAGGGATTGGATGAAGCTTTTGCCGGATTACGTTTATTTCATGAAAAATATCCGGATATTGAATTAGAATTTATATTAATTGGTGATGGGCCCGAAGTACCGCGACTTTTACAAGAAAATAAATTTCTTAAAATTATTGTAACCGGATATGTTGATGATGTAATACCATATTATGATAAATTGGATGGTTATATTTTAACATCCAAACATGAAATGATAGCATTATCTTCTTTGGAAGCACTGGCCAGAGGTTTAGAAGTATTTTCCTTACCTTTGGGGTACTTAAAGGAGCGAGCCGGAAACATTCCGGGTTTTCATATGTTTAATCATTATTCTGAATTGACTGATTTAATTTTTAAGACACTTGTTCAAAATAAATCCGGATCTATGCATGCGGATTCCTCCAGGCCATTAAATAATATTTTAATAAGTTATTCAGAATTATACCGTAAAATTGCTTATCCTACCTTTGAAGTTTTGGCTAAAAAGGAGGTTATAGAACTTGTGTAAAAAAAAATTAATACTACTTTTTTTTATTTTTAAGTTCGGACTTATAAGTCTGTACGCTAAGGATATGAGCATATCTGTAAGGGATACTGCCATTGTACAAAACATTGCCATTAAACCTCGACTTGATGTAGTTGATGTGATAAAACATATCTTTAAAATCAAGAAAGCATACATTAATAAGGACAGTATAAGAATGGCTTCTCATAAGCCATTTATAATAATTTTACCGGGATTAGGATATGCCCTTCAAACTGGTTTTGCAATTGCCTGCCCAATTAATATTTCGTTTTATACCGATCGTTTAAATCCAGAAGCAAATATTTCAACCATCAGTACTGATGGTAATTATACTTGGAATCATCAATTTTTTATTCCAATTATTTCTAATATTTGGACTATTGGAAATAAAATTGATTTTCAAGGAGATTGGAGATATTATAAATATCCAAGTATAACCTATGGTCTTGGAGGATATACTACCTTAAATAAAAATGAGGTTATGGATTACTCTTATGTCAAAATTCATCAAACGGCGCTAAAAAATGTAGCCCCTGATTTATTAATAGGTGGAGGCTATGCATTAGATTATCATTGGAATGTTACAGATTTTGACCCCAATTCTGATGTTTCTGATAAGACAATGAATAAAATTCCGTCTAAATCTGTTAGCTCCGGTCCAACCTTTAATTTGTTATATGATACCAGACGCAATATGAATAATCCTCAGCCGGGATATTATTTAAATTTTATATATGGCTACAATTTGCATGCTTTAGGTAGCGATGATAATTATCAAAATATTTTAATAGATGCAAGGTCGTACATTAAATTCCCGGCTTCAAGTAATAATATTTTAGCTTTATGGGATTATACTTGGTTGACATTTGGCGGACAAACACCATATTTAGATATGCCAAGTACCGGTTGGGATACCTATGCAAACATGGGACGTGGTTATATACAAGGCAGGCTTCGAGGAAAAGATCTGGTTTATTTCGAGGCTGAATATCGTATGCATTTAATGCCTAGCGATTTGATAGGAGCAGTAATTTTTGCAAATATGGAAAGTGTACCCGAGTTTGCAACTAATAAATTTGAAAAAATTTTTCCGGCCGGAGGTGCGGGCTTGCGACTGAAAGCCAATAAATATTCCAATGTTAATTTTTCCATTGATTATGCCATTGGGTTGGGGAATTCTCGTGGTTTTTTCTTTAATCTTGGCGAAGCTTTTTAATTCAATATTTTGATTGCCAATATTATATATCAATTGGGAGCTTTAAATCTCCAATTATTCAATTTTTGATAGCCTTTTGGCCTTAAATACTCTTTAAAAAAAGCGTTGATTTTCTAGGTATATACATCTAAATTATGCGGAGGCTTTGTATCTTTGTAGTCATTATCTATTTAAAATTAGTCTAAATAAACATAGTAAGTATCAATGGCTGAGGACAATAAATTACTTGAATCGCTTACGCAAAGCGAATACAAATACGGCTTTGTTACTGATATAGAGCATGAATCTTTGGCTCCGGGCCTAACCGAGGAGACTGTTCGGTTTATTTCAGCAACCAAAAATGAACCGGAATGGTTATTGGAATGGCGATTAAATGCCTATCGGCATTGGTTGACTTTAACCACCCCAACTTGGCAAAATGTAAAGTTTCCGGTCATTAATTATCAGGATATTATATTTTATTCAGCCCCAAAACAAAAAGTAAAATTAAACAGTTTGGATGAAGTTGATCCTGAACTTCTAAAAACTTTTGAAAAATTGGGAATCTCATTGGATGAACAAAAAATGTTAAGCGGGGTAGCCGTTGATGCTGTTTTTGATAGCGTATCGGTTGCTACAACTTTCCGTGAAAAGCTACATGAGGTTGGAGTAATATTTTGTTCCATGAGTGAAGCAGTTCGGGAACATCCGGATTTAGTTAAAAAGTATTTGGGTTCAGTAGTTCCTTTTACGGATAATTATTTTGCAGCCTTAAATTCCGCAGTATTCAGTGATGGCTCTTTTTGTTTTATTCCAAAAGGAGTGAGATGTCCCATGGAGCTTTCCACCTATTTTAGAATTAATGCTTCCAATACGGGCCAATTTGAACGTACGCTGATAGTAGCAGAAGACAGCGCGTACGTAAGTTATTTAGAAGGTTGTACCGCACCCATGCGTGATGAAAACCAGTTGCATGCTGCAGTAGTTGAACTTATAGTATTAGATGATGCCGAAATTAAATATTCAACTGTGCAGAATTGGTATCCTGGAGATAAAGATGGTAAAGGCGGGATATATAATTTCGTTACTAAACGTGGCAACTGTTTAGGTAAGAATTCAAAAATTTCCTGGACACAAGTGGAAACAGGCTCTGCCATTACATGGAAATATCCCAGTGTTGTATTGAAGGGAGATAATTCCATTGGAGAATTTTATTCAGTAGCCGTCACCAATAATTATCAACAAGCAGATACAGGCACTAAAATGATTCATGTGGGTAAAAATACCCGTAGCAGAATTGTAAGCAAAGGGATTTCTGCAGGCTTTAGTCAAAACACCTATCGTGGCCAAGTTAAAGTGCTAAAAAGAGCATCCGGGGCACGTAATTTTTCTCAATGTGATTCCTTATTAATGGGGGATACTTGTGGCGCTCATACCTTCCCTTATATAGAAGTTGATAATCCAAGTGCGCAAGTGGAACATGAAGCGACCACATCAAAAATAGGAGAAGACCAATTGTTTTATTGCAATCAAAGGGGAATAAATACTGAAAAGGCGGTAGCACTTATTGTAAATGGATATTGTAAGGATGTGCTCAATCACTTGCCCATGGAATTTGCAGTGGAAGCACAGAAGTTATTAGCCATTAGTTTAGAAGGTAGCGTAGGATAATTTTCATCTGCAAGGATGATTGAAATAATAAAGTAGAATAAATACATATGTTAAGTATAAAAAATCTTCAGGCAAGAGTAGAGGAGAAAGAAATTTTAAAGGGAATAAGTTTAGAAATTGGTGCCGGTGAGGTTCATGCCATCATGGGGCCTAATGGCTCCGGTAAAAGTACGCTCGCTTCCGTTTTAGCAGGAAGGGGTGGGTATGAAGTAACTAGTGGTTCTGTAAGCTTTAATGGCAAAGACTTATTGGACTTTTCTCCGGAAGAACGTGCACAAGAAGGTGTATTTCTTGCCTTTCAATATCCGGTAGAAATTCCCGGTGTAAGCACTACCAATTTTATGCGAACTGCCATCAATGAAGTTCGTAATTATAGAGGTCAAGATGAAATTGAGCCCGGTGATTTTTTAAAAATGATGAAAGAAAAAATGCAATTGGTGGAAATTGACCAAAAATTGCTTTCTCGCTCTTTAAATGAAGGATTTTCAGGAGGTGAAAAAAAACGTAATGAAATATTCCAAATGGCCATGTTGGAACCTAAATTAGGTATTTTGGATGAAACTGATTCGGGTTTGGATATTGATGCCTTACGCATAGTTGCTAATGGCGTAAATAAATTAAAAACCAAAGACAATGCTTTCATTGTCATTACGCATTATCAAAGATTATTAGATTATATTGTTCCTGATTTTGTACATGTACTATATAAAGGAAAAATTGTAAAATCCGGTACCAAGGATTTGGCTTTGGAATTGGAAGAAAAGGGATATGATTGGATTATTAAGGAAGTTCAGGCAGCAGCAGTATAAATGGAAACACTAATACAAACCACCCTTCAAAATCAATTTATTGCTGCGTGGCAGCAAGCACCAATTGATGTAATGCCTGCATTAAATGCAGAGCGCACCAAAGGTTTTGAATTTTTTATGGAAAAAGGATTTCCTACGCTTAAAGATGAAGAATGGAAATACACCAATATACAGTCAGCTCTGAAAAAGAATTGGGTTTTAAATGCTCATAATAATATTGAAATTGACTTCAATGACATTAAGCAATATATTATAAATCAGGAAGAACATCATCTTTTGTTGCTTATTGACGGGAAATTTTATCCGGAATATTCCTCTAAAATTCCAGGTGCACATATATGCTCTTTACAAGAGGCGTATCAAGTACATCATGAGCTTTTCATGCAATATTTTTCAAAGCAATTATCTACGGCATTTAATGCATTTACAGCTCTTAATACGGCATTAGCAAATGAGGGTTTATTTATTTATGTTCCAAAAAATACAATTATTAATAAGCCCATTGAAATTTTAAATTTAAATGGGTTTGAGGAGGAGGATGTTTTTACCCATTCCAGAAATTTAATTATAATTGAATCTTCCGCTGAATTGAGTCTTTTGCAGCATTCACATTCTTTTCAAGAAAATGCTACTTTTACTAATGTAGTAAGTGAATGTTTTGTTGGTGCACAAGGGAAATTAAATTATCATACGCTCCAGCTTGAAAATGCTGATAGTTGCACGGTAAATACGGTACAGATAGTACAGGAAAAAGATTCACTTTGTAATACATCAAGTATAACTTTAGGTGGAAAAATGGTTCGTAATGATTTGAATTTCCGTTTAGTCGATAAGAATTGTGAATCGCATTTATACGGCTTATATTTACCTGCCGGTAAAGAACATTTTGATCACCATACTTTTGTCGATCACGCTTCACCGAATTGTTATAGTAATGAATTTTATAAGGGTATTATGATGGAGCAAGGTACTGCAGTTTTCAATGGGAAAATAATAGTACGTGAAGGTGCTCAAAAAACAAATGCCTTTCAAAGCAATAAAAATATTTTATTATCATCTGAAGCAAAAATCGATACGAAACCTCAATTGGAAATTTTTGCCGATGATGTAAAATGTTCACATGGTGCTACCGTTGGCCAGTTGGATGAAGAAGCTTTGTTTTATTTACAATCCAGGGGCATAGGGAAGGACAAAGCATATGCCTTATTGGTATCTGCCTTTGCTCAGGATGTATTGCAACAAATTGCCCTTACTACTTATAAAACATATTTGGAAAACTTAATAGAGCATAAACTAAAATCAATGTTTAAAGATTAGTTTATTGTTATGTCAGCTGCAACTAGTTTAAATATTGAAAAAATAAGAGAGGATTTTCCCATCTTGCATCAATTGGTACATGGGAAGCCCTTAATTTATTTTGATAATGCTGCTACCTCTCAAAAGCCTTATACGGTTATAGATCGAATTCATCAATATTATAGTTTTGAGAATAGTAATATTCATAGAGGTACTTATTATTTGAGTGAACTTGCTTCCAATTATTATGAAGGAGCAAGGGATACCATCCAGCAAGCAATTAATGCAGCAAAAAGAGAAGAAGTTATTTTTGTTCGAGGTGCAACTGAAGGTATAAATTTAGTTGCTTCTTCATGGGGCAGATCATTCCTGAAAGCTGGAGATGAAATTATTATTAGTGGTATGGAACATCATGCCAATATCGTTCCTTGGCAACAAATATGTATTGAAAAGGGTGCTGTGCTAAAAGTTATTCCAGTTGATGAAAATGGAGAAATTCATTTGGATGACTTTAAAAATTTAATAAATGAAAAAACCAAATTTGTATCATTGGTTCAGGTTTCGAATGGCATCGGTACTATAAATGCTATTAAAGAATTTATTGACATAGCACATGCTCATCAAATTCCGGTAATGATTGATGGATGTCAGGCTGCACCACATATGGAAATTGATGTACAAGCATTGGATTGCGATTTTTATACTTTTTCAGGTCACAAAGTATTTGGGCCAACCGGAATAGGAGTATTATACGGCAAGGAGTCTTTATTAGAGGTTATGCCGCCCTATCAGTTCGGCGGTGACATGATACGTCATGTAAGTTTTCAAAAGACTACCTTCAACGATTTACCATATAAGTTTGAAGCCGGTACTCCACATATCAGTGGGGCTATTGGCTTAGCTGCTGCATTTGATTATTTAAATTCTTTAGGTAGGGGAAATTTACTTCAATATGAGAATGAGTTATTCGCTTATGCAGATGCCAAGCTTAATCAGGAAGTTGCAGGTATAAGGCTGTTGGGTAATGCAAGAAAAAAAATACCTGTATTTTCATTTGTAGTGGAGGGAACTCATCCTTTGGATATAGGTACCATGTTGGATTTTGAAGGCATTGCCATTAGAACCGGAAATCATTGTACCCAACCATTAATGGAAAGATTTGGGGTATCTGCCAGTGCAAGACTTTCATTGGCATTTTATAATACTAAGGAAGAAGTTGATAAATTTGTAATAGCATTGAATAAGGTGCTACAACTATTGCGATAAAATGACCATTCAAGAAATAGAAAATGACATTGTTGTTGAATTTGAACTGTTAGGTGATTGGCAGGAAAAATATCAACATATTATTGCTATTGGTAAAAAGCTGCCAAGTTTTCCCTTGGAATTACAAACGGAGGAAAATAAAGTAAGAGGATGCCAAAGTAATGTTTGGTTGGTCAGTTCATTTAATGAAGGAAAAATATTTTTACAAGGGGATAGTGATGCCCTTATTGTAAAAGGATTGGTGGCATTAGTTTTACGAGTACTTTCCGGTAAAACGCCTGATGAAATACTTAATACCCAGCTATCTTTTATAGAAAGATTGGGTATGCAATCAAATTTATCGCCGACAAGAAATAATGGTTTGGCTGCCATGATAAAGCAAATTAAATTTTACGCTTTAGCCTATAAAGCTAAAACAAACAGCTAAAAGACATGATTATGGAAAATACTAATCCTGAAAATAATACTGATACGGAATTGTCCTTATATGAGCAAATCATTAGAGCACTCAAGGAAGTATATGATCCCGAGATCCCTGTAAATATTTTTGAATTAGGGCTTATTTACGAAGTAAATATAGATGAATTAAATGATGTAAAAATCATGATGACTTTAACTTCACCGGCTTGCCCGGCCGCACAAATGATTCCGGGTGATGTAGAGGAAAAAGTAAAAGGAGTTCCGGGGGTTCAAAGTGTTCAGGTAGAAATTACATTTGATCCTCCTTGGGATAAGGATATGATGAGTGATGAAGCGAAGTTAGAATTAGGATTTATGTAATCTAAGCTTCTAATCCTCAAATTGCTTAATCAGTTTCTCCAATAGTTTTTCTTGTCTTTTCCCTAATCTTTTCCCTTTAGCTTTTACTTGTTTTAAGCTTTTCTCTTGAAAAAGACGATTAGGGTTCTTGGAATAAAATAAATCTGCGTAAGAAATTATTTTTTCCTCTATAGTTTCACAAAGAATATCTTTTTGTGGAAGCAGCAGTTTTTTAGCTATAATTTCTTCTTTGGTTAAGCCACCTACCCCTATATGGTTTTCAGCTATTTTGGCATGTTCAGGAAGCCCTTCTTCTTCAAGAATTTTCCTGCCTTCCAAAATATGTTGGATATATGGCAATTCACCATGACAGCCAATTTTGCGCGAATTCACCCGAATAATACCAATATCATGCAACATGCAAGCTTCTTCAATAAAGCGTTGTTGTGCTTTACTTAGCTTAAGCTTACGTGCAATTTTCAAAGCTTTAGTAGTAACGAGGGTTACGTGTATCATATAAATATGATACAACATAGTATATGGAGGAATATACTTATGTATAATCCGCATATAGTTTACTTTGGCATTCGTCTGGTTCATAGCTATATTAATTGCAAATATAAGATATTGAGAAAATAAAAATTATGATGAATATCAATTGCCCTAAAAAAAAGGGCTTCCTTTTGGGAAGCCCTTTTACAATATTTTTTTAATCTAAAAATTATTGAATTACTACACGTTGAACAGTAGAACCTTCAGAGGTAGTCATAGTAAGGTTATATACACCTTTAGCTAAACCTGAAATATCAAATCCAACTGCATTGTTTCCTGAAGGGTAAGTTTCAGAAGCTTTGCTTAATACTTTTTGACCCATCATGTTGTAAAGATCAAAGCTAATTTTGGTTGGTTTTTCGAAATTGAACTCGCTGTACATTACGCCTTGCGCAGGATTAGGATATACTGCCATGTGTACATTACTTGCTTTGCTCATTTCTTCAACACCGGTAAAATAACTTGCTTTACTTGCATTTAATACTTGCATTTTATAGATGCTTGGATCATAATAAGATAAGAATGCAATGATTTTTACATTATTAACATTATAGCTGGAAACATCAATACCGGTATAAGACTGTTGGTAAGTTTGATTGATGATAGGCATCATTGGAATAATTCCTGAATCACCCCAAGTAGCAGAGATAATATCCCTTAATACGTGGTTATGTGTCCAACCGTGCATAAACCATGCAGTACCTGGAGCATAATTAGGATCAGCTACAGAATTTTTGCGGTGGTATAAAGGATTGTTAGCATCATTGTAAATACCACTATAAATATGTTGATCCCAACCTGCACCTGAACCGGTAACACCATCTTCAGTAACATAAAGGTTAACACGAATATCACCTGGAATTGCATAATCAACGAAATTTGCTTTAACGGTTACATCCATAGTTTGTGCAGTGGCATCATATGATTTATTCATACTGATTTGAACCGGAGCATAGGTTTGATTTGCAATAGTTTTGTATAGACCAACCCATTCATAACCATCAGTGGATACACCGGCAGAAACTGCTAATGCGCCATTATTATTAAATACTTGACGACCCATAGCAGCACTTGGGAAACCACTAGCATATGCGGAAACAATAGGAGCAGCCTTCTGAAGCATCATTTGGTCATTGCTTAAACCATAAGCGATAGGACCGTGAATAGCTACAAGCGGCGCATCAGGAACAACTTTCATTAAGCTATCCATAGTAAGTGCTCCATTAGGGCACCATCCGCACCAAGCTCCTGTAAATTCTTCAACAAGTGGAAGATATGGAGTTTTCTTGGTACCAGCCGGTACCGCAAAATTAAATGAAATAGTATCATTACATAAGTGAACGTCTGTGTTCGAGCCATTTACTGTATTTGCTTCTGTCCATACTTTCAACATGTGGGAACCACTTGCAGCAGTATAGGAATTTGCAAAAGAATAAGTATAGGAAGCACCCGGAGCAATATTTGCACTAGTAACACTTAAATTTTGAGCAGAATTACCATCAATTTGGTAATGCATAGTGAAAGAATTTAATGTATCAGAACCAGAGTTAACTACTGTTCCGGAAATTGCAACTGCACTACCGCTATTATACAATGACTTAAGATTAGCAATAGAAGTTAAATTAACATCATATTTGTTTGACTTATTAACCATTTGGTATAGTACAGACTTGGTAGTTTGTCCGCTACCGTTTAATGTAGTAGCAGGAAGGTCCATATTTGGTCCGCCAATCATAGTGTACATAGTGCCATCAGAATTGGTGCAACCCATAGTACCACTCATCGTTGGTAAAGAAGCACCGTGGTGGTCAATGGAAATATCAAAATCACCGCACTCATACAAACGAATGGAAAGTACCATTACAGTACCTACAAAATTTGAAGTGTTTGGCGTTTGACCGGCAGGCATAGCTGCATACCACTGAATGACGTGGATACGTTGAGGAGCAATACCGATAGTATAGGCATTTGCATAATAATAAACACCGGTACTTTGATTAGATTGAGGGAAATACAAATCATCCCAAAAAGCAAAAATTGCATTTTTTGGAACGCCGGCCTTATTTAAGGAATCATTTGTTGCAATACTTTTAGTAGCGGTGTTATCAAAAGTGATATAACCATTATCACTTAAATAATAACCGGTAACTGTTTTACCGTAATAGGAGAATGGGAAAGGTAAAGTTTGCCAAGCAGAAAGTTGTTGATCAATAGAACCTGTTGTGGAATATAAAATTGCGTTTCCACTTGTACCATTTGGAGTACCTGTAGTTTGGTTATACTGGTACTGTGCACTAGCTCCCAAACTCAGCAGGGAAGCCATAAAAAACAGGCTCATAGTTTTGAGTAAGCCTAATTTGTAATTTCTTTTCATTGTTGTTCGTTTTAGATTAAAAAGCGAATTTAGTAAAAGTTTTTGGTACTAAATATCAAAATTCTTCGTTTTTTTTCTTTATTTATATTTACCCCTAAAAATTTCCTTGGGTCAATCAAAGAAGGTATATTTGAACTCTTTTATTATTAACCTTTTAACTCTTGATTTGAAGAGGCTTAGCTTTTTTATAATTTTATGTTTATTTATTAAGCCAAATAATGCTGAGGCAAATTTGAATGCTTCAAAAGATAGCATTAAGAGTCAAAATATTGTATTTCAGATTTTTCCAAGTGGTGGATTTTCCCCGGAAACTCGAATAGGTTTGGGGTTTTATGCAGTTACCTTACTACATTTTTATCCTAATGATAGTTTAAGCCGTGCTTCTGTTATTGATTTAGGCACTATTTATACGCAAAACGATCAATTTTATGCCCTTCCCAGTTGGAAAATTTTTAGTAAACATAATAAATTCGTTTTATCAGGTGATGGTGTTTTTCAATATTATACAGAAAAATATTTTGGTATTGGAAATAACAGTCCGGCCTCTGCAGAAGAAACTTACAGGCATTCTCTTTCAAGGATAGACACAAAATTACAAAGGGAAATCGGGCGTAAATTTTATTTTGGATTGCATTATATGAGCGAGGAAATGTATAATGTTTCTGCGATTGGAGCCCCCGGGCCCATTTCCAGAGGCGAAGTACTTGGTGCCAAAGGAGGTTTGGCCTCAGGTGCGGGATTTGCTTTTTCATTGGATACACGCAATCGAATTATGATGACCTCGAAAGGCTCTTATTTGGATGTTCAAAATGCTTGGTATTCAAAGCAATTATTTGGTGATTATAATTTCCATGCATTAACATTGGACTTTCGTAAATATTTAAGCTTAAATCAAAATAATGTTCTAGCAGGACAATTTTATGGCCATCAAATAATAGGTGCAGCACCTTTTAGAATGTTGTCCTTATTAGGCGGGCCAATGATAATGCGAGGATATTATTTTGGCAGGTACCGTGACAATGATTTACTTGCTGCCCAATTGGAGTTAAGAACCAAATTGAGCAACCGTTTTTACTCTAATTTTTTTATAGGCGCAGGAGAGGTTACCCCGCAACTAAATCAATTTGATTGGAAAGAATTACGTCCTAATTATGGATTAGGTCTTCGATATGTTTACAATAAAAGAGAGCGGTTAAATTTTAGATTGGATCTTGGCTTTGGTACCAATGGAAATTATGGCACCTATATTACTGCCGGGGAAGCATTCTAGGAGATTGGATTTAGTTTTAACGAATAAATTGTAATTGTATTTATATCTCGGCTAAAGTATAATTTATCCAAGGCTTCATACATGTTTTTTGCTCTAAAATAGGAAGTGTGAAACTCTTTGTCATTCCTTGCCATCCATTGTACAGTGTAGGTGTTTTCTTTATCTCTTACTTTTTTAATGTAGGTCAGCATTTTTGATAAAGCATCTGTTTTATCAATGCCAATGGTAGAATGAAACAAAAATGACTGATGGTGGCGAGGATTAACAGTTACTAAGTTTAAATGAATTTTTCCTGCAATTTTTTTATATTCAAAATTCAAGGTGCTATGCTGCATTCCTAGATAATCAACAATTTCTTTTTCGAGTGTTTTGAAATTTGTATCAATTTCTTTTTTCATTTTTATAATTTAATACGTACTATTACGGTTCCTTTTTCAGTAAAGCCCGGCATTACAAATTCACTATTGGAAACTTGACATCCATCCCTAGGTATTATTTTCCCGACATATTCTTGCGGATGAATTAAGACTTTTGCTTCGTCTTCCCCTTGAGCATTTAAGGAATAGGAAGAAAGCAGCCATCTGTTTCTGGATAAATCATTAAATGCAAATGTTAATTTATCTGCCATTACATGTAATAAGTAGGAAGAATATACCCCATTATCATTCATGCTAACTTGTTCTTTTTTGATAATATGATGCCAATCCTTATTTCCATCTTTATTTAGGGAAATAACAATTAAATTATTGTAATAAAAAAAATATCTGAAATTATTAATGGGCATCCCACCGCCATAAAATCCCTGCTCCATTTGTACATCTTTATTAAAACGATATTCTTCGGCTACGAGGATTATACCACCATCTTTTCGAAGCACTACATCACTTAGCTTTATTCCCGGAATACCTTTCATCGCATTATAAATGCCACCTGCATCTTTTAATAAATCTGGGGTAAATGCAATGGCTTTACTCATGGTTTCCTCATGTATATGGTTTCTGTTCCATATGTAATAGCCTTTACTATATCCGGAATCTTTAAGATAATATAAACCGGTGAATGTAAAAGAATGATTTACTAAGTCATTTTTTAAAACCCCTTCAGAGACATTAATACTATCGTTATATAATGGATAGTTTTTTAATAAATGTTGTCCATATTTTCCATAGCTGATTACATAATGAAAACCATCTTTATATATTTTTTTGGGAATATCTTGTTTGGATAATATTGCTATTTCATTTTCAGTATAGGCCACTTGGTCTAAGAGATAGGGATAAGTCATGTCTATATCAATATCTCCATAACTTTTTAAATTTAAAAAAGTATCAATTACCATGTATGAATACTCGGTAGGGACCTCTGCTTTTATTCTTGGTGCCAGGATAAGCGTATATGGCGCATTACGTGTTTTAATTACTTGAATATAATCCGCTTCAATGTCTTGTTCAGGAACCTTCAAGAGTATACTGTCTTTCCCAATGGAATTTAAATCAGCGTCTATTCGTTTTACACTTAGATTAATAGTCTTGTTTATTTTATCCTTGAAGGCATAGAATATATTCAACTCTGAGGAAAGTACAATAATTTGAAGTAAATATTCGTCCTTGCGGTTTAGAAATTCTTTGGCCATTTGACTTTTTAAATCCGGAGAAAATTTTTCAATAAGAATATTTCTTCTGCGCTGTCTATAATTTTGTCTTAAGACAAATAATCCATTTTTATTTTGAGCTAAAATGGTGGTGTAAGGCGTTTTGCTATTAGATTCTTCCGGATTGGAATAGCTTACATTTTGCCCATGAGCTATATTATTTGAAAGTAATAATATAAATAAAGTTAGGATAATAAATCGTCTATAAGGCGTTATGAAATTTAGGATAAATAAGCAGCCTATATTCATAACGGAAAGCAATCCGATATTTTGGAAAATATGTTTACTTATAATATTCAAAGTTAAAAATGTTTCCAGCCTTGCGCTTGTAATGGATAACGGTTTCCTGATTTAGTAACTAAAATGGCTTTATTTTCCGGCTCCGTCATAAAGCCAATAATCGTAAAATCAGGATGATTTTTAATTTTTTCAGCATCAGAAGGATGAATCGTAAATAGCAATTCATAATCTTCACCGCCACTTAGTGCACATAGGGTAGGGTCAATGCCCAAGCCAATGGCTGTATTATAGGTGATGGGATCGAGGGGAATATTGGCTTCCAACAGTTCGCATCCCACATTGCTTTTTTTGCAGAGGTGAAGAATTTCAGAAGATAATCCGTCAGAGATGTCAATCATTGCAGTAGGGTGTATATCCAAGGCTCTGAATCCTTCATAAATATCTTTTCTAGCTTCCGGGCGTAATTGTCGTTTAAGTAAATATTCAAACTGTTTTAATTCAGGTTGCATATTAGGTTCCGCCAAATAAACTCTTTTTTCGCGTTCTAATATTTGAAGTCCAAGATAGGCAGCACCCAGGTCACCGGTTACTACAAGTACATCATTAACCTTGGCACCGCTTCGTAAAACTAAGTCTTCTTGATATGCGGAGCCGAGTACAGTGACGCTGATAACCATACCAGCTTTGGAAGTAGTAGTATCGCCTCCAACCAAATCCACACCATAATTTAAGCAGGCTGTTTCCATGCCTTTATAAATTTCCTTTATAGTTTCTACCGTAAATTTTGAGGTTAAAGCAATAGACACCAGTACTTGTTCAGGACGCGCATTCATTGCATAAATATCAGATATTGAACCAGTAATACATTTATATCCTAAATGTAAAAGAGGAGTATACATAAAATCGAAATGTACTCCTTCCACATACATATCCGTAGAAACAACGGTAGTTCCTTCTACATGCTGAATAATTGCGGCATCATCCCCCACACCTTCAATGCTGGATTCATTAATAAGCGGGAAATTGTTTGTTAAGACATCAATTAAACCAAACTCTCCCAGTTCGTTTATTTCAGTTTCATTTTCTGTACTCATATAAGTACAAAGTTAATTATTAAACAGAGAACACTGAAAGTTAGATACGGATAAAAAAAGAACCGCGCTGGGACGGCATTCCACAGCGCGGTGTTATACAAAAAACGGGCGTCACAAATTAACGTTTCGCAATCAAAGAGACAGCGGGTTGTCTGATGTCGCGAATAATATTTAAATAATTAGTGCTAATTGCTTTCTTCATTTTGAAAGCTTTGTAAATGTCTTCCATATAGGAATTTTCTTCACGAAGTGCAATTGGCAAGTTTTTGGCAATGCAACGCAATAGTCCATCAATGTCTTCCAAAGTATGGTGCAATGTAATTGGCATTCTTAAACCGGTTTGATTATAAGAAACACTTGGGAAAACGCTCAGATTAACATAGTATCCTTCTTTCATTAAGCGGCTTACCATATTGTAACCTACTTCTGGTTTTCCTACACCTACAAAGAATATCGGGGAATCCGTAGCATTAATTATAGGGATATTATAAAGTTTAGCTGTTGCATTAAAGAAACGCATACGTTTCTGCATTTGATCTTGTAAGGTGTTAATTTCATCGCTTAAGTGCAATTTTGCAGAGGCGATAATGGCACCAAGATTAGCAGGTTGAAGTGGACCTGAAAAGATCATGGTTCCACCGCAGTTACGTACCCTTCTTCTAATTTCTTCATTAGGAAAAATAAGTACGCCACCAGCTGCACCGAAGCTTTTTGCAAGTCCGGTAACAAGGTATAATTTTGGATGAAGTGGTCCTTGGGAGGCAACATATCCGCCACCTTTAGGTCCTGCCCAACTCATACCATGAGCGTCATCTACATATAAATAGAAGTTTTCATATTTGTCTAAAAGTGCATAAAGTTCTTTGATTGGTGCAGCATCCCCGTACATGGAATAAATTCCATCGGCAAAATACCATACTTTGTCATGCTTTGCACATAATTCATTCAAGCGATCCTCCAATAAATCCATACGATTGTGGCGAATGCTCTCCATTTTGATATTTCTGGCTTTCAAATCTTTGCAAGCATTATTCACAGAATTGTGAACTTGAATATCTAAAATTGCAGCATCATTATCACCAACCAAAACTGGGATATTTGAAGAATGTCCCAGCGTAACTGTTGGAGCAAGAATTACCGGACGATTGTAAATTTTTTCCAATAATTCTTCAGCTTCACGGTAAGGAGTGATAGAAACATATGCTCTGGAAGTTGAAAATTGGGTGCCATAGCGCATGATTGCATCAATAGCTCCGGATTTCAATCGTTCATCAAGTTCGAGACCAAGGTATGAACATGATCCAAAATTTAATAAGTCTTTGCCATTCAATCTTATATGGCGACCATCTAATTGCTCATCTTCTGTGGTTAGGTGTGTTATACCCATTTGAGCCGTACCTGTCAGCACATTATTGACTATGTCAAGTGTTGCCTCATGTTTGGACTTTAAAAGTTCCATAGTTTTCCCGTTTAGAGTTTAAAAATCAAATTAGTGATTCAAATGTCCCCTATTAAAATAAGCTATATTGTATCAAAACTTAGAAAATGGTCACATTGAAAGATTATAATATTTTAGAAAATAATCCCTATTTATTGAACTTAACCTTTATAAATAATTAGTATAAAACATT
>CAIKRV010000093.1 GCA_903829945.1 uncultured bacterium | reverse complement strand
TGAATTTTATGACGGTACTATTTGGGAACTAACCAAATATCATTTAAACAAATAAATAAAATACCCATTCTAAAACTTTCCTTTATTAACTACACTAAATACAGCCTGATGAAAAAATTATTTCTTTTAAGCCTCCTATTAGTATCACTCACTGCCATGTGGTGCAAAAAAAGTGATACTACGTTTTACACTCCACTTTCGCAGGAATTCCTTTCCTATTTTGCTTTCCCAACAGGCAGTTGGTGGGTATATAAGGAAATAAATACCGGTAAGACAGATTCTTTTTATGTGCAGGCTTATTCAATTCAAAATATTTTTGATAAAAAGACAAAATCTGCCGGTCAGTCTGCTTCATATGAAATAATTGGTAATTCTTATCATTCTTGGGGTACAGGAGGTTCTTTACTTGGGAATGTAGATTCTATTCAGTATTTATATTCTGATAATTATTATGGTGTTAATGGGTTTAATTATTCGTCTGAAAGATTCTTGTACCCTGCGTGGCCAGGGAAAAAAAGAACGATTATAAATATATCGTCACATTTTGTTTCTATCAATATACAGGGCAGTTTTTACCACGATGTATATGTTACTGCTTATACTTATCAGGCCTATTTGAACCCGATCAAATCTGAATACTATTGCAAAAATGTCGGTGTTATACGCCGTGAATTTTATGACGGTACTATTTGGGAACTAACCAAATATCATTTAAACAAATAAATAAAATACCCATACTAAAACTTTCCTTTATTAACTACACTAAATACAGCCTGATGAAAAAATTATTTCTTTTAAGCCTCGTAATGGTATCCCTCACTGCCATGTGGTGCAAAAAAAGTGATACTACGTACTACACCCCACTTTCGCAGGAATTTCTTACCTACTTTGCTTTCCCAACAGGCAGTTGGTGGGTATATAAGGAAATTAATACCGGTAAGTTAGATTCTTTTTATGTGGAAAGATTCAATATTGAAAATCAAAGCGACCCAAAGGGAGGTGCTAACCATCAATCACTAATATATAATCTTAATGGGGGAAAATATAACTCTCAAGGCGGAGGAGGGGCTTCTTATTCAAAAAAGAGTGATACAAGTATTGAGTATAGTTACGTAGAGAGCTACTATGGTGTTAATGGTTTCTACTATTCTTCACAGAGATTTTTATATCCCGCATGGCCCGGCAAACAAGGAAGTGTATTATATATTTCTAAGCATTTCGATTCTATAAACATCCAAGGCAATTTTTACCATGAGGTATATGTTACTGCATATACAAGCCAATCTTATCAAAATCCGATTAAATCAGAATATTACTGCAAAAATGTCGGGGTTATACGCCGTGAATTTTATGACGGTACTATTTGGGAACTAACCAAATATCATTTAAACAAATAAAATAATTAATCTAAAACTTTCCTTTATTAACCCCACTAAATACAACCTAATGAAAAAATTGTTTCTTTTAAGCCTCCTAACGGTATCACTCACTGCCATGTGGTGCAAAAAAAGTGATCCTACTTACTACACTCCACTTTCGCAGGAATTCCTTTCCTATTTTGCTTTCCCTAAAGGAAGCTGGTGGGTATATAAGGAAATTAATACTGGAGCAATAGATTCTATTTATGTGGAAAGATTCAATATTGAAAATCAAAGCGACCCTAAGGGTGGAGGTGGAAATGCACAATCACTAATATATTATCTTAATGGGGGAAAATATAAATCTTACGGAGGAGCGGGAGGTGGAAAATCTAATACATCTGATACGGTTGAATATATCTATGTAGAGAGTTACTATGGTATTAACGGTTTCACTTACTCAGCACAGAGATTTTTATATCCCACATGGCCTGGAAAGCTAGGAACTGACATTTACATATTGAAACATTTTGATTCCACAAATATCCAAGGCAATTTTTACCATGAGGTATATGTTACTGCATATACAAGCCAATCTTATCAAGATCCGATTAAATCAGAATACTATTGCAAAAATGTTGGGGTCATACGCCGTGAATTTTATGACGGTACTATTTGGGAACTAACCAAATATCATTTAAACAAATAAAATAATCTGCATGAAAAGCATTAAAATTATTTTACTGGCATTGCTATGTCTTGCCGGAACCCATCCATCTTTACTCGCAAAAAGCCGCCATTCTCTGGTTACTTTGAAAGTACTTCCATACGAGGGGGATACTATTACGGATAGCTTTAGCATTAGTGTAAAGATTAAATTTCTGGATACTGTTCATCAGGTTTCGCCCCTATTGGTACACCTACCCTCAGGTTGGAGCATGATGGATACAGCAGTTATGGATACCTCCACCCTGTATTATCCTTCAGATAGTTTAATGCTGACTTTCCATTGCGCTTATCCCGATACCGGGCTTCCCTTTTATCCTGAAATACTCCATTTGGGAATCAAGTTCAGAAGGGCATTTGATGCTTCTATAACTGATTCAGCTACCAATTCGGTATATATTTATTTTACCCCTTATAATTCAGTAGAGGTGATGAGTACCACCGAATATAATAACCGTAAAAGGATATGGCTGGCAAAGGAAATACCTGTACCTACCCGTAGCTATATTCCCAAAGCCTCCATTCCAATAAGCAATATCCTGGACACATTCCAGATCCGCGAAGAATGGCAAAAGCATTTCCAGAATGTATACCTTCCGGGCATGGCCTATGCCATCCAGATGATGCCAATTTCTCCGGATACCATCAGTGCGAAGGTGGATATGGAAGGTTCCGGTGGAATGAACAAGATATCTTTCACAGCTACCTAAAATATCACCGTTTCCGGCCATTTGTATGGAAACTTTAACAATGATAAAGCCGGCAATGCCTATATCTATGAGCAGCTACCGATGGGAGGACTCAAGGTCTATCTCATGCTTCATCATATAATTGCCCCTGATGAACAGGTAGGGGATGCCACTACCAATCCTGATGGGAGCTATTCCTTATCATGCAATATCCACAGATATTACAACGACTATGATTTCTACGTAGTTGTTGCTGCTCAAAATTCCCAGCATAATATTTATGGAAATTACCTTGAAGTGGCTCCGGGCTCTACCATTTTTAATTGGGTGGTCAATAATAAAACCCCCGGGCAAAAACGGACTTCTTACTTTAACGTTACCCATTCAGGTTCCCATCAGGACATCACCGACAAGGACCTGTATGTGGAAGATGAAATGATCAAAGGCGTTTATCTTGCTGCCAATGCCTACGATTTCCTGAATGCCAAATCCGGCAGGACTTTTTCAGAGCCCTTGGAAATATCATTATCGGATGTTTCTATACCCACCTTTTGCTGGCTGAATCCCCTTTCCGGGTTAAATACGGGAGGGGCTGGGCATACAGCCATTATGCTGACGGATGGAGATGTCCGTTCGGAGAATGTGGTGTACCATGAATTTGGTCATTTTGCCATGTGGCTTTTGCAAAATAAGGACTGGAATTCCATTTTTGGAGGAACTCTTGCCGATCATTCTTTTGAAGTAGAATGCAATTCCTTTATTGCCTGGAATGAGGGCTGGGCGGATGGCTTTTTTGCCATGGTGGATGGATATAATTTTTATAAAGATCATGAAAGGGCATTTGATGAAGAACGTTTCAGAGGCAAACCTAATGATTTGGAACAAAGAAAAACCCCTTTGGGAGGTGTAGGGTATCATGATATAAATAACGGCTTGCTTTCGGAATTTAATATCGCCTGTGCCATTTTCGATCTATTGGACGGGCCTAATAACTACGGTCCCATCAATATGACCCTGGGGGATGCGCCTTCTTATTACGAAACGTATGCTGCCGGAGGCGCTGATAATTGCGAGCTTTCCTTTGAGACGATCTGTGATGTCATCGCTAACAAGAGAGCGGATGGAACTCCGCTAAGAAATGTAGAAGATTTTTATTTTGCATTAATGAAAGAGGCGGATTGCAGTACCCATAATGATATAGCCACAGTGTTCAATGGGAATGATGTAGTTTTTGATATTCAAAATAAAAGTATTGGACGAACCTCATTTGCAAAAGATGCAATTTCATTCGTAACTAATTTCACAGAGTATGTTAGTTTTCTAAATGTATCTAATACCTTGGATGTTTTTCTAGTAGGAAGTAGGATATTGGATAATACAACTTCATTCGGTAGCTTCAATATTGCAGGACAGACAACATCAGGCATTAAACTAACTTCAATTTCAGATGATCTGACAATACAAGGTGGAGCCCACCTTGCTTTTAATGAAAATGAACCGGTAGGATTAGTTTCGCTAGGCAGCAATGATAGACCTTTAATTGCTTCCACGCAACACTCTGATATTTGTAATGCTGTCGTAAATGTAATTGATGATGGTTTTATCGATGTAGGTGATCCCTCTGCTTTTTCATATGCTACTGTTAATTTATACAATGGTAGCTATATACATATAGGAAACGAACTTAATCCAAGTACAAATGGAGCCTTGAACATTAATTATGGTAGTTCATTGCATGTGGGAAGTGGTTGTATATTAGAATTACATGAAAATAGTGCGCTTAACATTTCAGGTGCAGCAGGCCTTGTTATTGAAAACGGAGGCATTTTTATTGTCCATAAAAATGTTGCATTTTCAATAAACGGCACAATCCAAATCAAGGATGGCGGCCAAATGAAACTTTTGGATGATGCGGAATTTTTAATAGGAGCCGCCAATTTTGGTTCATTAAGCATTTTCGGATCCACCAGCACTGCCCTTATACCCGGAACTAATGCGAGAATAACACTGGACGGCGGTTCTACATATTCTTCCACTTGGCCTCCAATGTCCCTTCCTCCTAAACTAACGATAGGCGGTTCACTCGGACTTGTTCCTGATAAAACGAGTGGAGGAGATGTAACTTTCGATTTACGTGATATTACAATATACATGGATAATACAAATAACAATTCTCCAATGTTTTGTGCATTTAATGGTATTAATATTAATCATTGCGAAATGAATACTACCGGCAATAGCTCTACATGGCATAGTGGACTCCATTTGTATGGTCAAAATGGGATTACAATTTCTTATTTTCAGGTTGAAAATGCAATAACGGGAATTAATGATGCTGCGCATTATTTGGGCAATAGTTTATCTCTGGACCATTTTAATGCGTTCAACTGTGATCAAGGCGTCGTAATTGATGGAACATCTTTGTTTATGAATAACTCAAGCATGACCGTATACACATCAGGGCTAAAGGCAGAAAATATGACTGGTTTCAGTGAAATTGATAGAACAATTATAGCAGGAACAACCGGAACTAATGGTTCAATTACACCATTTAGCGATTATGGAATATTTTATAGCTCTGGTCTTTCCGGAGCATATTTGAAAATGGGATTTTGCACTATTGAATATGGAAGAAATGGAGTGAACATGATAACTGCGCCACTTGTTAGTAAATGTAATAATTTTAATTATGTGAATAATGTTGGAATAGAGCTAAATTATTCTAGTCTATATAGTGGGATAAATGCTAATTTTAGCCATGTTGGAATAACAGATTTTACGGCTGTGCAAAATGACATAAATTTGACGAATGCACAGGGATTATTTATTGATAACGGCGGAAATAAATTTGAATCAATTGGAATGCAAATATTTGGCAATATTGATGCAGGCTTTTATGGGCCAATTGCACTAGGTTCATCATCTTTTTCTTTACCATCTATTGACGCAACTTACAATAAATGGGATATCGTTGATAAATTTGGAACATATAATAATTTAACTAAATCCAATTATGTGTACATTGGAACACCATATTCAGTTTATTCACAAGTTAATCTAAACATCACACCGGAGGATCCTAGTGTTCGTACTTGCACCACTACGGGGTACAATGACCCTTGGGGCCCACAATACATGATACGTCAAGAACAACCCGAGATCGGAGGTAAAAATCCTATATTTAGTAGTGGTTGCTTTGCGAGCTTAACACTCGATAGTGCATTGGTTTTGTCTCTTCATAAATTAGATGATTCCATAACCGATATTAGAGGTCAGATTAACCTGCTTTCTCAATTGCTTCAATATCCTTTTGCTTCAACAGATTTAAACGGTCATGATACTATAGTTCTATCATTAGGATACCAGGCCATGATGCAAGCTTTTAGTAATGGTCTGACAAAAAAATTAATCAAAACCGGAAAAGATAGTTTAGATTCTGCATCTATAAAAGTTCTGAACACTCAAAAAAATCTGTTATCAAGACTTCCTTCAGATACAAACAGCTATCATTTGAAGCTCTTGTTTTCGATAGATCAAGCTGCCACACTCTGTGCTATATATCCTGATTCGATGACAAGCGGAATAGATTCCTTTAATACGATCGCCACTTGGGCCCATCCTAGTGATATGAATTATGTGAATTATCTCAAATGTGTAAACAGCAAATATTGGGACATAAAACGAGGTTTTTATACAATTAAACAGGCGGATAGTATATATAATTGTTCCTACACACCACCTATTAAGGATATGATAGCAAATATAGATGCCGGTAGAGATACTAGTATTTGTGCAAATACGAATGTTCAAATTGGCACTTTTCCAATTAACGGACATAGTTATAACTGGAGAAGTATCCCTTCAGGATTTACATCTAATATTAGTAATCCAATTGTAAGACCAAATATTACAACTATATTTATTTTAGAGGAAACAGTTACGTCTACTAATTTTAGTAAAATAGATTCAATCACCATAACCGTTAATCCTTTACCAACTCCAGATGTCGGTGGAAATGCTAGTCTTTGTATTGGGTCAGCGATAGGCATTGGATCTTCCCCTAAAGGTGGTCATAGTTATTCTTGGCAGAGTACTCCAAATGGATTCACCTCTACTAATTCAAACCCGACGGTTTCTCCTGTAATTACTACTATTTATTCTTTGAAGGAAATTATAGATGCTACAGGCTGTAGCGATAGTTCTGATGTTATTATTACAGTCAATCCATTGCCGGATGCCAATGCCGGTAGTGATGTTGGTATTTGTGGAGGTTCTTCTGCTTTTATCGGCAATGCTAGTGTGGTTAGCGGAAATACCTATATTTGGACCAGTAGTCCGGCCGGTTTTTCAAGTAGTTACAATAACCCATTAGTAAGTCCACTTATTACTACTCAGTATACACTAACGGAAAAAAATGTATCTACCGGATGCCAAAATTCAAATAATGTTACAGTTACAGTTAATGAAAATCCTTTAGCGATTACCGGTCCGGATAGAATAATTTGTTCTGGGGATCAAATAAATATTGGAACAACTCCAATTGCCGGGCATTCCTATAGTTGGGCACTTACACCTTCCAGTTATATTTCATCTATCACTGAGAGCAACCCCAGTGTAAGTCCAACTTCTACTACCAATTATGTCTTAAATGAGACCATTGATGCCACAGGTTGTAGTAAAATGAATTATTTAACTGTTACTGTAAATCCATTACCAATTCCTTATGCCGGAGTTGATGCAACAATTACTCCACCAACAATGGTTTCACTGGGGACTTCAGCAATAAGTGGTCATGTATACAGTTGGTCCAGTGATCCAATAGGATTTACTTCTAATCTTAGTAATCCTGTCGTTTCACCTACAGTTTTGACGATCTATCATCTTACAGAAACAATTTTAGCTACAGGATGTGTTGGTAAAGCAGATGTAACCATTAGTATTGCACTTGGCAAGAAAGGAGTAACGGGTGTAGAGGAACAATCAGTAGACGGAAAGTTTAAAATTATTCCTAATCCATTTATTAATCAACTTATACTTGAATTACCTGAGCAAAATAAAACTTACCATATAGAAGTTTATGATTTATTAGGTAAACTTATGTATGCCAATAAAGGAGTAAGTGGAAGCCAATTAATGATAGATACACATACTTTGATACCGGCCACCTATTTGTTATTAATTAAAGATACAGAAGGAAATACTGCCAGGTATAAGATAATTAAGATAAAAGAATAATAATAGATTGTGAAAGTTAAATTATGCAATCAACTTCATTTCATTATCCACCATTTCCCACATAAAAAAAGGGTGACTATAAATTTAGTCACCCTTTTTATTAATTATTATTAAGGTTTAAAACACCCCTCTTAATTTCATGGTGGAAGCAATTTTATCAATGGCTACAATATAGGCTGCAATACGCAAGCTGCAATTGTACTTCTGCGAAGTTTGATATACTTTCTCAAAGGAATCATGCATTACTTGGTCTTCCTTTTTGTACACATCATCCAAGCTCCAGAAATGCCCCATTCTATTTTGTACCCACTCAAAATAGGATACCGTTACTCCGCCTGCATTGGCAAGGATATCCGGTACTACCATGATGCCTTTAGAGTTCAAAATAGTATCCGCCCCTGCAGAGGTAGGTCCGTTGGCCCCTTCTACAATTAAGCGCGCCTGAATTTTATCTGCATTATGGCGAGTAATTTGGTCCTCTATGGCTGCCGGCACTAATAAATCAACTTTGGCTGTCAATAATTCTTCATTGCCTATTTTTTCGGCACCTTTATAGCCATCCAAGCTCAAATTATTACTTTTATAATAATCCATCGCCTCCGGAATATTTATTCCGTTATCATTCCAATACGCACCGCTTACATCGGAAATGGCTTTTACTTTTACGCCTTTTTCAGCAATCAGCTGGGCGGAAATAGAACCTACATTTCCAAAACCTTGAACAGCTGCGGAAGATTCCTTAGGGTTCATGCCTAATTTTCCCATTGCTGCTAATGCGGAAACCATTACGCCGCGTCCGGTGGCTTCCACACGCCCAAGAGAGCCTCCTAATACCAAGGGTTTGCCGGTAACGATGGCCGGGGATGAAAAGCCCATTCTGCGGCTATAGGCATCATAAATCCATGCCATAATTTGAGGATCCGTTCCTACGTCCGGCGCAGGAATATCACGGTCAGGCCCAATTATATCTGCTAAGGCAAAAGTATATGCACGGGTTAAGCGTTCCAATTCGCCTTTACTCATTTCGCGCGGATTGCATTTAATGCCGCCTTTGGCACCGCCAAAAGGAACATTTACCACTGCACATTTAAAACTCATCCATGCTGCAAGTGCTTTTACTTCTTCAAGATGTACATTTGGAGCATAACGAATACCGCCTTTGGAAGGACCTAAATATACCGAATGTATTACCCTCCAACCTTCAAATACTTGTACCCTGCCGTTATCCATTTTTACGGTCAGGTTTACTTTTACTTCTTTGGCAGGAGAAACCAAAATTTTATGAGTGTCTTCGTCAATATCGAGAATCTTAGCTGCTTCCTGGAAGCGACTGAGCATAGATTCAAAGGGATTTTCTACTTCTTCCACCGGATGCGGTGTCCCATTGGTTTGAGTTAACGCCATTCTTTAGTTTGTTTGAAAATTTGCGCAAAGGTAATACAAAATTGATAAGATGATGCTTTAAATACTTGGACAATAATGCTTGAGACTGATTCCCTAAAAAATTCCGGAATTATTGATAATATTTTGACTTGCCTTAACTTAAATAAAAGGAAGGCTGTTTTTAGTTTCTTAATTTTTGCTATTTTAACATTTCCTATCTTTGCAATATGTTATTTGCAGACGTCATCGGTCAATCCAGAATAAAGGAAAAACTTATCCAAAGCATCCAAGAAGGAAGGGTGGCCCATGCACAACTATTTTTAGGGATGAATGGTACCGGCGCTTTGCCTTTAGCTATGGCTTATGCGCAATATTTAAATTGTACCAATAAACTGGATCATGATAGTTGCGGAAACTGCCCATCTTGTCATAAAATGCAGACATTCACGCATCCTGATATGCATTTTAGTTATCCTTTTATTCCTCAAAAAAGCAATAGTGCTACTGAAAGTACTGCCTATTTCAAAGAATGGAAAGAGGCATTGCAGCTCAATCCGTATCAAAATTATGCAGATTGGATGGATTGTTTGGATGCAGAAAATAAGCAAGGAAATATAAGTGCTACGGAGTGTAGAAGCATCCTCCGGAGATTAACATTAAAGCCTATGTATGAGGGCTTTAAAATTTTAATTATGTGGCTTCCGGAATACTTGGGCACCCAAGGCAATATACTTTTAAAATCCTTGGAAGAGCCTCCTGAAAACACCTTATATATTTTGGTGGCTGAAAATGAGGAACTCATTTTACCCACTATTTTATCCCGTACCCAAGTTATCCGTGTGCCTCGATTGAAGGAGGAAGAAATAACCGAAAAGATCATGCAGGTATATGGTTTAAAAACTGATGAAGCTCAGCGAATTGCAATGTTAGCAGATGGGAATTATAATGAGGCACAAAAATTAGTGCAGTCCACCGAAAATGATTATTCCAAAGAGTTTATTGATTGGATGCGGATGTGTTTTGTATTAAATATGCCGGCCTTATTAAAATGGATAGATGCCATGGCTGCCACGGGTCGCGAAAACCAAAAAGGCTTCTTGGCCTACAGTATAGGTTTATTGAGAGAATGCCTATTAAAAAATAAGCATTTACCGGTATTAAATAGAGCATTGATTAATGATGCGGATTTTATGCAGAAATTTCCGACCTTTATCCATGAAGGTAATATTTATGATTTGGTAAAACATTTCAATGAATCACATTATTACATTGAAAGAAACGCACATCCCAAAATTCTTTTTTTTAACCTATCTTTGCTCATTCATGAACTATTAAAGCGCGAAAATATTTTTGCTTAATGGTTCTCTTTACACTTTTAACTTCCCAAAGTGTAATTATTAGTAATTCTTATTCGTTGATTTTCAATGCATCGAAAAAGAATAAAGGGAAGATTTAATAATTAAAGATATAATTCAAGATATGGGTTGTGGAAGTTGTGGAACAGGTTCTTTGCCGGGAGGATGTCGAAATAATGGCTGGTGCAAATCCGGTCGTGGTTGCGGTACTATCCTAGATGTGCATGACTGGCTTTCAAATATATATTTTACCAATGGCGTTACGCGTCATCCTGTGGTAGAAGTAAAATTTAAGGGTACTCGTAAAGAATATTTTAAAAATACAGCCAATATTCCCTTGGAAATTGGTGATATGGCCGTGGTAGAAAGCAGTACCGGCGGCTATGATGTAGGCTTTGTATCCTTAACCAGTCATGAATTGGTAAAGGCACAAATGCGCAAATATCGTATTGAAGAAGATTCGCCAATGATGAAGCGCATTATCCGTGTAGCTACGGAAAGTGATGTAAAAAAATACGAGGAAGCCAAAGCGGCGGAGTATGAAACCATGATGAATTCAAGGAAATTTGCCCTTGAATTAGGCCTGATCATGAAAATAAGTGATGTAGAATACCAAGGCGATAAAACGAAGGCAACTTTCTTTTATACCGCGGAAGGCAGGGTAGATTTTCGTGAATTGATAAAAACTTATGCACGCGAGTTTAAGTGCAAAGTGGAAATGCGTCAAATTGGTTTGCGCCAGGAGGCCGGCCGATTAGGTGGCATAGGCAGTTGCGGTAGAGAACTATGTTGTTCTACCTGGTTAACTGATTTTAACTCCGTACCAACGGTAGCGGCTCGTTATCAAAATTTATTTTTAAATCCGTTAAAGCTATCCGGGCAATGCGGACGACTAAAATGCTGTCTGAATTATGAATTGGATACCTATATGGAAGCTATGGAAGAATTCCCTGATGAGAATTTGACCGTGAAAACCAGCAGAGGTATTGCTCGTATTGAAAAGATGGATATTCTGAAAAGAATAGTATGGTTAAGATACAATGAACCGGGTTCTAAATTTTATCCATTGGAATTGGAAAAATTATTCGAATTGGTGGAAATGAATAAGAGCGGCGTGGAGCCAACTGATTTGGATGAATTCCAAGCGGAGGATGAACTTCCTGAAGTTGAAATGGGCTTCAAGGATGTAGTTGGTGAGGAGCGTTTAGATCGTTTTGAGCGTAAGCACAGAAATAAGAAGAACAAAAACAAACCCAATCAACGCAATTTCCCGCGCAACGGACCTGCACAAGCGGGAGCCGCGAATACAAATCCAAATCCGCAAGGCCCGGTAAATCCGCAGCAGCCTAATGAACCAAGGCGTCCGAATGAACCAAGAGGACCGCAACCCAATAGGCCGCAAAACAATCCGCAGCATAAAGGGCCGCAAAATAATAAAGAGAATAATAATCCTACAGGAAATAATCCTGCAGCGGGGCCAAATACGCAGGGAAATAATAAAAATAAAAATTTCCGCAAGGATCATCGAAATAAGCAGAATAGAAATAATAATAATAATAATTCAAATCCCGGCTCGAATAATGATTCTCCTGCAGTATAAGTATGAAGAAAATATATTTATTATTAATGCTTTCGATAATACTTTTAGACGCATGTACCCGTGGGCATGTTTACGAAAAGTATCAAAATATTCCGAATTGGGATTGGAAATATGGCCAAGAAAAATCCTTCCCTTTGGATATAAAAGAGGATGGGAAGCATTATAATATTTATATAAATTTAAGACATACGGAAGATTATAAGTTCAGTAATTTATGGGTAGAATTGCTCATCAAAAAGCCGGGCAATCAAGAGGACAAACAACGTTTTGCCTTAACCCTTGCGGAACAAGATGGAAAATGGTTAGGGACACGCTTGGGAAATATTTATGATATTCCGCCGTTTTTAGTATTGAACAATTATTTTATTCCAAAAAAAGGTCAATATAATTTTATTCTCAGTCATGCCATGCGCGAGGATATTATCCAAGGGATTATGGATGTAGGAATACGAGTGGAGCAAATAGATTAATGTTTATTTCCCCAATTTATTTTGCTTTCATTAAAAGCTTATTACTTAAAAAATAAACCGGAATTCCTAATAATACTATTCCTAATCCCGGATAAGAATATTCCGGTTTATAAGCCAATAAACTGACACAAAAAAATCCGGCAAAAGCAATATATAAGCCCGGTAAAAAAGGATATCCCAAAGCCTTGTAAGGTCGCTCCATTTCCGGTCGTTTTATTCTTAGAATAAAAATCCCGATGACTGTAAGGATATAAAATAAAATAACGGCAAACATTACGTAATCCAGTAAGTTCCCATAGGAGCCCGTCAGGGTTAGTCCGCTCGCCCAAACGGCTTGCATCACCAAAGCATTGGCAGGTACTTCTTTCTTATTTAATTTTCCGGCCGCCGGGAAAAATAATTTATCTTTAGCCATGGCATAATATACCCGTGCACCACTTAATATTATTCCGTTCAGGCAGCCAAAAGTTGAAATGATAATCATAGCGGCCATTAAAAAAGCCCCTGATTTTCCCAGTAAAGTTTCTAAAATTAAAGTAGCTACTCTATCCTGCGGGGCATGTTGTATTTGGGCTATAGGGAGTATATATAAGTACATGACATTTGCCAAGAAATATATACTTAATACGGTACCCGTCCCAAGGATTAATGATAATGGTAAATTTCTTTGCGGTTGATTTACTTCACCCGCTGTGAAGGTAATATTATTCCATGCATCCGCGGAAAATAATGAACCCACTAATGCAGCACCAAATATTCCTAAAGTTCCCATGCTGATGACCTCAGGAAAGGCCGGAGAAAAATGACTGAAACTTCCTTTGCCGGTACAGCCGAAATAAAATCCGATAGCAATCATTCCGAGCAAGGAAATGATTTTAATTGCGGTAAAAAAATTTTGAATGATTGCCCCGGTTTTCAAGGAGCGAAAATTTGTAAGAGTTAATAAAATAATAACAGAGATAGCTAAAACTTGTTGAGTAGAAATTTTTAATATTCCAATAGTTAATAAAATATGTTCCGCTGATATTTCAGGAATAAAAATCCCTGTAAATTTTGCAAAGCCAACCGCTACGGCAGCAATGGTTCCGGTTTGAATAACGGTAAATAATGTCCAACCGTATAGGAAAGCGATGAGCTTATTATAAGCCTCTTTTAAATATATATATTGTCCGCCTGCCTTGGGCATGGCAGCAGCCAATTCCCCATAGCTTAGGGCACCTAAGATCGTAATGATTCCTGCTACCGCCCATGAAAGTAAGAGCATGCCGGGTGTTTTTACATCGCGTGCAATTTGCGCGGAAGTAATAAATATTCCCGAACCTATCATGGAGCCCATAATAAGCATGGCCGAATCAAGTAAACTTAATTTCTTTTTGCCGCTTCGATGATCCGATGTTGATTCCATACGCTGCAAAGATTAATTAAATTGTTGGAATTATAAAACTAAAAGAGGAAGTTAACATTTGTTAACTTCCTCTTTAATTATGTTGTTATTTAAAAATTTATGGTAATAATCTACCCATCATACGAGGGAATGGAATCGCCTCACGAACATGCGGCAGTTTACATACCCAACAAATAATACGTTCCAGGCCTAAACCGAATCCGCTATGAGGAACGGAACCGAAACGGCGTAAATCCAAATACCATTCAAATGCTTCCATCGGCAATTCATGATGATGAATGGCATCAATAAGTATTTGAATATCTGTTTCACGCTGACCGCCGCCTACAATTTCTCCGTATCCTTCCGGTGCCAATACATCCACGCCACGAACAAAACCGGGGGCATCATCAGCTTCCTTCATATAAAATGCCTTGATGGCTTTTGGCCAGTTATATACCATGATCGGTGTTTCGAATAGACGTGTAAGTACCGTTTCATCAGAGCCTCCGAAATCATTGCCGTACACAAAATTTTGTGCCGATGCAATCCATTGCGGAATATTACGTTCTGCTTCTTCCAAGTCTTTTACTTCTACTTTTAATTGACGAATTTTTTCTTCATTAAAAGTAATTTGTCCTTTCTTCATGCCCGGCGTTTTAATGGCAAGCTCCCTTTCTTCAATCTCCTTGCCTATGGCAAGTATTCTTTCTTGGGTTTGTATTAAATCATCTTGCAGGGTAAGGATAGAATTTTTTCCATTCACATCTTTTTCGCCTTTTATCATGGCTACCGCATCATGGTAGGAAATGCGAGGAAATTTTTGGGTCACCACTTCCAATTTAGTGACGTCTCTTTCCAATACTTCCAATTCGAATTTATTTTTATCCAATACTCGCTGAACTACAAATCTTATAAATTCTTCAATCACATCCATGGTCATATCCAGATCGTAGAAAGCCATTTCCGGCTCAATCATCCAAAATTCAGAAAGGTGACGACGTGTTTTGGATTTTTCTGCACGGAAGGTAGGTCCGAAGGTGTAAATTTTACCCATGGCCATGGCCATAGCTTCTCCATAAAGCTGTCCGCTCTGACTTAAATAAGCAGGTTCTTCAAAAAAATCCGTTTCAAATAAGGTACTGGTACCCTCACAGGCATTTCCGGTAAAAATCGGTGCATCCATTTCAACAAATCCATTTTGTTGAAAAAATTCATGAATGGCAAAAATAACGGTATTACGAATACGCATAATCGCCCATTGTCTTTTGGATCTCAACCAAAGGTGACGATGGTCCATCAGGAAATCTACGCCATGTTCTTTTTTCCCGATAGGATATTCTTCGGCATTTTCAAATATTTCAAGCGAATTCACTTCTAATTCAAAGCCACCAATTTGCTTTTCGTCCTTTTTTACAAGGCCTTTCAAGCGTATGGAACTTTCCAAACTTAGTCTTTTAGCTTCTTCAAAGGCGGTATCGCCAATCTTTTCTTGCAAGGCAACGCATTGCAAAAATCCGCTCCCATCACGCAGGATGAGAAAAACTATTCCTTTGCTATCACGGCGGTTTTGAACCCAACCTTGAAGCGTAACTTCCTTACCTTCATATTGTGAAAGCTCCTGAATGCGGATAAAATCCTTGGTTACTGGTATCATTTCGTTTTCTATTTTCTTGGCTAATTGCCGGATTATCGTTTAAATTTGTAGGATAAGTGATAATAGCGGCATTATAATTAATACTGCAAAAATAGATAGAAAATGCTAAAACAAGGACTGAACCAGAAACTGCTTCAAAAGCTGTCCCCGCAGCAGATCCAGTTCGTGCAACTGCTTCAGTTGAATACCACTGAGTTTGAGAAAAGAGTGGAGGAAGAATTGACTGAAAATCCGGCCATCGAAACCGAAGCTCAGGAAGGAGCCAACGCCGAAGCCGTGGAAAACTTTGAAGAAAACTTTGAAGGAAGCAATGAAAATGAGGATTTTAACTCTGAAGAGGAGGAATCGTATGAAAATGATAGCTTTGAGGATGACCTCAATGAATATTTAGGAAGTGATGATGATAGCAATGATGAATATTCATCCTATCAAGATTCCGACCCGAATAATGAATATAAGGAATTACCTTTTGCACAGGGCAATACCCTTTATGATAGCTTGCAAGAGCAACTGGATGCCCAATATATGAGCGACCGTGAAAAGGAATTAGGCAGGCATTTAATTGGCATGATTGAGGAAGACGGATACTTGCGCAGGCCTTTGAAAAATATTGCCTATGATTTGGCCTTTTTGAACCAGTTGCAAACCGATGAAAAAGAGTTGGAAAAAGTATTGCATATTATTCAAACCTTCGATCCTCCTGGAATTGGGGCCCGTAATTTGGAAGAATGTCTTGTGCTTCAACTTAATGGTAAGAATAAAAAAGATGAAAATGTAAAATTAGCCATTCGTATTGTGCAACAATACATGGAAGATTTGGCTAAAAAGCATTATGATAAATTAATAAAGGCTTTAAAAATTGATCGGGACCAACTGAAGGACGTTCTGGATTTAATTACGCATTTGGACCCTAAGCCGGGCGAATCTCAAGTCAACATAAAAACACAATACATTGTTCCGGATTTTATTGTCACCTCACAGGATGGAGAAATATCAGTAACTTTAAACAGCAGAAATGCGCCGGAGCTCAGAATCAGTAAAAATTATCTGGATACCCTCAAAGATTATAAAGAGGACGGTAAGAATTCAGCATTAAAAAAGCAGGTTCAATTTATAAAACAAAAATTGGATGGTGCAAAATGGTTTATTGATGCTATTAAACAACGTCAAAATACTTTGTTGCAAACCATGAAAACCATTGTGGAATTTCAAAGAGAATTTTTCCTGTCCGGGGATATTGAAAAATTGCAACCTATGATTTTGAAGGATATTGCCGATAAAATCGGCATGGATATTTCTACCGTTTCTAGGGTGGCGAATAGCAAATATGTACAAACTGATTTCGGGATTTTTTCTTTGAAAGAATTTTTCTCGGAAGGCATTCAAACTGAAAGTGGAGAAGAAGTTTCTAATCGTGAGGTTAAAGCCATACTCCAGGAAATGATAGATGGAGAAAGTAAGAAGCGTCCATTGACGGATGAAAAACTAACCGATATGCTTAATGAAAAAGGATACAATATTGCCCGAAGAACGGTTGCAAAATATCGTGAACAATTAGGCATTCAGGTAGCGCGCTTACGTAAAGAAATATAGTTAGCATTTTGGGTCCGGTTAATATGCCTTGACAAATATATTTTTGCAGTAAAAGAATTGTTAAGTGTATTATTTCCCAATGAAGTTTACAAACTAAATAAGCAAACTAATGAAATCCTTTGAAGCTTTTGGGAAAATTTTGGCCATTGTTTTTCATCCACTTTTTATGGTCATGTATTTTACCATATACCTTTCGTTGGCAGCCGGTTTTTCACCCTTAGGCGATGTACTTACTATTTTATTTTGTGTGTTTTTCTTTACTGTATTATTACCCGGTGCTACAACTTATTTTTTGCGCGAGGACATTCAAATGAGCGACCGGAAAAAGCGCTCCTTACCTATAGGTTTTACAATTGTATCTTATATAGCTTGTTATTTTGTATTGAGTTATTTCAAAACTAATTTTACTAATATTTTCATTATTGGGGTACTCGTTATTTTTATTATTGGTTTGTCCTTGATCTGGATTATTAATAAATGGTATAAAATTAGCATGCACGGCACAGGAATAGGCGCTATCTTTCCTGTGATTCTTTATTTTCTTTACTTTGCTTGCATCAGTCATTCTTGGAGAACTATTATTGCCAACTTCATCATTTTATTTTTTGGGATCCTTGTGCTTTTTCAAAGAGTCCTTTCAAGGGCGCATAGCAAAAATGAAGTTTTGAGTGGCTTTGCCTTGGGTGCCGGAATATCATTTTCACTATTTTATTTTTTAGAAAAATCCATTCAAATAAATTAACATGGAAGATCAGCGTAAATTTATTTTTGAACAGCTGAAAAGATTATTAGCTTCCTATGCTGATAGACTTTATGAAAAATCAAATTCGGATACTAAATACGAATTAATGGTGAAGGTGAATTTTAAATTAAATAATAGAACGCTAACACAATTAGATTTTGCTTCGACCGTCATTCAAAAAAATTTTACCGGCTTTTATTTTTTTCCAATTTATTCGCATCCATCGCGGTTTTTAGAGATGCCGGTTGCCATGCGTAAAAAACTGAAAGGTAAATCATGTTTTCATATTACCAAATGGGATGCCGAAACTGAAAATAATATTAAGGAGCTCCTAGTTCAAGGCTATTCCCTTTATGGAAACATCAAGGAAGGCGATCAGAAGTTTATCTGATACTGACTCATTTTAATTTTAATTAAATTTCCCTAATTACTTTTTAAGTATATCGGCTTGTGATATTTTAAGATAGCTGATAAAAATCATGAAATGTTTGGCAATCATCCAATTACCTTTGTGATGAGCATACCTATATTTAGTAAAATATTAAAATATAACGTTTTATGGAAAGTAATTCTAAAAAGCATCGTTCATGGGCAGAACCCTATAAAATGAAAATGGTGGAACTGATACGAATGACGGATCCGGCCTACCGTGAAGAAGCAATAAAGGCAGCAGGTTACAATACCTTTTTATTAAAATCAGAAGATGTATATATTGATTTGCTAACCGATAGTGGTACTTCAGCAATGAGTGATGTACAATGGGCCGGGATGATGATGGGCGATGAGGCCTATGCGGGTAGTAGGAACTTTTATCATTTGGAAGCAGTCATTCAAAAATACTACGGTTATAAACATGTGGTCCCAACTCACCAAGGTAGAGGCGCGGAAAATATTGTTTCTAAAATAATGATTAAGCCGGGAGATATTATCCCTGGGAATATGTATTTTACTACCACCAGGCTACATCAAGAATTGGCCGGGGGTATTTTTAAAGATGTAATTATTGATGAAGCTCATGATTCACTCAATTTATTTCCATTCAAAGGAAATATTGACATGAATAAATTGCAAAAGTTAGTAGATACGTACGGGGCTTCAAAAATACCGTATGTATCTGTTGCCACCTCTGTAAATATGGCCGGTGGACAACCTATATCTATTGCAAATTTGAAAGAATTGCGTGCATTTACTTTAAAATATGGTATAAAAGTAATTCATGATATGACCAGGGTTGCGGAAAATGCTTGGTTTATTAAAATGCGTGAAAAAGGATACGAAAATAAATCGGTAGCAGAAATTGTATTGGAGATTTGCAATTTGACAGATGGTGCTACCATGAGTGCTAAAAAGGATGCCCTAGTAAATATAGGCGGATTTCTAGCACTTAATGATGATGAATTGTATGAAGAGGCATCCAATATGGTAGTGGTTTATGAAGGCTTACATACTTATGGCGGTTTGGCCGGTCGTGATATGGAAGCCATGGCTATCGGGATTGTAGAATCAGTCAGTGATGATCATATCCGAGCACGTATCGGACAAGTGGAATACCTTGGACATAAGTTGCAAGATGCGGGCGTACCTATAGTATTGCCAATAGGTGGACATGGAATTTTTGTTGATGCAAAAAGATTTTTGCCGCATGTACCACAAACGGCATTTCCTGCCCAAGCATTAGCTGCGGAAATTTATTTGGATTCAGGGGTTCGTTCAATGGAGCGCGGTATAGTTTCCGCAGGAAGAAACAGCGAAACTGGCGATCATAATTTCCCTGAATTGGAATTGGTGCGATTAACCATTCCGCGTCGTGTATATACGCAAGCGCATATGGATGTAGTGGCGGAATCCTTAGCGGAAGTATATGCCAATAGGGAAAATATCCGCGGACTTAAAATGGTGTTTGAGCCAAAGTATTTAAGATTTTTTCAAGCTAAGTTTGAAAAAATTTAATTTCGAGCATAATTTTTAGGGATATAATTAGCTTCCCCATAAGGTAACAATTTTTATTTTATGGGGATTTTTTTTGGATGGGAATCCATAACTCTTCTTGGGAGTGTTCACTTTCCGGTGCATAAGCACTTCCCATAATGGATAAATGCGGACGCAAGTCTAATTCATAATCAGAGCTAGGCAGCCATTCCGTAAAAATGTATTGGATGGTTTCTCCTGCTTTGCTTAATAAACCATAATGTACAAAAACAGCATATAAACCGGAAGGCACAATTAAGGTTTCGCAATGATTGGGTAGAACATCAAAAGTACTAACCTCTACACAAGCCCATTTTTTAAATGCTGTATGTGGAGTAAATTCTGCAAAACTTTTAATGGGCGGATATATTTCAATGGAATAAAGTTCTATGCCAATTTTATGAGGTATTTCTTTGACTAATGGCATAAATTGATGCCACAATGCATAGGTTTCATTTTTGGCTAATGATGTATAAATACATGTACCGATCATCTTCTTTTCGGGTAATACGGAAAGACATTTAAACATAGACCCTGAAATTAAATTTTTAATTGGCAAATATAGCAGGTATAAAATCCTTAAAATGGATGGAAATGTATATTTTTTAGAAAACATCACATATTTAGCCTTTTCTTGAATTTCAAATGAATTTTATCAACATCCTGCGCTAATTGAAAGCCGGATTGTAAATTTGCTCAGCTATGATTGATTATTCCAATACCCAAATTTCCTCATTGTCCGTACATTTTGTGGGCAATAAGACCAATGAACAAGAGTTATTTTTGTCCAAAAAGGCCATTGAAATTGGCGATGATGTTCACGATTTATTAATAAAATATTTTTTGTCCTCTTTTCATAGTCCGGAATATTTTTGCTTTACGGGTTTGGATTCAAATATAATTTATGAGGCGTGCCGTCAAATATTCGAATCTGCTTCGGCGGTGCATCTTCAGTCAATAAGGATTGCCAACCAATTATATAATTGCTCACTTCATCCAAATATTAAGGACGGAGAATTATTTGTAGTGTATTTTCCGGAAATAAAGGTAGATCATGAAACAACTGACGCCATCGGTATTTTTAAATGTGAAGTATTGGATTCATTTTTAAAATTACATAAAAATTCAGATGAATATTTTATTGAAGGAGAAGAGGGTATTAACATTGAAAAATTGGATAAGGGCTGTTTAATTTTTAATATAGAATCGGATAAAGGTTATAAGGCCCAGATTATTGATAAAAATGGCAGAGGAGGAGAGGCAAATTTTTGGCGCAATGATTTTTTACAATTAGAGCCATTGTCGGATGATTTTCATCATACCAAAAATTACATGGGATTGACCAAGGCTTTTGTTAGTGGAAAATTGATGGAAGAATTTGAAGTTACGAAAGGAGATCAGGCAGAATATTTAAATCGCTCTATGGATTATTTTAAAAGAAATGATCATTTTGATGAAGGAAAATTTGCCAAGCAAGTTTTTAATGATAGCGCCGTGATAGATTCCTTTAAGCAATATAAATCAGAATATCGTCAGGATGCCGGCGTGGCTATTGAAGATGATTTTTCCATATCCGATACGGCCGTAAAAAATCAAAGTAAAATTTTTAAGAGCATTATTAAGCTCGATAAAAATTTTCACATTTACATCCACGGCAGCAAGGATAAATTGGAGCGCGGTGTAGAATATGACGGCAGGAAATTTTATAAACTTTATTACGAAGAGGAAAATTAAATTTTCTTCAATACATCGAGCAAATGCTCCATCATTTGATCCGTAATATCCAAATGTGTTACAAAGCGAATAGCATTTATACCTGTGGCCGATGCTTTAATATGATTTGTTTCCAGTTTGTTTAAAAAATCCTGCACTTTTATGCGAGCATTCAGTTTAAAAATAATAATATTGGTTTCCTGAGGCATACAATCTTCCACGTAAGAAACACTTTTTAATGCCTCATAAATGGCTTTAGCCTTCAAGTGGTCTTCCTTCAAACGTTCAATATGGTGATCCAAGGCATATATTCCGGCGGCAGCCAAATATCCCGCTTGTCTCCAACCTCCCCCTAAAACTTTTCTAATACGTCTGGCTTGGTAAATAAAATCTTTGGAACCTAATAGCAAGGAGCCGACCGGCGCGCCTAATCCTTTGGAAAGACATACTGAAATGCTATCAAACGCTTGTCCATAATCTTTGGGTGTTTCTTTGGTTTCTACCAAAGCATTAAATATTCGCGCCCCATCCAAATGATAGGCTAAACCATGGGTTCGACATACCTCTTTTATACTGAGTATATCTTTAAAATCATAACAAGCGCCACCTCCTTTGTTCATGGTATTTTCGATACCAATCATTCTGGTTCGCGGATAATGGACATTATCAGGATTAATATTTTCTAAAACTTGTTCGGCTTTAATTCTTCCTCTATTGCCATCCAATAATCTTACGGAAGCACCGGAATTAAAGGCTATTCCACCGCCTTCAAAAGCATAAATATGTGCCATTTTATCACAAATCACCTCGTCACCGGGTTTGGTGTGTACCTTTATGGCAATTTGATTGGTCATGGTACCCGAAGCACAAAAAAGTGCGGACTCCATACCAAACATCGTAGCAATTTTTTCTTCCAATAACTTTACACTGGGATCGTCCTCAAAAACATCATCTCCAACGGATGCGGATTGCATGGCTTGGAGCATCCCCGGCGTTGGACGTGTTACGGTATCGCTTCTTAAATCGGTAAAATTTGGAGTTGACATTATTATAAAATATTTTTTAATATTAAATTTTCAGAATTATTTAAGTTGATGATTTTTAATTGCCGTATTGTTGCTTTAATCGTTGGTCATTGGCAATTCTATCATTTAATTGGTAAATATAATTTCCTGCCATGGAATTATGATACTCTTCAAAAGCCTTTTTAGCCCATGCCAAACTTGCCCCCAAATCGCCTTTTATTTCATAGGCGACTGCAATATTATAAGCCGCCCTGCCGGCTAATTTCCTATTGCCGCGCAATAGTAATGATTTCCATAATAAAATTGCATTATCCCAATCGTTGGCAATGACCATTCTCTTGGCCTGCTTCAATTGCGGATATCCCATTTGGTGTCCATAATATGAACGTGAATAGGTAATCCAAGCCGGTGCTATTCTATCGGAATAAATTACTCCTCCTTCCATAGCCGTAGTGCTTATGGCATTGCGAGGATTAGTGAGAGATAATTTTGCATCAAGTTCAGTATTTCTTTCACTCTTAAAAACTTTTCGGCTATACATTTTATATTCATCTATGATGGCAGCATTTTTTCTGCTATACATTCGCCAACCCAAGGTTAGATTTACTTCTTCTCGAGCCTCCCAAACCATTTTGGTATGTTCCTTTTTATCATCGCCTGTATATTTACGCTCTTCCTGTTTGGCACCAAGTCCAATATCTGAGTCAAATGCTTCAATGGCTACTACGGCATCAGCATTAAAATCATTGCATAGTTTTTCTATATCCTGAAAGGCGATCGGCTCGGGAAAAAATCCCATTCCATTTCCTTCCAAGGAATAATTTGCCATTACCACTTTATATCTGTTGGTTAGTCCCAAGGTATTAGCAAATGAGCGAAGGGCATTTTCTGCACCTTCTCTATCAGCACCTATCATTTCACCGGTAAAAATCCCTTCTACTACAGCCTTCCATCTATTTTCCTTGGTAGGTTTAAATCGATTGACTACCACTACCGTTTTTATTTCCGAAGGTATCGTTACATCAGCGGCACGCAATCCTTGGAAATAAACATTAGAGGTACATGAGCTAATTATTAATCCTACTATAACTAAGAGGATAAAAAATTTTGATTTTTTGAGCATAAAATTTTCTAATAATGCTTTATTGGTATCGCAAATGTATAGCCGAAATAAATAATTTACGAATAAATTAATAAAACCTGTATGAGTTGATAAATGTAAGAGTTGTGATTTTTAATTTTCCAAGAATTGAATTTTACCTAAAGGCTTGTTAATTATTGAGGTGTAAAAATAAATAGAAGAAAACATAATATTATTGACATTTAAATTGTTACAATTATATTTTCGTAACTGATGGTAAAAGGGTGGACCGAATAAAATTGTTTATTTTTTGAGCATGATCGGTGCTTATTTACTATCATTGTGAAATTTTTAGAGATAAGCGTTTTTTTAAGAAAAAATGGCACAATCTTAGCAGCAGCGTGTATTCTTTCGAGTATTAAATTTGCAAAAAATTTTAAGAGAAAATTTATGACCACAAATGTTACCGATATCCGCGAATTAAATGAACGTATTCAACAAGAAAGTTCATTTATAGACCTGCTCACCATGGAAGTAGGCAAGGCGATTATAGGCCAAAAACAAATGGTTAATAATCTTTTAGTTGGTTTATTGGCCAATGGCCATATTTTATTGGAAGGGGTACCAGGACTTGCTAAAACCTTGGCAATAAAAACTTTGTCCTCAGCAATTCAAGCAAAATTCAGTCGTATCCAGTTTACCCCGGATTTATTGCCGGCCGATATTATTGGTACCATGATTTACAATATGCCTACCAATCAGTTTATTGTTAGGAAAGGGCCAATTTTTGGAAATTTTATTCTGGCCGATGAAATAAACCGTGCACCGGCCAAAGTTCAAAGTGCACTGTTGGAAGCCATGCAGGAACGTCAGGTAACCATTGGCGATAGCACCTTTAAATTGGAAGAGCCTTTTTTGGTATTAGCTACACAAAATCCACTCGAACAAGAAGGTACTTATCCATTGCCCGAAGCACAACTTGATCGATTTTTAATGAAGGTGCTTATTACTTATCCTACCAAGGAAGAAGAAAGAAGCATTATGCAAAAATCCGTAAATGATTCATTCAGTACGGTGAACCCGGTCATTCGACCGGAAGATATTCTCCGCGCCAGAGAAATGGTACGTCAAGTATATATGGATGAAAAAATAGAACAATATATTATTGATATTGTTTTTGCTTCACGTCAACCGGATAAATATGGCTTGCAAAAGTTAGCGCCGCTTATTAATTATGGTGGTTCACCACGTGCAAGTATTAGTTTAGCAATTGCTTCTAAAGCATATGCATTTATAAAAAGAAGAGGCTATGTAGTTCCGGAAGATGTGCGCGCAGTTTGTTTTGATATTATGCGCCATCGTATAGGCTTAAGCTATGAGGCAGAAGCTGAAAATATTAGCGCAGATACCATTATTGCAGAAATTTTAAATAAAGTTGAAGTACCTTAATTTTTATCCAAGCAAATAATTTAAACATTGAGCATCACATAAAATTAGTGCTTAGGTTCCTATTAAGTTGTTAATTTAAAAAATGGAAACGCAAACTTCTGAATTGTTAAAGAAAGTCCGCAAAATTGAAATAAAGACGCGGGGTTTAAGCAATGATATTTTCTCAGGGGAGTATCATTCCGCTTTCAAAGGGAAGGGGATGAGCTTTTCGGAGGTTCGTCCATATCAATTCGGAGATGATGTACGTTCTATCGATTGGAACGTCACTGCGCGTTACAATGAGCCATTTATTAAAACATTTGAAGAGGAAAGAGAATTAACGGTAATACTATTAATTGATGTCAGCAGAAGCGAATCCTTTGGTACCATCAATATGATGAAAAGTGATTTTATCACTGAGCTTTCAGCGGTATTATCTTTTTCTGCCATTACGAATAATGACAAAGTAGGAGTAATATTTTTCAGCGATCATATAGAAAAATTTATTCCGCCCAAGAAAGGTAAAAGTCATATATTGAGGATAATCCGCGAGCTCATTGCATTTAAACCTAAGGGTACAGGTACTGATATTTCCGAGGCCTTACGATATTTATCCAATGCCATTAAAAAGCGATGTACCTGTTTTGTTTTTTCGGATTATTTGGATGAAGGATATGAAGACGCTTTAAAAATGGCGAATAAAAAACATGACATTATCGGGATCCGGATATATGATCCTATGGAGCAGGAATTGCCCAATGTAGGATTAATTAAAATGAAAGATTCTGAAAGTAATCAAGAATTTTGGGTAGATACAAGCGACAAAAAAGTACGTTTGGATTATAGAACACGTCAGCAACAATTAAATTATTATTTCAAAAATACATTTTCAAAAAGCGGAGTGGATATGATTGAAATAAGAGTGGATGAATCCTACATGAAAGCATTGCGTGTATTTTTTAGAAAACGTGGAGGCAAATAATGAGGCTTAATAAAAATGCTATTAAAATTATTTTAAACTTTATAAGTATTCCTAAAGTACTTCCCATACTTATTGCCTTTGTTGTAATACTGCCTTCTGCATTGCGTGCAGAAAACAAACCAATACAAGTTGCCATAGATACTAATAAACGTGTGGTAGGTGATAAAATTACCGTTACTATCAAGGCACATTTCCCAAAAAATAAATTAGTATTTTCCACGCCGGCAGAATTGTCTTCGCACCGCCTGGAAATGTTGGATACCATTGCAACGGATACTTTAAAGAATGGAGAGGAATGGGAATATCAACAAAAATATTTTGTTTCGGCATATGATTCAGGGACCTATTATTTTCCGTCCTTACAGTTTATAGTCGCTAATAAAGGTGATACTACTAAAAGGTACTACTATACCGATTCATTACCTATTTATATAAGTTTGGTGAAAGCAGATACGTCATTACCTGCTAAGCCTATTAAAAGTCCATTAAGTGTACCCTATACTTTTAAGGAATTTTGGCCATTACTTGCATGGATTTTGGGTGGATTAGCACTTATTTTGGGCATTATATATTTGGTGCGATGGCTGAATAAAGATAAAACTGAACTGAAAATACCATTAAAACCGCCGTTTGAAGAAGCTATCTTAGCATTGGATAATTTGCAGAAAAAGAGATTATGGGAATCCGGCCAGGAAAAAGAATTTTATATAGCGCTTACGGACATTTTGAGGCGCTACATCACCCGAATTTGGAACATGGATGCTTTTGAAATGACCAGCTCAGAAATTATTAAGGCCCTAAAAAAGGAATCCATTGATCCGAAAAATAGGAAGGATTTAAAGGAAGTATTGGAGTTGGCAGATTTGGTAAAATTTGCGAAACATAGTTCTGTTCCTGATGAAAATATTAGAGTATTAGAAAGTTCGAGGATGTTTTTAATAAATACGCGCCCAATTGAAACAGAAGAGGATGAAAAGATTTCTGGGAAATAACTTTTCAAGTGAATAAATCTAGATGACAAAAATTCAAATATTTTTTTGAACTTCGCAGCATTAATTAATAATTTGCGAATGCATAGTTTTTACGTTTTTTCCAAAGAGTAATTATATTTGCCAAGGAATAAACGTACCACGCAGATGCAAACTTATGAAATGAACACCCTTTTTACCTTTGGTAAGTATGAAGGTAAAACATTAGAAACCGTGTTTGGAACAGACCCGGGGTATATTGAAAGTTGTCTACAAACTGTTGATGAATTTTCAATAGATGAAACAACAATTCAACGGTTATTTGAAAAATACCCGGAACATGAACTTAGTAACAAAGCAATTGATGCAAACCTTGATAAACTAGACGGAATGGATATGGAAAACGATGATGATTTCGATTTTGATGATGAAGCCTTCGATGATGATGATCTAGAAGAATTCACCCCTGGGAAAAAGAAAGAAGAAGAAGATGACTGGGGTAATGATTTTGAGGAAGATAATGATAATTGGGACGATGATTTCGACGAAGACGACGCCGGAGATGACTTCGAGGACGACGCCGATGATCATGACGGCGATGATGATTTTTAACCTTCAAATCTAAAACACACAGGCGGGTTTTTACCCGCCTTTTTTTTGCCCTTTATTTGGGTTACCTCATTATAATAATATCAGTATTGATACTAATATTTATTATTAACTTACTACTTATCAAATTCTTAAATGTTTCTGGATACTTTTCTAGGATTAAATAATATTTACTTTAAACCCAAAAAAAAGGCTGCATGTAAATACATGCAGCCTTTTTTAAACATCTTATTGATTAATTAAATTTTAGTTTCATTGCAACACGGCGGTTCATTGCTCTACCGGTTTCAGTGGTATTTGGAGCGATTGGTTTGGTATCGCCAAAGAAGGTTACAATTATCCGGCTTGCATCAATGCCTTTGTCAGTAAAGTATTTCTTAACGGCTTCAGCACGCAATCTACTTAACTCCATATTTTTAGCGTGATCACCTACATTATCGGTATGTCCTGCCAATAATAGTTTCGAATTTGGATTCTTTTGTAAAACATCAATTAGTTTATCCAAACCTGGGTATGAACTTGATTTAATTACATCCTTACCGCTTTCAAATTGTAAACCGGTTACAGCTGAATCCAACGCATGTTGAACTTTCTTTTCAATGACAGGACAACCATGATTGCTGGCAGGACCAGGCGTTTCAGGACATTGATCAATATTATCAGGAACACCGTCCCCATCTTTATCACCCCAAGGGCAACCATGATTTTCCACCGGACCGGCTTGGTCTGGGCATTGGTCAATATTGTCAGGTACCCCGTCTTTGTCGCGGTCACCCCAAGGACAACCATGATTTTCTATCGGACCGGCAACAGTTGGGCAAAGATCTACATCATCAAATACACCATCACCATCAGTATCCGGACATCCATGATGTTCTTTTGTTCCAGGAAGTGTTGGACATTTATCATCTATATCAGGAATGCCGTCTGCATCCTTATCAGGGCATCCATTAAATATTGCTAAACCACTATCATGCGGACATCTATCCCATTTATCAGCAATACCATCATGATCACTATCCGGACAACCATGAAGTTTTGCTAAGCCTGGTACATCCGGACAACTATCTAAGGCATCAGGCACTCCATCCTTATCGCGGTCAGCCACCACAGGTGCAGGTTTTTTCACCTCAACTTTCTTATTAGGCGGGCATCCGTGATTTTCCCAGGTTCCCGGTTCGGTTGGGCATTTATCCTTACGATCGGAAACCCCGTCATGGTCTCTATCTCTAGGTCCTTTACCCCATAAAATCGGGACTTTAAATCCTATATGTAAATCTATTCCATGTATATATTGTTTGCCTAACCATGGGGTAATGTCAGAGGTTCCAACAATGAGTGCCCCCAGGCGCAAAGTAGTACCCATCATAAATTCTCCGGTTTGGATCACTGATATCGGTAAATACACTCCGAACCATTTGCTTTCCCATCTTGGCGTCAATGAATAATAATCCAAGGAATGCAATAAGTGCTCTTGGTTTTTATAAATAAAACTTGGATGGGTATAAGTGGTCAGGTTGGCATAAAATCCTTTGTAAAAATGGTAATCAAATTGGAAGCTTAATGCTGCCGGTAATACCATATTATAAGTTTTGGCAGTATTCTTTAGCGTAAATGAATCCTTTAATAATTTATCGACCGCTGCAATCGGAGTAAGGGTTGGATCCAATTTAATTGCTGCAGTATTTAAGTTGGTCACGTTTGCAGTAAAGTCATTGGATGGATCTTGTTTGGTATATGGAATTACCCCTACATCTACCAAGGAAGCACCAATTCTGAATTTGTATTTATTTAAATCTCTTCTAGGTAAATTTGTTTCACCATCCATATTATATACAAATTGGCTCTTATCACCCGGACGATATTCATAAATAGCACCCAAATCAAATACAAAACCCGGATGGGTAACCATATCCGTCAGGTTGGAAGTACTGAAACCTTTGCCGGTCTTTCCGCCATAGTCCAATCCACCGGAGTGACCGTAGCCTAACTGTGCTTGCAATAAATCCAGATGTGTTTTATCTTCCCATCTATAGTTCATATTATTGCCGTATAAATAGGCAGAACCTAAGCCCCAATCCATTTTAACACGGCCGCCTATTTTCAGGAAATTATCACCTTTGGAGGTGATCACTTGCGCATATCCTAAACCAAATTCATTCCAGGCCATGGTATTTAAAGCCAAGCCATCATTATTTAATTGCTTTTTCCAATAGTTGGTAATGTCAATTTTATTCTTAGGGTCATTGCCGTAGTAGGCAATTTCAGCCAAGTTTGGCGTTAAATTATCAAGGTTCATAATTTCCCTGATATTCCAAGTAAATGCCAAAGCAGCAGTTTTGGATAAGGAAACCATAAAGGAAGGCAAGGTTAAACTTGCCGATTGGTAGATCATTTTATTTGAACTGTTTGAACTCTTTTGTAAATAAATTTTACTCTTTACAAATTTGCCGTTCGCATCATATTCATTTACTGAAAAATCTCCATTCGGTAAATAAGTAGATACCGTGTGATCACCGGTGGCTGCTTTTGAAAATGCATTACCATTAAACAGCTCTTTACTGCCTAATCCAATGTAATTATTAGTAAACGTGAATCCTACTCCTACGCCCATATCAAACTTATATCGGCTATCAGCGATACTGGCAGGATTGAGGTCAATCCCGCTAATTCCTGCATAGTTTCCCGTATTAAAGCCCATGATATCTTGAGCTTTTGCAGAGAAACCTGCGAGGATAAGCAGGTAAAACAGTGCAATGATTTTTGACTTCATATCTAAAATGTTTAGTTTTATTAATTGATCCTATAAACTGGTTGCGAAAATACGGAAAAATGCGAACTTTGTACAAAATGTTGAAAGGAACCGTCTTATATCATCTTCCCTTAGAAGATACTATCGTGCAACTTAAGGGCAATTTGCAACTCTATAATCCGGGTGATGAAGGCTTCCTGATTGCTCCTTTTAATAAAGAAGAGGAACAATATATTATTCTTCCCGAAGAGGAGCAAATAATCCCCTTGTCCAGACTTTCTACCGAGCAGGCATTAGATTTACATTATAATGAGCCTTTTCAAAACCATTGTAATTCCTTGGAAGAATATACTGATTACATCAATAAAGGCATTGATACCATTGCCTTAGGTCGTTTAAAAAAGGTGGTTTTATCCCGTTGCGAATGGATAAAGCTCCCATCAAAATTTAACGTGCTTTCTTATTTTAAGGATTTATGTATTACCTATCCTGATGCTTTTACTTACTTAATAAGTGTACCTGTTTTTGGTACTTGGATAGGCGCTAGCCCGGAAGTATTATTAAATGTGCAGCAAAATATAGTTCATACCATGGCCTTGGCCGGTACGCGACTTCAGAATAACGCTGAAGATACATCTTTTACCGAAAAGGAGTTTAATGAACAACTTTTGGTAAAAGATTATATCAAGGAAATCTTAGAAAAATACTGTACCGATGTTTCTTTGGTACAAGGCATACGTCAAGCTGGAAAACTAGAACATATTGTTACTTATTTTAAAGCTTTATTAAAGGAGGATTTTTCTGCCATTAAATTGGCTTTTGAATTACATCCTACGCCGGCCATTTGCGGAATTCCTACGCGTGAAGCCATGGATTTTATTCTGAACAATGAAAAGTATGATCGTCGCTTATATTCCGGTTTTCTTGGCAGCATTAAACAAAATAATATAGCGCTATTTGTAAATTTAAGATGCATGGAATTAAATCAGTCCAACGCTTTGCTTTATGCCGGAGGTGGTATTGTAAATGGCTCTGATCCCGATAAAGAATGGAAAGAAACTCAAAATAAAATGAAAACCCTCAAGAATGTATTACCTTCCTAGTATTTTAATTGTACTTATATTCGTGCCAGTAAGACCATCTATAAATGAGTATTGAATCAACTTATATAGCGCTTGCGCAATTGACTGAAATTTGTGCGGCACATGGAGTAAAATACGCGGTACTTTCTCCAGGTAGCCGAAGTGCTCCGTTGGCTTTATCCATCATGCGGAATGAAAAAATAACACATTTTGTGTTGACGGATGAGCGTTCTGCTGCTTATACCGCCTTGGGTATTGCCAGACAAACACAATCTCCGGTGGTATTAGTATGTACATCGGGTACTGCTGCGCTCAATTATGCGCCTGCCGTGGCAGAAGCTTTTTTTTGTGAATTACCTTTAATTGTAATTACTGCCGATAGACCGCCGGAATGGATAGCCCAAGCAGATAATCAAAGCATTTATCAAGAAAATATTTACGGCAAACACATTAAATATTTTGCAAATTTACCTTTGGATTTTACAATCACTGAAAGCATTTGGCATTCGCAAAGACAAATGAATGAGGCACTTATTGTTGCCAAAGAAGGAAAAATGGGCCCCGTTCATATTAATGTTCCCTTACGCGAGCCGCTATACATGCTCAATACTATTAATTCTTTTCCTGCGCCCAAATTGATTCTTAGGGAAAATCTAAATGCGAAATATACCCTTCCTAAAGAATTTATCAATAAGATTCGTACTTATAAAAAAATATTGGTGGTGGCAGGGATGCATGTTCCGGATGCCAAATTAATTCGATTATTGGAACAAATGCCAAATTTATGTTTAATGGCAGATGTAAGCAGTAATTTGCATGATGTAAAAGGAGTTCTTCTCCATACTGATTTATTCTGCGATATTGAAAAAAATAAACATCTAAATACCCTATGTCCTGAACTAGTTATAAGCATAGGAGGCCCCATAGTATCCAAGCATGTTAAAAACTTCCTGCGCAAAAAGCAAATTCAAGAACATTGGCATATAGGTTTGGGAAATTTGGCAGCAGATACCTATCAGCACTTAAATGTACATATACCTGCACCTGCCAACGAATTTTTTCATGCTCTATTGGAAGCAGGAATTAGCTTCAATAAAAAATATGCCGCTATGTGGCAGCAAGTGGAGGAGGAAATGCGTGATATGGTTGAAAAGGGCTTTAAAAAAATCCCTTTTTCGGAATCTGCGGCTTGCTGGAAAATACTTAAAGCTGTACCCGAGCGAAGCATATTACATATAGGAAATAGTTTAGCCATTAGACATTTAACCTCATTCCCATATTTTAGTGCCTTCTCAGAAATTTATGCAAATAGAGGAACCAGCGGAATAGACGGTTCTGTGAGTTCGGCAGCGGGTCATTCCATGACTGATGAACGTATGCATATTTTATTTTTAGGCGACTTAAGCTTTATGTATGATAGTAATGGCTTATGGAATAAATATTTAAAGGGTAATTTAAAAATTGTTATTCTCAATAATTTTGGAGGAAGAATTTTTGAATCCTTACCCGGTGCCAGTGTTCAAGCGGAATTGAATGAATATTTTGTAACAGAGCAAAATTTAAACTTTGAATCCCTTGCTAAGCATTTTAATGCAACCTATTTTAGTGCAGAAAATGATAAGCAACTGAATAGCGCCTTAACGGAGTTTTTTAAGGTAAATACCAAGGTAAGTATCCTTGAATTGAAATTTAAAAATAACCTCAGTTTAGGGGAAATTAAAAAGAAGATCCAGGGGAAATAGTAAATTATGCTTCCTTATATATCATTTTTTTGTGTCGGATATTCGCCTCAATAAATTCTTCACCGCTAACTTCAAAACCCAATAATTCATAAAACGGAATGACTTGTATTTGGGCATGCAGGTAAATTTTGCCTTGGTCTTTTGGAATATCTTGCAGGCAACGTTTTACTAAGTGTGTCCCGACTCCTTCGTTTCTCGCACCTTCCAAAACTGCAAATCGTTCCAGTTTTACGCCTTGGTCGGTAGTTCTCCACCGAGCAGTTCCAACGGGATGTCCATCTTGAAACGCCAAATAGTGGGTGGATACGACTTCAAACTCATCGTATTCTTCAGCAGGGTCCACCTGTTGCTCAATGACAAATACTTTTTTTCTAATTTCAAAGGCCCATTCCAAGGCTTCAGTGGTGGTTATTTTGTCAATCGTTATCATAATCAGTATCTTATAAAGTAAACAAGTGCTTCATATTCAGGTATAAAGTTATTTCAAAAGTCATGTAGAAATCATATTAATTTTGAAAGCGTAAGATTTTTGAAATTTCGTCCTTTTAAGTAGCTTCAATAGGTGATATCTTTGTATCGTTAATTAAGTTTAACACATTTTTCATAGGCAGTTGTAGTTTTGATATTTTGGCAATGGAAGAGGGTGAGACCACAAGTTTCGCCCTTTTTCTTTTTTAGGAGTCGAAGTTTTTAAAGATTTTGAATTTTTATTAAGTGCCTGAAATATATTACTAACATATATAATATCAACAATATACAATTAGGAAAACCCAAGCCTTTAAAAATGTTTTCAAATTATAAATTTAGTTTTGAAAGCGTAAGAATTTTGAAATTTTAGTATTTATTTAATAAATAATGTAGATTAACTTTGAATCATTAAGTTGAAAATAAGATTTTTTCATAGGCAGTTGTAGTTTTGATATTTTGGCAATGGAAGAGGGTGAGACCACAAGTTTCGCCCTTTTTCTCTTTTAAGGCAATTTTTAGCATTAAATTTGTGATATGTTAACTTATTATCACCAATATTGAATAGAATTAACAATAAGCTAATATTCGGGCGTGCACAATTCGATGGCTTTTACGGAATTTTGCAGTAAAATATTGGTTAAATAAAAATAAACTAATGCAAGAGAGTGCTAAAATATTGATAGTTGATGATGATCCGGATATCTTAGAATTTCTTGAATACAATCTTAAGAAGGAAGGTTATACAGTTTATTCAGCGCCAAACGGTAAGGAAGCATTGAAAGTTGCGGATAAATACTTGCCGGAATTGATTCTTCTTGACGTCATGATGCCTGAAATGGATGGTATCACCACTTGTCAGGAAATTCGTAAAAATAAAAAGCTTGCAGAATCCCATATTATTTTTCTAACTGCAAGGATAGAAGAATACTCTGAAATTGCAGGTTTCAGTGCCGGTGCTGATGATTATATTAATAAACCCATTAAACCGGGTGCATTGCTCAGTAGAATAAAAGCCATATTCAAAAGAAAGAATAAGGATGAAGCTGAATCCACTCATTTGGATATGGGCGATTTACTGATTGACCGCAATTCCTATGAGGTGACTTATAAAGGTCAAAAATTGCATTTTGCTCGCAAAGAATTTGAACTACTTTATCTTTTGGCCGCTCATCCGGGCAAGGTTTTCAGTCGTGATAAATTATTGGAGCAAGTTTGGGGTAATGAAGTTTTTGTAGGCGATAGAACGGTGGATGTGCATATCCGCAAAATAAGAGAAAAGATTGACCCTGAAAGTATCAAGACCATTAAGGGAATTGGATATAAATTCGAATCTTAATACTTTTCTTTTTTAACTTCGCTGCAAATACTGCATTTGGAATCCTCTCTTTCTATATTTACCTTTCTCCTTATTTTTAGCGGAGTAATCGTTGGACTTCTTATTGCCTATTATTTCGTTCGCAGGCATTATTTGGGTAAAATAAAGCATATCGCCGGAGAAATTGAGAAATCCCTCAAGAAAAAATCAGCCGATAATACTATTTCAAATTATTATGATTTGGATGGTTTGGAACGCTCTGTTAAAAGGCTGATAAATGAAAAAACCAGTGAAATTGATAATTTGAAAGAGTTGGAGCAATTCCGAAAGGAATTTCTCGGAAATGTGGCCCATGAATTACGCTCACCTATTTTTAATATTCAAGGGTATGTCTATACCTTATTAGAAGGTGCTATGAATGATGAAGAAGTTAATGTAAAATTTCTTCAAAAAGCAGCTCGTAATATTGATCATATTAGTTCTTTAGTAGAAGATTTGGTGACCATTTCCATGATTGAATCCGGGGAGGTACATATAGAATACTCCAGTTTTAATATAAAAGATTTGGTTAAAGAAGTAATTGATTTTCTGGACTTACCGGCAAAGGGAAGAAATATTACCCTACAAATGAAATGCTTGGCAGAACATGAATTATACGTTAATGCCGACCGTCAAAAAATAAAACAAGTGCTCATAAATTTATTAGGAAATAGTATAAAATACGGCCGTGAAAATGGCAATACTTCCATTACTATTGAGGATTTACATGCACAGGTTAGCATAGAAGTTTCTGATAATGGTGAGGGTATTGCAGAAGAGCATTTGCATCGAATTTTTGAGCGATTTTACAGAGTAGATAAAAGTCGCTCCCGATCTCAAAGCGGCACAGGTTTAGGCTTATCTATCGTTAAGCATTTTATTGAGGCCCATAAGCAAAAAATAATTGTCAGCAGTGTTCCGGGAATAGGTTCCATATTCAGCTTTACCTTGGATAAAGCCAGGTAAGCGTAGCAAAAACTCCCGAAATTTATTTCCTTTTTTATTGTCTTTCTTTAACTTAACTTTGCATTTATGCATTGGCAAACTATTTGTAATACTTAATACAGGATTTAAATAAAATTGTATGAAAAACCTTTTTTACCTAATAATGATTTCTTTCGCATTTGCAAGCTTTTCTTGTGTAGTGGCAGTGCCAAGAACTTATAATGCGAATGATTATCCTTCTGCGAGTGCTAATTATCCGCAACAGCAGAACTATCCACCGCAACAACAAAATTACCCACCGCAACAACAGCAGAATTATCCTCCACAAAATGATAATTATCCTCCACAAAATTATGGTCAAGACAATGGAGGATATGCAGCTGCCAACAATGGAGCGTATCAGCAAAATGTCAATTTTCAAATCTTTTATGATAATTTGAGTTCTTATGGCCATTGGATAAATAATCCGCAATACGGCTATGTTTGGATCCCTGAAGTAGCCCCTGGTTTTATGCCTTATGCAACTGCCGGACATTGGGTATATACTGAATATGGTTGGACTTGGGCATCTGAGTATCCTTGGGGTTGGGCCCCTTTTCACTATGGAAGATGGCAATTTGATGATTTTGTAGGATGGTATTGGATTCCTGATGATGTTTGGGGACCGGCATGGGTAGCTTGGAGACGCTCTCCGGGTTATTATGGTTGGGCTCCATTAGGCCCGGGCATTACCGTTGCATTTTATGAACAAGGCAGATGGGAATGCCCTGCTTATCGTTGGACTTTCTTAGAAGATCGTTATATTAATTCTGATAGGCCTTATGGTTATTACCGACCACGTGGTGACAATGATAGATATATACATTCTTCTGAATATATACGTAATTCTTATGAGGATAGAGAAAGACATCAAAGATATATTAGCGGTCCGGATGTACAAGAAGTGCGTCAAGTTACTCATGGAGATGTCCGTGTAATGCCTTTTAAAGAAAGCCACCATCCGGGGGAACAATTAAATAACAACGAAATAAATTTATATCGTCCATCTTTTGGAAGGGTAGATGCCGCACATCCTGCACCAGCTCCTGCCAAAGTTGAACAAAGGGAAAATATTAGAAGGGTACCGCCTCAAAATGAACCTAATAGACAAGGTGAACCCCAAAGACCGGCAGAGCGTCCTCAACAACCCATAGAGCGTCCTCAACAACCGATGGAGCGACCACAACAACCGATGGAGCGACCTCAACAACCGATGGAACGTCCGCAACAACCGATGGAGCGTCCGCAGGAACCTGCACAAAGACCACAAGCACCAAGAGAGCAACCGCAAGTTCCGGCACAAAGGGAACAAGCACCTGCACAACAAGCTAGGCCTCAACAATATCAACGTAATCAAGCGCCTGCGCAACAAAGGACAGCGCCTAAACAACAGCAAAATAGACCACAGCAAAACAGACCACAGCAAAACAGACCACAGCAAAACAGACCTCAACAAAGCAGGCCGGCACCAAGGCAAGAGCCTCAACAAAATGAAAGAAAATAAAAGGCTAAGTTTATAGAGTCTTAGATCTATTATAGTTCTACTAAATAAAAACAGCTATTGTAAGTTTTATACTTTACAATAGCTGTTTTTATTAAATGGTTAAATTTAAAGTGACTTCCCCATTATTTTATGGCAACGGCTTCGATGCTTACGCCCTCTGAAATAATTTTTTCGATATTGGATATATTTTCAACACTATAACCATCTTGTTGATAAACAATTTTACCGTTTTCATCCACAATGATGGTATAAGGGATATGAGCAATTCTTAAAATATTCATTGCTTCACCACGGTTATCTAATAATACAGGAAAGCTCCAATTGTTATTTTCAGTTCTTTCTTTAATACGATTAATGTTTTGATCATTGCTAACACATATGGATACAAAACCGGTATTGAAATTATTTTTCCAATGAAGGTATTTTTTATTGATGCTATCTAACTCGCGAATACATGGAGAACAATAATCAGCGAAAAAAGTTATTACGGTATATTTATTACCGGCAACAAAATTCATTATTTCCACATCCTTCTTTTGGAAGTCGTTTAATTCTAAGTTAAATAACTTGCTTCCTTTTTTAAGATGATTGGCGCTTGAAGTTGAAATATTTAAAATTGAGGTTAAGATTACTAAAGTGAGCGTTGCGGTTAATGTTTTCATTTTTTTGTTCCTTGTGTTAATGATGGTTCAAATTTGCAGCAAGCTTGAACCCTAAAAAAGCTACAATTAATAAACGGCGGTATTTGATTAATAAACGGCGTATATGCCAATTTTAAGCAGCATTTATTAATTCTAAAATAGACATGGAATGCCTTTAAATATTATTATTAATTGATTATCAATTAATAAGCATTGTCTTGTCCGTTTGGTCCGGCACAGCGATATGCTTTTTTATGTAATTTCGTAACATGGAAAGCGGAAATCATATAAAATGCCCCAATTGCGGTGAAAATATTGATGTTCAAGATGTTCTTGTACAGCAAGTAAAGGATGAATATAAAGAAAAGATCAACCGTGATTTCAAAAATCTGAAGGAAAAATACGAGGAGGAAAAGCAAAGGGAAGAGCAGGAACATCAAAAAACGCTGCTAAAAATTCAGAATGATTTTAACCTAAGAGAAAAAAGCTTATTTGAAAAGGAACAAGATTTATTAAAGGCCCGCTCTGAAATAGATAAGCAAATCCAGGAACGCTTAAAACTGGAAGAGGAAAAACAATTATCTGCGATTCGTAAAAAAGTAGAAGAAGAAAATGAAGCAAAAATTAAATTTTTGGAGCAAGCCAATGAAGAAGGCAAAATGAAAGCAAAATTGCTTCAGACAGCGGAATGGGATAAGCTTAATTTACAAAAGCAAATCAACGAAATGCAGGAAGCCAAAGAACTTGAATTTGCAAAAAGAATGGAGGAGCGATTAAAGCAAGAAGCAGAAAACATTTCAAAAAAGGCCAATGAAAATTCCGAGTTGAAGCTCAAAGAAAAGGATTTAAAAATTGAAGAACTTGCCAGACAAATTAATGATTTACAAAGAAGAGCTGAGCAAGGCTCCATGCAGTTGCAAGGCGAAGCCCAGGAAATAGCCGTGGAAGAAACGCTAAAATCACTATTCCCATATGATAGCATCAGCGAGGTAGGAAAGGGAGTAAAAGGCGGAGATATTATTCAGGTAGTCAGGAATCAATTTGGACAAGAATGCGGTAAAATACTTTATGAAAGTAAACGTACCAAACATTTTGGTACCGAATGGATTGATAAATTAAAACAAGATAGTATTGGGGTAAAGGCTGATTTTTGCGTGATTATTAGCGAGGCCATGCCGGAGGAAATAGAAAAAATTGGAATAATAAAAGGAGTGTGGATTTGTTCTTATCAGGATTATAAAGGATTGGCAGTTGTGCTTCGTGAAAGTCTCTTAAGAATTGCACAAGCCTATTCCTCGCAAGCCAATAAGGGCGAAAAAATGCAAATGCTGTATGATTATTTAACGAGTCAGGAATTTGTACAGCAATTTATGGCAGTAATGAAAGGGTATCAGGAAATGAAAGCCGGCTATGAAGCTGAACGAAATTGGTTTGAACGAAATTGGAAAAAGCGTGAAAAACAATTGGATATGATCCTCCTCAATGCCAATGGACTGATAGGATCCCTTCAAGGCATTGCGGGAAGTGCAATGCCTGAAATTCAATTATTGGGCAATATTGAAAGTTTAACGGAAGGCGGTACCGAAGAATAGTTATTATATAACTGTTATTCAAATATTTAAATTATAAATAATGAAAATATACATTACAGGTTTTATGGGAAGCGGTAAAAGTACTTTTGGCAAAGGTTTGGCCAATATACTTGGATACAACTTTCAGGATTTAGATGAAACCATCACAAATAAAGCAGGTAAAAGCATTGCAGATATTTTTGAGCAGGATGGAGAAGAAAAATTTAGAGCTTTGGAGCATGAATTGCTATTCGAGACTGCTGAACTTAATAATATTGTAATAGCATGCGGGGGAGGTACGCCATGTTTTAATGAGCAGATGCAGTGGATGAATAACCATGGCACCACAGTCTATATCAAGTTATTTGAAAATGAATTATTTAATCGACTTTTTGAAGAAGATTCTCCCCGACCATTGCTTAAAGGATTAAATGAAGCGGAAACCCATAGTTTTATTTATAAAAATCTTCGTCAACGTTCATATTATTATCATCAGGCTCAAATAGTTATCGATGGACTAAATATTACTCCCGAAATTTTAGCCAAGGAATTAATTAAGGAATAATCTCCCGAATACGCTTGCAAAATTGCATGGTTTTGTGCTTGGTTTCCCTATCAATTGTTTTGACCTTCGATTAAAAGGTCGTACTTTTGACTCCAAATTACTAAAATTTAAGTGATGGCAGCTGATAAAAAGACTTCCACAGGCGGAAATGATTTATTTTTAAAAATTGAAAATTTCCTAAGTAGCAGGAAAACTATATTTTTAGGAGTATGTTTAGGGCTTACGGCCCTCCTTGGATTTTTATTATTTGATGGTCGTTTGAGTTTTGCAACGGATGATTCCACCTATATTCTCAATGCATTATCATTTTTAAAGAAGGGCGCATATCCAAATTATCAAGGTGCCTTGTATCCATTCTTTTTAGCCTTGCTCATCAAATTATTCGGGGTAAAAATACTGGTATTTAAAACCTTTTCTATGTTTTGCCTGCTGATTTGTAATTTCTTATTTTATCAGGCATTCAAAGGTAGAATCCCTTATTTTATTTGGTGTTTTAAGGCTATCGGTAGGATGCCTTTCGATTTTTGCTGTATATTTCGGATTGATGCGGCTGAAACTTGTAATAGTACTTGTTTTGTTGCTGTGCTCTGGCGCAGTGCAGGCGCAGCATGCAAGGAAGGCAAACAAATTTTATAAATCGGCACTTAAGAACTGGTCGCATTATCACCGGCAGGTAGCTTACAAGAAAATGAGCCGATCCATAACTAAGGCGCCTAAGTCGCCGGCGGGCTACAGCCAGCTTGGGGAGTGGTATTTTGAGCAACATCATTTTGGGGAAGCGGTGAAAGTATTTGCAGAGGCCTCCGTAAAGTGCCCTAATGGCGGCAAGCTGTTTGCAAAACCCCTTGCCCGCAGCCTGCTCTATGCCGGTATGGCCGATAGCGGATTGCAAGTGATTGCCCGGTATGCCAATAACAAGGACACAGCAGGCTGGAACGCGCTCAGGCGACAAGCACTGTTTATAAAAAAGGCCATGCTGAACTCGCAGGCGCAGTTACCAGCGTCGCTGGGCCCGTATATCAATGGCAAGTACCCTGATGTGTTCCCGTCGCTATCAGCTGACAGTACTACTTTGTATTTTACCCGCCGGGTAAAGAATATGGATGAGGATTTTTATGTGGCTCACTATGATACATCCTGCAAGGAATGGCTGGCGGGTGAGAACATGGGTGCGCCGCCGAATACCATTGACAATGAGTCGGCACAATTTATCTCGGCCGACGGACACTATCTGTTTTTTTGCCGCAGTGATAACAGGAGCGAGAATGGCTGGGCTGAGGGAGGATACGACCTATTTATGGCCTACCGCATAGCCTATGACAGCAACTGGACCATACCTCAGTTTTTTGGTGGCACCATCAACACACCAGACTATGAAGGGATGCCGAGCCTATCGCCGGACAACAGGGAACTGTATTTTGTGAGTGACCGCGCGGGTGGCTATGGAGGGCTGGATATATGGGTTTCTAAGTTTGAGGATAACCTGTGGCAATTGCCTGTGAATGCCGGGCCCGGTATAAACACTGCGGGAGACGAGACAGCCCCATATATATGCTATGACAACAAAACCCTGTTTTTTACCAGCAATGGGCGGCCGGGCATGGGTGGAACTGACATTTACGAAAGCCGACGTATAAATGACACTACCTGGGCTACGGCTGTGAACCTCGGTTACCCTATAAATACGGCTTGCGACGAGGAAAGCGAGTGGATAGTGACAGATGGCACTAAGATGATTTTTGGCAGCGACAGGCAGGGGCCAGCCGGGAATTTTGATCTGTATGAAACCAAGCTGCCCGAGGGGCTGACGCCCGACCCGGTGGGTTACCTGAAGGGTATAGTTTTTGACAGTATCTCGAAGGCTAAACTCAACTCTGCTACGATATACCTGATGAATGCTAAAACCGGTGATACTATTTACCAGTTCAGGAGCAACCGGGGCGATGCCAGCTTCTTGATACCAGTATCTACAAAAATACCGTATGCCATGCATACCACCATGATAGGGTACACGGAGGTAATGGACACATTCGCATTTGACAAGCAACACCCGGAGGCTCAGCTGGAGCGCAATGTCTCGATGCTGCCATCGGATTATGTGAAGCCTATTTTCGATAGCCTGATAGCGGTGATACACTTTGATATTAATAAAGTAGAGCTCACGGATTCTGACAATGTATTGCTGGGGCGGGCCATTGAGCCGTTTTTACTGGATAAGGGGCTTACGATTTATGTAAATGGATTTACCGACAATACGGGTACGCCAATGCTAAACGATGAACTGAGCACCAAGCGTGCAAATATGGTGTCGCATGCGCTTACCGCTATTGGTATAGAAGAACTTTCCATCATTGCCAAGGGCTGGGGTGAGGCCAAGATGATAGCGCCCAATGACACGGAAGAAAACCAACGAAAGAACCGGCGGGTAGAGATTAGGTTGAGGAGGGAGTAGGTTTTTTTGAATTATGAATTATGAATTATGAATTATGAGTTACCTGCCTCGCTGTGGCGGGTGAGTTTGGGTGTTTTTTGTGGAGACGGAATGCTTCCGTCACCACGTGTAGAAAGTAGTTAGTACTTAGTAGTTAGTACTTAGTAGTTAGTACTTAGTCGAAAGTCCCGATGTGTGTATTTTAAGTAGAAAGTAGTTAGTACTTAGTAGAAAGTCCCGATGTGTCCAAGCTTAGGTAACGGGGAATTAGCGAGCTTAGGATAGGTTTCGCAAGCGGACGCTTGCGATTAAAGGGACGCAGCGAGACGCTGCGACCAGTGTGGTTTTTTGTGGCGTGTTGTACAAACGTCAAAAAGCCACCCTGTGCGGGTGGCTATGATATATAGTTTATAAGTCCTAAGGCAATAGGCGTTAGGCTTAGAGGGGCGGCTACTTTGTTTGAGCTAAATAGTCCTTTACTTTATCTTTGTGCACTATACCTTCTTTAAAAGTATATGCTCCGGTTTTCGGGCTGCGTACTGCTCTGATTACTTTAGTGGTTCCCGATAATCCCAAGGCGCGCCGATCACCCCCGCCGCCTCGTTCCGCTGGCCGTCGTAGTCGGTGACACCGTACCTGGCGTCGGCCGGATGACGATAGCCAAGATCAAAATCAAGCGTGCCACCC
>CAIKRV010000092.1 GCA_903829945.1 uncultured bacterium | reverse complement strand
TCAATCATGGGAAAAGGCAGCAAGTCCACTCGCTAAATTAACATTCTTTTAAAAGTACTGAAAAGTAATCGTAACCTAAAAACGACCGCACGTAAATCCTATCCACGTCCAACAGTAGGGCCTAATGGTCAAGCTATTGCACCAGATACAAACACAGCGGAATAATCCTTTTAGAAAATATAAAAAAACGCTATAACTAAGTTATAGCGTTTTTTTTGTTGTTAGGTGGATGGTTTTTGGAAATGGAAAGCTTAAAAATGGAAATGTAATTAAGGATTTTAACAATTTTTTTAATTTCACATGAGAAAATATGACCATTTAGCAATTATTTTCTAGTTAGATTGGTTTAAATTTGTATCAATTGAACATTATATAATGAAAAGTTTAAGAGGTAAAGGGCAATATCAATCCGTAAATTCAAAACATGAATATAGTGTTGAAGTTTTGTCATATTATGACGAAAAGGAAAAACTCTTTTATGCTTTATCACTTTCACTAGATATTGTGGGGGCCGGCGCTTCTGAATTAGAGGCAATCAATAACTTTAATGATTTGCTTGAGGATTTTGTAAAATATGTTTGTAGTAAGCAAACCATTGCAAGTGAATTAATCAGAATGGGATGGGATGTTAAAATTAAAGGTAATAATGAATTTACCGCTAAATCTCCGACCATTGAAGACTTAAAAAGTAATCCTGATTGGGCGGATATATGGTCAAAAAATCCAAAAATAAATAATCGTCAAGTCGAGTTTGCACTTTAATGCCTACAAGTAGCACTATTCCAATTGCTCTATATCGAAAAGCACTTCTAAAAATGGGACTTAAACAGATGCCTTCAAAAGGAGGTCATGAAAAATGGACCAGGGCAAACTTGAATCGTCCAGTAATGTTCTCAAACCATTTTAAGGAAATTCCGGAATTGCAAGTAAAATCAAATTGTCGAACTTTAGGTATTTCACTTCATGTATTTATGAAGCTTGTAAATTCACTTTAAACGTCAGTGCAAATTTATAATTGTACCATTGATCAAACACAATTATGGGATAATGTATTTATAAGATGGTATGCGAATTTCTTCAATATCATTTTTTGACATTACTTTGAATTGTCCGCTGATATGCTTCTTTTTAGGCGTGGATTGCTCGGATGATAAGTCAGACTTTTTGATACTTGCAGCATCATTGCCTTTCTTCTACTTAAATACATTGGAACATAATGTTGTTTTACACATAGCTAATTCTAACAGGTTAAAAATCAAAAATCCGAGTTTAAAGTGAATTTACTGGCAAAATGACAATTTAATCTTTAAAGCTAACCTTAATTAATTATAACCTAGCTGATTTACAAGCCATTCTATTTGTGAGTCCTTATCCACAGGGTCATATTTATCTTTTAAGCTCATGCCGCAGATACTAGCTAAGCCATTCCATACAAAGGCTGAAAATCCACTTTTATACTCTTTTATTAATGAATAGGAGGACCTGCCGGTTTCACGGTCTATCAGTTTAATAAGTAATTTACCCTGATCGACATCCAAATTTTTGAGCTTAGCCTCAAATTGTTCCTTTAATTTCTTTTCCTCGGCGCGGAGGTAGCGATTCTTTTCTCGCTTGGAACCCATGGCATCCATCGTTCTATTGATGTCCTCCATCTTCGCTGAGCATATTTTTGCATAGGGCATCACTACTGAGATATCACGTCTTAATCTATTTAATTTCTTCTGACGCAACCGGGTTTCATCATCCAAGTACCAATTAATAAATACTTCCTGGGTAGTATAATTTGGAAGGGTATCACCATTTACAATTGTAAAGGGCAAAAGTATAGGCTTGCGCTGTGCTACAACAGTAGGTGCTGTTGAGCCAAGTAATAAAATAATTAATGCAAACCTTTTCATATTTAAACCTAATCAAGTTCTATGCCAGCTCAAATATATTACTAATTTAATAACTTATTCCATCCCCTAAAAGTTTTCAAAGCCCTCATTTTTTTTATCATGCTGATAAAAATCATAAAAAAAGGAGCCATTCAAAGAATGGCCCCTTTCCGGCATTAAACAATTTCAATTTACTTTACCAAAAATTTATTTTTACGCCTCCCATCACCATTATGCCCCGTACCGGATAATTATTCCATACTTGGTATTGTTGATTAAGAAGATTATTAAGTTCTACAAAAAAGGCTAAGGTTTCTGAGTGTTTGTAGGTACCGTTGAGATTGAGGTCAAAAACTGGTTTTAATGTGGTGATATCCTTTCCATTACTTAACAAGGCATATCGTTTATCCATCACAAAAATATTGGTTCCCAATACTATTTTGTTTTCAATTTTATAGTTAGCTCCTAGGCCCAATTCCAATCCCGGTTTGTGAAATGGTTTTTGAATAAGCGGATTATTCAAGGCATAGGAATAATAATTTATAATGGCATTCATACTGAATTTGGTATTAAATAACATACCACCTTCCGCGTGGATATTTAAGACTTTGGTATTATCATCGTACCAAGTAAGGAAACGCTTGGTATCTGCCGTATCATTAACATAAAAATACATGTTTTTATACAGTTCGTAAGACAAGGAGACCAAGTAAAAACCATTCGAGCCGATGCCGCCTTTCAAACCTACAAATACCTTCAATTTATTATTGGTATTGCGCAGGTCCAAACCTGATTGTACAAATGGGTTTTCCGTGGCAAAAGATTTAAAAGTATTTTTTTGCAATCCACCGGTAAGTCCCAAGAAACCAACCAGCGCTTTTTCGCTTAAATCACCTTCAATATATAGGTTGGGATAAAAGTGAAAAGTACTGCTGCTATCATTGGTTTCCGTGGAAGTTTTAAATCCTGCATAACCACGTAAACCGTCCAAATCAAATTTATAATTAACATTAATATTGACAATATTCCTATTGATGGTTTTAATAAATTTATAGGCCATATAATCAAAACCAGCATCAAATATGATGCTATTGGTATGGAAGGGCTCAATGGCCCTGCCTGTAATGGTTAAATCGTTTTCATTGGCCTTAAAATTATCATGAAAAGTATAAAATGCAACTCCTAATTTATATTTTAATTGCCCGGTATCTGCCATAGCGTGTTCAAAGGCTGCATTGACATTAATATCTGTAAAGTTTTGTTTGATTTTATTGGGATCAACATTTCTAGTCGTATCATGATTATACCGATAAAAATGGTACATATCATCCTTAAAATTTAATCCTCCGCTTACAATATTTTTTCCAAATATTTTTTTGCCGGAAAGATCAATTAAGGCATTCATAAATTGTCCGTTTGCTAAAGGCCCATTGCCGGAATTGTATTTGGCCTGAGCCGTAAATGCAGCATCTTTTCTATAGGTTGTATTTACAAATCCTTCCAAGTAAATATTACTGTAATTACCAAAACCTGCCTTTACCCAAGCATGTTGCAAAGGCTCTTGTTCCGTTTTAGTTATTTGTAAGGTTCTAAAGGTACTTTTGTAAGTTGCCGTAGGAAATAAATAAAAAGGGGTGGTATAGCTCATGCTTGGCTTTTTTACTTCCAATTTCTCAGCTTCGGGAAGTACTTCTATTTTTGCGGCATCCAAAATTTTAGGTTTATAATCGCGCACAATATCTACATTTTCTGTTTCCAGTTTTTTGTCCTTTTTTTGTGCCAAGGCAGGTACAATACAAGCCATCATCAAGAGCAATGTACTTAGTAAATATTTTTTAATGATGCTACTATGCATAGTATTAAATATTGCTGCGGTATGTGAATTATTTTTGTTCTTCATTAGGATTTTCATTAGCAGGTTTTACATTCTGTTTCTCCAATTCTAAAACTTTAGCAAGTTTATCTTGTGCCAATGTTTTGATGTCACCGCCATCATAGTTATCAATGATGCTTTGTAAAATATTTTTAGCCGTAAAATAATCCGATTTTTTTACATTAATATCGGCCAGAATAATAAATGCTTTTGCCCTCCAATAATCGTAAGAAGCAAAATCATCTTTCATATTATAAATTAATGCTTCGGATTCCGTATATTTTTCTTGAGAAAATAAAATGAAACAAACATCGTACATGGCCTCAGCTCCCATTTCAGCTTTATTCGTTTTATAAACTTGGGTCAGTGATGCCGTTGCCTGTTCTAATTTATTTTGTACCAAGGAAGCGGTGCCGATATAATATTGCGCCTCTACTTTTACGGGTGCATCAGCATATCCGATATTTAATATTTTATTGGCTAGTGCTATGCTTTTATCATAGTTTTTGGCTTTGTACCATGCTCTCATAGCACCGATAGTTGCGTATAAGGCATTATCTTTATTAGCAGCAATATCTTCCAATTGTTCAAATCGCTTGGCTGCCATTTCATAATTTTTTGCGCCGTTGTATAAATCACCGGAGATGCGCAAGGCCTGCTCCATATAGCTGTTCGGACTGCGATTAATCACGCCATTGTAATGTAATAGGGCAGTAGCAGAATCGCCATTATCAAAGGCACATCCTGCAGCATAATAATGGGCATCCGTGGCGGAATAACCATTTGGAAATTTCTTTAAATAACTTTCCATTGAACGGATGGTTGCTTTGCAATCGTTGCTTTTAACATTGCTGAAGGCAGCAGTATATAAATCACTATCCTCTGAGGAAGGTGCCAAATTGCTGCCGTTAGGAAGGTCCTTATAAAACGATGCTAAGCTATCCGTCATCCCTCTGTCAATATAGCTGTTTTTTATTCCTTTTAGTGCTTGTTTCGCTTCTTCCGAATAAGGGTATTTGCTAATAATACTTTTAAAAATAGGTACTGCTTTATCGTCTTCTTGCTTATTGTAATAAATCATTCCTATATTTAAAATTGCAGAGCGATAATAAGGATTTTTAGGATAGTTTTGGTTGAGGAATTGATAGGAACTAATGGCATCCACATCTTTTCCTTGGTTTTTATATTCCTCCGCAATGGAAAATAACGCATCATCCAAATAAGCAGAATTTGGATATTTTTTGGATAAGCTTTTCATGGTTGCAATTTTATCATTGGATTTACCTTGCAAGCCTTGTAAGGTGCCTTTTTGATAGGTAGCATAATCCGCTTCCGGTGCATGAGCATCGATTACTTTCTGATAATTCTGTTTGGCTTCTGCATAATTTTTAGATACAAAATCACAATCCGCACTGCGTAATATGGCATCAATTTGTCGCGGACTTAATTCCGAACTTTTTTCATTGGATAAATATTTTTTGAAGTAAATATTACTGTATTGGTAATCTTCCCTTTTAAAATAAGTATAACCTAAATTATAATTAACTACATTATAATATGGAGTTTCTTGCGCTTCACTGATATAAAGGAACTTTTTATAACTGGCCTGCGCTTCGTCCAAACGGCTTTGTTTATATTGTGTTTCTCCCAGCCAGAATAGTGCTAATGCTTTTATTTTTCTATCCTTTGGATGTTCTAAGCTTTTTAAATAATATTTTTCTGCTTCCGGATAATTTCTATTATTAAATTTTTCCATGGCGTAGAGGTATAAAATCTTTTGATAGGCATCCTCCAATTTTTCATTTCTATTCGGAATACTTTCCAATACTTCCAGGGCTTCCTTGGGATTATTTGCAGCCAATAAAATCTTACTGAGTAATTCTTTTACCTCTGATGCTTTATCGGATTGCGCATAATTTTTTAAATAGGTTCTGAAAGCATCAATGGCTTCTTTTTGAAAATTTAATTCGTAGGAAAGTTTAGCAAAATTTAAAGTGGCCAATTCTTTGATGTTTTTATCCCAATTTAATTTTGAAACAAATTCAAAGGTTGATCTGGCTTTCTCTTTATTGCCGGAATTTAAATAGGCACTGCCTAAATGCCAGGCTATATTTTGTCCGATAGAATCCTGCTTTATCGCAATTGCTGAAAATGCCTTAATAGCATCCTCATATTGCTTTTCATGAAATAAGCTGAACCCATATTGATAGAGTAGGGGTTCCGGTAGGTTTTGCTTGTATTGTTGATAATATTCCGCGGCCTTTGCGTAATTTTTTTTAGCATAATAGGCTTGAGCAATATAAAGCTTAATGTCATCTCCGGATTCTATGGTATTATCTTGCAGGCTTTCCTCTCCACTTTCAATAACTTTATCGTAATTGCCCTGAAGCAGATAGATTTGTGAAATATATTGCGGGAGCAATGCCTTGAATTTTTTATCTTTTTTGATCTTATTAAATTCATTTAAAGCTTCCTCATATCGTCCATTTTGATAGGAAATCAGGCCAAAATAGTAGGCAGCCATCCGTCCATTATCGCTTTCATTATTTTTAATTTTACCAAAATTTTCTTTGGCTTCACTGTTCTTTTTAAGCTTATAATAGCTGTATCCGTTCATAAAATAAAACTCCTCACGGTCATTATCCGTAAGGTCATAAGCATCTGTTTTATTAAAAGAAGCGATGGCTTTTTCATATAAACGCATTCGGTACTGGTACCTGCCCAAATAAAAGCTAATCATTCTGGAACGCGGGTGTTCCGGATAGGTATGGATAAAATGATCTAGTATAAGTTCGGCATCATTTTGATTTAATTCTATGGCGCTAACGCAGATATAATAAGAAGCCTCTGCATTTAAATGGTAATTAAAGGCCGATGGGGTTAAAGAATATGTGGATTGTTCCAGATATTGCGTGAAAACGTGCTGGGCTGCCGCATATTGCTTATCTTCAAATAATTCTACACCTTTTCTAAAGGTTTCACCGGGTGGCGAATTTTGTAGGGACTTTTGTCCTAATACGTTGAATGTTAATGCAAAAAGTATTGCAATACTTAAAATATATTTTCCCATAAATAATAAACGTCTAAACAAGTGGGCTTATTTTACCTACTTTAACCTTTCCACTTGCAAATTACACCCAATGCGGAAATTAACATACAAATGTTACCTATCCACAGTCAAGGAAAACTTATCCACATAGCTCCTCACATTTTGGAAGGTATTTATGTTATTAACAAAATATTGTTAATTGACAAGAAAACAACTCAAAATATAAAAATTTTGACAGTTTAGGCTTTAAATTCGTAATAATAAAGGTAGTCTGTTTTTCTGCACGAACTAAAGTGTATAAGTGTTGATAAAATTATACTGACTCCTTTAAACATAAGAATTTTTTTTGGCACCATAGGGCAGAGGAAAAAGGTTTTTTTTAATAAATTGGAATGATACTCCCATCAATGGTGTTATTTTCGCAGATCAATGCAAAGCCTCCGAGAACAAGTTATTAATTTACCGGGTAGTCCGGGTGTGTACAAATACTATGATACTGACGGTAATTTGTTGTACATCGGTAAGGCGCGTAATCTTAAAAAACGTGTTGCTTCTTATTTTGTAAAAAAGGCGGATCATACCCAAAGAATTCGTTTAATGGTATCCAAAATTCATCATTTGGAATACACCGTCGTAGGCACGGAATACGATGCTTTATTACTTGAAAATAATTTAATCAAGGAATACCAACCGCGATACAATGTACTGCTGAGGGATGATAAAACCTATCCGTACATCTGTCTTAAAAAAGAACGTTTTCCCAGGATGTTTTCTACTCGTAATTTTATACGGGACGGCTCGGAATATTTTGGTCCGTACGCCAATGTAGGAACCATGAAAGTAATTATTGATTTAATGCGAAAATTATTTCCTACTCGTTCTTGTAATTTAAATTTGAGCAAAGCGAATATAGAGGCAAATAAATTTCGCGTATGTCTCGATTATCACATCGGTTTATGTAAAGGTCCTTGTCAAGCTTATCAAAGCGAAGAAGACTATATGGAGAGTATTAATAATATTCGTCATATTCTTAAAGGTAACATTGCTGAAGTAGTAAAATTCCTAAAAGGGATGATGATGGAAGCCGCTGAATCCTTAGATTTTGAAAAAGCTCAATTACTCAAGGAAAAATTAGACTTATTAGAGAAATTTCAAAGCAAATCTACCGTAGTAAATCCTTCTATACACAATGTAGATGTATTTTCTATGTACGCTAATGAAAAGCATGCATTCGTTAATTATTTACGCGTTATTAACGGTTCTATTATTACTACGGATACCATTGAATTTACCAAGCGCATTGAAGAAGAAGATGCAGATATTTTGCAGTTGGCCATTGCTGAATTGCGCAGTAAACACAATAGTAGCAGTAAAGAAATAATATTGCCTTTTCCACTTTTAATGCGCTCTCAGGAACTAAGCTTTACCGTTCCTAAAATGGGGGATAAGAAAAAGCTTTTAGAACTATCTAAGAAAAATGCTTTTTATTATTATCAGGAGCGACTTAAGGTCTATGAAAACAATAAAGATCGAAGACGAAATTTTGGTTTACTGCAACAAACCAAAGATGAAATGGGCTTGAAAAATATTCCTTATCATATTGAATGTTTTGATAATTCTAATATGCAAGGAACAGATCCCGTTTCTTCAATTATTGTTTTTAAAAATGGAATACCCTCAAAAAAAGATTATCGTTTCTTTAATGTTAAAACGGTCATAGGCCCTGATGATTTTGCTACCATGGAAGAGGCCGTTGGCAGAAGATATCGCAGGGTTTTGGACGAAAATCAACCTTTGCCCCAGCTTATCATTATTGATGGCGGCAAAGGGCAGCTGTCCTCCGCGTATTCAGTGATTGAGAAGTTGGGTATCCAAGACAAGGTGGATATTATCGGTATTGCCAAGCGCCTGGAAGAAATTTATAAGCCCGGTGACCCTATTCCACTATCAATAAATAAAAAATCTCCTGCCTTGCGCTTAATACAACGTTGCAGAGATGAAGCACATCGATTCGGCATTACTGCTCATCGCAAAAAACGCATTGTTAAAAACTTGGTTTCTTCTATCCAAGATATTCAAGGTATAGGAGAAAAAACTGCAGAAAAATTATTGAAGCACTTTAAGTCCGTTAAAAAACTAAAGGAAGCAAATCCTGAGGAAATTGAAGCTGTGGTGGGTAAAGCCAAAGCAAAAATAGTGATTGATTCCCTGAGTATTTCTGCAAATCAAACCAGTGAATAAATTATTCCGTTTTTAATTTTTTGTAAATTAAATAAGAATAAATCATTGGAACAAATGCCAATATCAAAATGCTCGGGATTAATACAAAAACAGAATATTTGCCAGTGAATAAGCAAAGTACAAATGTTATTAATCCCCCGTATAGCCAAAGTTTTGATCCCATCATATGCGTCTTTTCCCAAACCTCAGGACTTTCAATCGTCCATGGGGTACGAATACCTACAAAATAATTGGGTTTAATTCCTTTCATGTAATAACCGATAATTGCAAATAATAAACATACTGCTGAAGGAATGTATTCCATCCATGCACTGGATTTAGAAAGCGTAGCATGCATTACGCTTATAAAAAGCAAATCTAAAAAAGCTAATACCCCAACACGGATGCCATAATATGCGCCTGTGAATAAGTCGTAATTTGCTTTTTTAGGGTCCAATAATGGGACAAATAAAAGTAATAGATAAATTCCAATGCTAATGGCAGGGAAAATAATAATGGAAGATTTTCCGCTATAGGCATCTATTTCATTTTTATAATTCCAGTGGGTGGGAATTTGTTCCGGTAATAAATTCCATATATATACAATGTAAAGTATTGGAGCTAAGACCAATAAC
>CAIKRV010000091.1 GCA_903829945.1 uncultured bacterium | reverse complement strand
TTATAATTTTAAAAGTGAAGATAAATTTTAGGTTCACAATCCTTTTTTTGTTGTTGGAGTGACTATAATCATGCAGAATGCTGAGAATAATCATTTTTTGCCTTTTTAGAGCTTTCTATCTTGCCCCTGTTTTGATTAATGGATATCAAAACGCATGATAAACAAATAGTATCGAAAATTAAAATTTTAATTATGGCGTTGAAAATTACTGATGAGTGTATTAATTGCGGGGCTTGCGAACCTGAATGTCCAAACAATGCAATTTATGAGGGTGCTTCCAATTGGTCCTATGCGGAAGGAACTACCCTAAACGGTAACATTAATGTTGGTGGCCAATCCTTGGATGCTAATGCTATGCAAAATGCAGTATCCGATGATTTTTATTACATCGTTGCCAGTAAATGTACCGAGTGCAATGGCTTTCATGAAGAACCGCAATGTGCTGCTAAATGTCCCGTGGATTGCTGCGTGGTGGATGAAGATTTAGCTGAAAGCGTGGATACACTTTTACAAAGAAAAGAATGGTTGCATAGCTAAGCAACCATTCTTGTTTTAACTCTAATAGTAAAACTCCTATGCAAAAAGATATAAAGACAATTGAAAAGGTTGTGATCCGATTTTCCGGTGATTCCGGAGATGGCATGCAGCTGACCGGTAGCCAATTTGCCGATACCTCCATGGTATTAGGCAATGACATTGTCACCTTTCCGGATTATCCTGCGGAAATACGTGCACCATTAGGGACCATTGCCGGGGTATCCAGCTTTCAAGTCCAAATAGGACAAATAGATGTTTATACCCCCGGAGATAATCCTGATGTATTGGTATCCATGAATCCTGCCGGATTAAAGGCCAATATGCGTTTCTTGCGCAAAGGCACTACCATCATTACTGACGGTGATGCATTTGACCGTAAAAGCTTGGAAAAAGCGGGATACACTGCCAATCCATTAGAAAGCGGTGAATTGGCGGATTACAATGTTATTGTAGCACCAATTACTTCATTAACCAAACAAAGTATTATTCATTTGGGATTGGATAATAAAACCAATGAACGTTGTAAAAATATGTTTGCATTGGGTATTGTCTATTGGCTCTTTAGCCGACCATTGGAATCCACTACTAAATTTTTAGAAAGTAAATTTAAGAAAAAACCTGAACTCGCAGAAGCCAATAAAATTGCTTTAAATACCGGATTCTCCTATGCAGAATCGGTAGAACTTTTGCCTTCGGCTTATATTATCCCTGCAACGGTTCAAGAAAAAGGTTTGTATAGAAATATTACCGGAAACAGGGCAGTAGCCTGGGGTTTTATTGCCGCTGCCGAGCGTGCCGGTAAATCGCTTTTTTGCGGTTCCTATCCCATTACTCCGGCTTCCGATATTATGCATGAATTGGCCAAACATAAAGCGTTTAATGTTCATGTATTTCAAGCGGAGGATGAAATTGCAGCCATCGCTTCTACCATAGGAGCTGCTTTTGCAGGAAATGTAGCAGTAACTACTACTTCAGGTCCAGGATTAGCCTTAAAAGGAGAGGCTATCAATTTGGCAGTGATGGCAGAAATGCCGATAGTAATTGTAGATGTTCAACGTGGGGGGCCATCAACCGGATTACCTACCAAAACAGAACAATCAGATTTATTGCAAGCCATGTTTGGAAGAAACGGGGAATCACCTTTGGCAGTTATTGCCGCCTACCTTCCGGAAAATTGTTTTGATTATGCTTATGAAGCAGTGAAAGTAGCTATAGAACATATGACGCCCGTTATTTTACTTACGGATGGATATATTGCAAATAGTTCTCAGGCTTGGAAAATTCCACAATTGAAAGATATGCCGTCCATCAGCGCACATCATGTACAAGCGCAAGATGGTAAATGGAGTGCCTATATCAGAGATGCAGAAACCTTGGTTCGCTCCTGGGAAATCCCGGGTCAAGCAGGGTTTGAACATAGAGTAGGGGGCTTAGAAAAAGACCCGCAAACCGGAATGATTTCATATGATCCGGAAAACCACGAACAGATGGTGCATATCCGTGCCGATAAAGTGGCTAAAATAGCTAAAAATATTCCGGATTTAAAGGTGGACGGAGATAGTGAAGGAGATATTTTATTGGTAGGCTGGGGTGGAACCTATGGCGCTATAGAAACCGCTACAAGATCCTTGCGCAAAGAAGGCTTATCAGTAAGTCATGCGCATTTTACTTGGTTAAATCCTATGCCGAATAATACTGCTGAAGTATTTAGTAAGTTTAAAGAAATAGTAGTTTGCGAATTGAACTTAGGACAATTGGTGCAATTGCTGCGCAATAAATATCCTCAATTTAATTTCAAACAATTAAATAAAGTAAAAGGATTACCATTTACGGTACAAGATTTAACTGATTATGTTTATCAACTAACCAACAAAATTCCTCATGAGCAACTTGCAAACTATTGATAAAAATATTGAAAAACCGGTCCTCACCAAAAAGAGTTTTGAGAACGACCAGGTGGTTCGTTGGTGCCCGGGTTGTGGTGACTATGTAGTATTGGCAACTGTACAAAAAGTACTACCTGAACTGGGAATTCCCATAGAAAATTTTGCCTTTATTTCAGGCATTGGATGTTCATCACGCTTTCCATATTATATGAATACCTATGGATTTCATACCATACATGGAAGACCGGTGGCGGTGGCTACCGGTGTCAAAATCGGAAATCCTGAACTTAGTGTATGGGTCATTACAGGGGATGGGGATAGCTTAGCCATTGGCGGCAATCACTTAATCCACGGCCTACGCAGAAATATTGACCTCAATATTTTAATGTTCAATAATCAAATTTACGGACTTACCAAAGGGCAGTATTCACCTACTTCGCCACAAGGCAAAGTATCTGTTTCAACGCCGGATGGAAGTGTAGAAACTCCGTTTAATCCTGCTGAATTAGTATTGGGAGCCGGCGGTACTTTCTTTGCTCGAGTTACGGATGCTGATCCGAAAATGATGGCCGCAGTCATTAAGGAAGCAGCCGCACATAAAGGTACTTCATTCGTAGAGATTCTTCAAAATTGTGTTATTTTTAATGATGAAGCGCATGCTAAAGTGACGGATAAAGATAAACGTGATGAAAATACTTTAGTATTGGAGCATGGCAAACCCATGATTTTTGGTAAAGAAAAAAATAAGGGTATTCGTTTAAACGGATTACAGCCGGAAGTGGTCATCATTGGAGAAAATGGCATTACCGAAGCAGATATTTTAGTGCATGATGCCTATGAAAAGGAGCCTATCCTACATTTAATTTTATCCAGAATGAAGTTGCCTGATTTTCCGGTACCCTTAGGTGTTATCCGAAAAGTAAATGCAGACAGTTTTGATGAAGATTTTAATCATCAGGTCCAAGATAAAATGGACGCTTCCAAATATAAAAGTGTGGAAGAAATGTTCAAAGGCAGTAATGTATTTGAAATAGCATAAACATGGAATTAGGAGCAGGATCAATACTCATGTTAATTGCAGCCGGATTTACTTTTGCTGCCGCAACTTTGATATTATCAAAATTATTATCAAAGTCAAGCACCAATGCACAAAAAGCCGAACCGTATGAATGCGGTATTCCTCCCTCAGGAAAAGCATGGGTTCAGTTTAGAATCGGGTATTACATCTTTGCTCTTTTATTTTTATTGTTTGATGTAGAAGTCGTTTTTTTATTTCCATGGGCAGTGGTGCTTAAGGATATGAGATTTGCCGGTTTTGTGGATATTTTCATATTTATGGCTATTATGTTTATCGGACTTTTATACGCTTGGAAAAAAGGAGTTTTAAAATGGAATTAAAAGATAATAATCCTTTTCCGATCGCGGAGCCTTATCCTTACGGGAATTTCTTTTTATCCCATTTGGATAGTATTATTAATTGGTCAAGAGCAAATTCTTTGTGGCCATTGGTATTTGGAACTTCTTGTTGTGCCATTGAAATGATGTCGGCAGCATCTGCAAAATATGATTGGTCTCGCTTTGGATTTGAGGTGGCCAGGGCTACCCCGCGTCAGGCGGATTTAATTATTATTGCCGGTACGATTACCAACAGAATGGCTCCGGTGCTTAAACGCTTATATGACCAGATGCCGGAACCTAAATACGTTATTGCGATGGGTGCATGCTCTATTTCCGGTGGGCCTTTTTATTATAATACTTATTCTGTAATTAAAGGTGCAGATCATATTATTCCGGTGGATATATATGTTGCAGGGTGCCCACCCAGACCGGAAGCGCTTTTGGATGCGATGATTCAACTTCAAAATAAAATAAAACGTACCAAAAACTTTTAAGCAATGCAGATTGAAGAATTAAAAATAAAATTGGCAGATGCTTTTCCTCAATGCACATTTGAGGAAAAAAGCAATATGACTACCATTTTAATTAATGCTTCCGATGCCTATGCTTTAATAAAATATTTAAAAACTGAAGTAAATCCGGGTTTTGATACACTTTCTTGTTTAACGGCTATTGATTGGCCGGATTATATGGAAGTGGTGTATATTTTATTTTCAAGAGAAAGTAAAACGCAACTTATTATAAAATCAAAAATCTCTGACCGCAATTCGCCGGAAACAAAATCCATTTGTGATTTATGGCCCGGAGCTGAATTATTAGAATGTGAAATTTTTGATTTATTCGGAATAAACTTTACCAATCATCCTTTATTACGCAGAGTATTTTTAGGCGAGGAATGGATTGGATATCCCTTGCGCAAAGATTATGTGGATGAAATTAATATGATCACTTTATAATATGCAACCAACCGTAGAAGTTTTGAATGAAAGGGACTATATCTTAAATGTAGGTCCTCAACATCCGTCTACGCATGGGGTATTGCATTTGCGTATTAAGATAGAAGGAGAAACCATTCTGGATGTAGAGCCGGTATTAGGTTATATCCATAGGTCAATTGAAAAAATGAGTGAGGCCTTAACCTATCGCCAATTTATTCAAATGACTTCCAGAATGGATTATTTATCCGCGCATATGAATAATCTTGCTTGTGCCTTAGCTATAGAAAATGCACTGCAAGTGGAAGTGCCCGATAAAGTAAAATACATCCGAACTATATTATGTGAATTGACTCGATTAGCTTCGCATCAATTGTGGTGGGCTGCCAATGGCTTAGATTTGGGAGCAGTAACACCTTTCTTTTTGGCATTTAGAGACAGGGAAGCCATTACTGATATTTTTGAAGAAGTTTGCGGTTCACGTTTAACGATGAATTATATTGTTCCCGGCGGATTGATGGAAGATGTACCGGAAGGTTTTGCCGATAAAATAAAAACTTATTTAGATACTTTTGAAAGGACTTTGTCGGAATATGATCAGCTATTGACCGGAAATGAAATTTTTAGAGGAAGAAATATTGGGGTAGGGGTACTTACTAAAGAAGAAGCTTTGGCATATGGTTGTACCGGTCCGGTGGCCAGAGCTTCCGGATTGAGCTGTGATGTCAGAAAATGGTTCCCTTATGAAATGTATGATAAATTATCCTTCGAAGAAATTATACTTACGGAAGGTGATTCGTATGCACGATATAAAGTACGCATTGCGGAAATGTATCAATCCATAAAAATATTAAGACAGCTATTGGATGGCATCCCTGAAGGCGATTTCCAGGCCAAAGTGAAAAAAATAATTAAATTGCCTGCCGGTGAATTTTACCAAAGAGTAGAAACGGCACGCGGCGAATTTGGGGTATATATTGTGAGCGATGGCAAATCGTCTTCCCCGTATCGGATTAAATTCCGTTCGCCGGGATTGTCCAATTTAGCGGCATTGCCTTTTATGACCAAAGGTGCAAAAATTGGAGATTTAATTGCAGTGATGGCTTCTTTAGACCTTGTAATACCTGATATAGATAGATAATATGTTGCATATACTACCATTATTGTTTTTTCAATATTTCACCACGAATCCTGAATTAATTCTGGTGCTGAAGGTAGTACTTTCTATAGTGGCAGTTATTTCCTTAGTAGCTGTATTGGGATTGTTTTTAATTTATATGGAAAGAAAGGTAGCCGCGGCCATGCAATTACGTTTAGGCCCTAATCGGGTGGGGTATATAGGTACTTTACAAACTATGGCGGATACTTTAAAACTTCTCACCAAGGAAGGTTTTACGCCGGGAGAGTCCGATAAGTTTATGTTTTTCCTGGCTCCGGTTATTGTTATCACCAGTGCGGTTTTGGCATTTGCGCCCATTCCATTTGCTAAAGGATACCAATTTTGGAATTTAGAAATTGGTGTATTTTATGTGCCTGCAGTAGCCTCAATTTCTGTTATCGGTGTATTAATGGGCGGTTGGGCTTCTAATAATAAATATTCCTTAATTGGTGCTATGCGTTCAGGTGCGCAAATCGTAAGTTATGAGTTGTCGGTAGGATTATCTTTGGTTAGCATTGTTGTATTAACGGGCTCAATGAATTTTACCACCATTATTATGAGTCAGGAAAATGGTTGGTGGATTTTTAAAGGACATATTCCGGTCGTTATTTCATTTGTTATTTTTTTAATTGCAAGTACAGCGGAAATAAATCGAACTCCCTTTGATTTATCGGAAGCAGAATCGGAATTAACGGCAGGTTTTCATACCGAATATTCAGGCATACAATTAGCCATGTTTTTATTAGCGGAGTATGTAAATATGTTTGTGATATCTGCAGTAGCCGCTACTTTGTATTTTGGAGGTTGGATGCCATTGCATATAGGCCACTGGGAGGCATTTAATCATATCATGAACTTTATCCCCGGGGTCATTTGGTTTGTCGGCAAAACATTATTTGTTATTTTTATTATCATGTGGTTTAGATGGACCTTCCCAAGATTAAGAATTGACCAACTCTTGAATTTGGAATGGAAATATTTAATGCCAATAAGTTTAGTTAATTTATTATTAGTAACTATTATTACCCTTATGGGTTGGCATTTTTAATGTAATATGGGATATTTTAAAGACATATACGTAGCAGTTAGTTCCATGCTTGAAGGAATGAAGCTCACCGGGCGGAATTTCCTTCATTTCAGGAAGTATTTGACTCAAGAATATCCTGAAAATAGAGATTCATTGGTGCTTTCTCCACGATTTAAAGGAGAACTCATTTTAAAACATACTTTGGAAAATGAACACCGCTGCACCGGATGTTCTGCATGCGAGTTGGCTTGTCCTAATGGGACCATTCGCATTATCTCAAAGCGGGAAGAAACAGCAGATGGCAAAAGTAAAAAACGCTTAGATGCTTTTGTTTGGCAACATGCCATGTGTACTTTTTGTGCCCTTTGCGTTGATGCCTGCCCTACTGACGCACTTAAAATGGATCAGGCATTTGAATTTGCGGTTACTGACCGTGCCATGCTCATGAAAAAACTCAATAAAGAAGGTTCAAACCTTGTGGAGGAATTGAAGTAATGATGCAAGTAATATTATTTTACGCTTTTTCATTATTGCTATTATCTTTTGCAATAATGACCGTGAGCAGTCGTCGTTTTTTTAGATCGGCGGTATATTTACTGATTAGTTTATTGCTAACCGCTGCACTTTATTTTTTATTGGAATTTAATTTCATTGCAATTATTCAGATTACTATTTATGTTGGCGGAATAGTTGTTTTGATTTTATTTTCAATTTTATTGACGCAATCGGAGGACGCAAATGTTCCTAAGGTGCCATGGTTTAAAAAACTTTTGGGAATGGCTGTTGCCGGTTCCGGTTTTTTTATTACCATATACCTGATTTTGCAACAAAAGTTTAATGCCTTGCCTGACGGCGGTAAAAAGTTGAATATTTCGGAAATCGGCCATGGTTTATTGGATGTACATTCCAGTGGATATGTATTCCCGTTTGAGGTAATAACTGTACTGCTGCTGGTGATTATGGTGGCAGGTATTGCAGTGGCGGTAAAGGATGAAGATTTTAAAAATCAGGAACAACAAAATAACGAAAAAATTAAAATTCAATAAATGTTCCACGGAATACCAATATACCATGTTTTAATTGTCAGTACGGCATTATTTTTTATTGGCGTATATGGATTTTTTACCCGAACTAATCTAATTATGATTTTAATGTCATTAGAATTAATGATTAATGGCATTTGTGTAAATTTTATTGTGTTCAGTAAATATTTATTTCCGGGTACCTTGGACGGAATGTTCTTTGTAATTTTTATCATTACCATTGCAGCAGCGGAAGCAGCTATTGCCATAGCTATATTATTAAATTTATATAGAAATTTTCACACCATTTATCCGGAAGAACTAAAAACCTTACAAGATCATGAATAGTTTATCCATTATTTTGATTCCGGCATTACCATTGGCAGTCTTTGTACTCAATGGATTATTTGGAAAGGTTATTGGAAATAAATTAGCCGGAATTTTAGGCACCTTGTGTATTGCCATTTCATTTGTTCTTTCTCTTTCTATCGCATACACTTTTTTTGCAGTATCAAAAGATGGCGCCTATCCTGCGCAAATTCCATTTAAGTTTGATTGGCTTCAATTTGGAAAAGGTATAAATGTACAATTAGGCGCCATTATTGATGGAATTTCCGTTATGATGCTTATTGTAGTTACCTTAATTTCTTTAATGGTACATATATTCAGTTTATCCTATATGCATGGGGAAAAACGCTTTGCTACCTATTATGCTTTTTTGGGTTTATTTACGTTCTCCATGTTATTATTGGTATTATCCGTAAATATCTTTCAAATGTATATGGGTTGGGAATTGGTAGGGGTTTCCTCCTTTTTATTGATAGGTTTTTATTACGATAAACCCTCGGCTGTTGCTGCTGCTAAAAAAGCATTTATAGTGACGCGATTTGCGGATATGTTTTTTTTAGTTGGAATTTTAATTGTTTCTTCTATTGGTGGTAGTTTGGATATTCCAACGCTCATTCAAAATTTAGGGCAAGCGGGTGCAATCGATCATTTACATTTAGGAACTACCTTTATTGGATGGTCTTCACTTTCTACCGGTTTATTATTTATTTTTATTGGCGGTGCAGGTAAATCTGCATTATTCCCACTACATATATGGTTGCCTGATGCCATGGAAGGTCCCACACCGGTTTCAGCATTAATTCATGCTGCTACCATGGTAGTAGCAGGTGTTTATTTAGTGGCGAGATTGTTCCCGATTTATTTATTTTCTGCGCCGGAGATATTGCGAATAATTGCATATGCAGGAGCATTTACTTCATTATTTGCTGCTATTATTGCATGTACGCAATTTGACATCAAACGGGTATTGGCATATTCTACCATGTCTCAAATTGGTTATATGATATTTTCATTAGGCTTGGGAGGATGGAATCAAAATGTGCATGGATATACAGCTTCAATGTTTCATTTATTTACCCATGCTATATTTAAGGCATTATTATTTTTATCTGCCGGGGTTGTTATACACTACGTGCATAGCAACGATATGCGGGATATGGGTGCTTTGCGGAAAAAGATGCCATTTTTAAATATTGTATTTTTAATCGCTTGTTTAGCCATTGCAGGCATACCTCCGTTTGCCGGGTTTTTTAGTAAGGAAATGATTTTGAATACTGCCTGGGAAGCAAATGGATTTATTTTTATCCTAGGGGTATTGACGGCCGGATTAACTGCTTTTTATATGTTCCGCTTATATTTAAGTATTTTTTGGCGGGATGCCATTAATTCTGAAGATAAACATAATTCTCACCCTCATTCCTCTTGGTTGGAAAACTTACCATTAGGAATACTTGCCATAGGAGCAATGATGGCAGGATTTATCCCTTTTGCTAAATTTATTAATTTCGATGTTCATATTGATGAAACTTCAAATTTCAGTGTAACTGCCATAGCCATTGCAATGGCCATATCCGGAATTTTATTAGCCTTGTTTATGTATAAATCAGATTCGGATAGACCACGCACAATGGTTTCATCGCTGGGTAGTTTATACCAAATTATTTATAAGAAATTTTACATTGATGAGGTTTATTTATTTTTTACGAAGTCAATCGTTTTTAATAGCATTGCAAAACCTATTCAATGGATAGATAAAAATATTGTGGATGGCTTTATGCAATTGACGGCTAATTTTTCATTGTTTTTGTCGAGAAAAATTAGAGGCATGCAAAGTGGAAATTTACAATACTATATGATGTTTTTTATGGCAGGTTTACTGCTGTTGTTTATATTGTGCATAAGTATATAATGGTTTAATTTAAAACGTTAAAATTATGATGCATCAAGAAATAACTAATTTACTTAATAAAGCGGAAGCTAATTTGCAATTAGCAGAGCGGGAACAAATGCGTCCAAATGAAGATAGTGTAACTTTCTCTATATGTCATGCGGCAAATCATTCCATTAAAGACTTGCTCATGGCATTTTTGATTTATCATCAAGTTGCCGAATTAAATTCATTAAAATCCTTGGACGACTTTAATAAAAAATATATAGATGCAAGTGTGGAACAATTAATAAGCGAATGCCAACATATAGATGACCGATTTGCGGATATAGATTTAAGTGTTTTAAATTGTAGTGCAAGCAATAATAATGATCATCATCTTTATTGTCTTTCGCATGAACATGTAAGTAAATGTGCTCAATTGGCAAGAAACTTACAGACTTTGGTTTTGTCGTATATAGATTTAAATGAATTATTGGAAAATTCTCCAGCATATTAAGTGATAAAATATTATTAAATGTTAAACTTAATTTTTCTATTTCCCGGACTAACACTTTTGCTTTTATGCTTTTTTAAAAGACAGGAAGTGGTACGTTGGATTTCATTGTTGGGCTCGATACTGCAGTTGCTTTTTGTTTTATCATTATTGAGTTTTTATTTGCAGGATGTTAAATTGATAAATGCGTCCACTACTTTATATGAAAGTTCTTTGCCATGGTTTAAAACTTTAAATTTAAATTATCATACAGGTGTGGACGGTATAGGATTGGCTATGATTTTACTGACGGCCATCATTAGTTTTACGGGGGTACTTGCCTCATGGAATATTTCATTAAAGCCTCGCGAATTTTATTTTAATTTATTTTTATTGAGTACTGGGGCTTATGGGTTCTTTATTGCGCAGGATTTATTTACTTTATTTTTCTTCTTGGAAATCGCTATTATTCCAAAATTTTTATTAATCAGTATATGGGGCAGTGGCAAGCATATAGCCAGTGCTAATAAGTTGGTATTGATGTTGATGGCCGGCTCAGCAATGATTTTGGTGAGCATGTTGGGAATATATTATAACGGTAGTCATTGCTTTGATATTAGTGTTATTGCTAAAAATGGATTACCTGTAAAGGTGCAACAAATATTATTCCCATTACTATTTACGGGGTTTGGTATTTTTACCGCTATGTTTCCATTTCACACCTGGGTACCTGATGGGCACTCTTCAGCACCTACGGCGGCTTCTATGTTCTTATCGGGTATTTCAATGAAAATGGGTGCGTATGGATGTTTGAGGGTAGCCATGGCTTTAATGCCACAAGCTGCCATTAATCAGGCATGGATATTTTTAACATTAGCATTAATTGGCGTACTCTACGCAGCATTTGCTACCGTGCGTCAAACGGATTTGAAATATATTAATGCTTATTCGTCCATTAGTCATACTTCATTGGTTTTAATAGGTATTTTGGCTATGAATGCGACGGCATTAAATGGGGCAGTTATGCAAATGTTTTCACATGGAATTATGACGGCATTATTCTTTGCCTTAATAGGAATGATATACGGTAGAACACATACCCGAATAGTTTCAGAAATGAGTGGTTTGCAAAAAGTTCTTCCATTTATTGGAACCGCTTTTATTATTGCCGGTTTATGTTCATTGGGTTTACCGGGCTTAAGCGGTTTTCCATCGGAAGCTAAAATATTTTTCGGTTCCTATGCAGCCGATGGTCATTTTATTCATTTAATTACTATTTTCTCAATTTTATCCATTGTTATAACGGCGGTATATATTTTAAGGATGAGTGGTTCCGTTATTTTTGGACCATTAAGTAATGAATTTTCACCATTGAAAGACGGCTCTTGGTATGAAAAATATTTAATTGTAATCTTGGTTGGAACTATCATTTTTGTCGGAATATATCCTACTTGGATTTCAGATTTAATTCAATATGGAGTCAATAATATTATGCTTCAAATAAAAGACCATAGCGTTGCAGTTGTACCTCACGGAATTTTAAATATATAATTTCAAAATGAATATTTCAGATATATTAATATTACGTCAAGAGTTTTTCCTGTTTGGAATACTTATTTTGTTATTACTATATAAATTAGTAGCCAGCAATTCCAGTATTAATCGTGGAATTATTTTTGGAATAAATATTTTGATGGCAATTAATATTATTATGGGTTTTTTGAATACAAGTTATGGGAATTTATTCGGAGGCATGTTTCAATCAAACGCTACAATTGTATTGGAAAAAAACCTCCTGGCTATCGGTACCTTAATCATTTGCATGCAAGCTTCTGATTGGACCAATACCTTTAAGAATAATGTAGAATATTATTTTATCTTAATTGCCACTTTATTGGGAATGGATATAATGATTTCATCAGGACACTTTACAATCTTTTATATTGGTTTTGAATTAGCTTCTTTACCTTTGGCGGCTTTAGTAAGTTTTAATAAGGCAGAAAAAAGTTCTGCTGAAGCTGGTATCAAAATGATATTGATGTCAGGTTTTTCATCTTGTATTTTATTATTTGGAATTAGCTTATTATATGGTTTGAGCGGTACTTTATTATTTGATAAAATGGTTGCTATTCATTTTGACGGATCATTGTCAGTCCTTGCATTTTTGTTTATTTTTGCCGGATTTGGATTTAAATTATCTATTGTTCCATTTCATTTATGGACGGCTGATGTTTATGAAGGAGCACCTATTAATGTAACTTCATTTTTATCCGTTATTTCAAAGAGTGCAACTGTATTTATATTTTTAACAATTTTGTATAAGGTTTTCGGAAGTTTTAATACTACGTGGATTTATGCTCTATCATTAACTACTGTTTTCAGTATAACGATTGGTAATTTATTCGCATTACGTCAAACAAATTTGAAAAGATTTTTAGCCTTTTCTTCCATTGCTCAAGCCGGATTTATCTTATTGGGCATGATTTCAGGTTCCAACTTAGCAATGGGCTCCGTTTTATATTTTATCTTTATTTATATATTTTCAAATTTAGCTGCATTTGGTGTATTAGGAATTTTACATCACCAAAATGGCAAGGATTCTATACTTGATTTAAGTGGTTTATATAAAAGAAATCCATTTCTCGGTATTGTAATGGTTTTAGCGATGTTATCCTTAGCAGGTGTTCCGCCGACTGCCGGATTTTTTGGTAAATTCTTTTTATTAAATTCTGCTATGAGTAAGGGCTATTATTTGATTACCGCCATTGCAGTATTAAATATGATTATTTCATTATATTATTACTTAAGAATAGTACGTATAATATTTACAGATGCTACAGAGGAGCAAAGTTTAATTACGGCCGGCTCTTGGTTAGGTAAATTAAGTTTGGTTTTCTGCATCATTGGGATTATTGCTATTGGATTTATAGGTGACTTATTTGAGTATTTTAATTATTTAAGTTTTGGAATATGACACAATTAAAAGGCATTTACGAGGTCAAGGAACTAAATGGTAAAAATTGTGCCATTGTAGAGGAAGGTATTTCATTGTCCAGAGCTAATTTTATAAAAAGTATTTTGGAATGTAATCATTTGGAAGTGATAGTGGCGGATAATCCACCGCCCAAAAAGCCCGAAGATGCACCAACGGAACCGCTATATATTGTTGGTGTGGCTAATATTATGTTTAATTTAGCATTATTATTATATAATCGTAAATTAAAAACACCGGATGGTTCTATTTTGTTACCCCATTTTTGGTTTACCGGAGAAAAAAGTCCTGATTGGTATTGGAATGAAAATACACGTCAGTATTCCATCTTTAAATAAGTGCATAAGGCTTATTTAAATTATTCTTAGACAATCTTTTTCGCTAGTTTATAGCACTGATTTTTATCAGTTTTTCTATCAAGCTTACTTGTTATTTTTACAGCATTATTTACTAATGAAGTATTGTTTGTCCAATTAAAAAATTAGAAAATGGAGACTAAATATGTAATCATGGACGGTAATGAAGCTGCAGCTTACGTTGCCTATAAAACAAATGAAGTATGCGCTATTTATCCTATCACACCCTCCTCTGCGATGGGGGAGCATGTAGATGAATGGGCCGCAAAGGATCAAAAAAATATTTGGGGCAATACGCCTGAAGTAATCGAAATGCAAAGTGAAGCCGGAGCTGCCGGTACCATACATGGGGCTTTGCAAGGGGGTGCATTAGCTTCCACTTTTACGGCTTCTCAAGGATTGTTGTTGATGATACCAAATATGTTTAAAATTGCCGGAGAACTTACTTCTACTGTTTTTCATATTGCAGCCAGATCTATTGCTACGCATGCGCTTTCCATTTTCGGTGATCATTCGGACGTGATGGCGGCAAGAAGTACAGGATGGGCCATGCTGTTTGCTGACGGCGTGCAGGAGGCCATGGATATGGCACTCATTTCTCAGGCAGCTACCTTGAAAGCCAGAGTGCCGTTTATGCATATATTTGATGGTTTCCGTACTTCCCATGAATTGAAAAAAGTTTCATTGCTTTCAGATAATATTATTAAAGCAATGATTGATGATCACTTGGTGGATCAACATAGAAATAGAGGATTAAATCCTAATGCGCCCATCATTAGAGGAACGGCACAAAATCCTGACGTGTTTTTTCAAAACAGAGAAGCCGCTAATCAATATTATAATCGCTTACCGGATATTGTAGAAGAAACCATGCATCAATTTGCTCAACTGACCGGCAGAAAATATAATTTGTTTGATTATGTAGGAGACTTGGATGCTGAGCACGTTATTGTCATGATGGGTTCCGGTACCGGTGCTGTAAAAGATGCTTTATTCGCAGATGGTGCTAAGTGGCAAAAAAGAGGATTATTAAATGTGCGATTATATCGTCCATTTTCCGCCAAAAAATTTATGGAGGCTTTACCAAAATCAGTTAAAACAATTGCAGTTTTGGACCGGACGAAGGAGCCGGGTGCCTTAGGTGAGCCTTTATTTCAGGATGTAGTGAATGCAATTGTAGAAACGATAGGCATGGAAGCATTTTCAGGAAATGAACCAATCAAGGTAATTGCCGGCAGGTACGGTTTATCTTCTAAGGAATTTACGCCTGCTATGGTAAATGCCATCTATGAAGAAATAGAAAAGGCAAATCCCAAAAAGCATTTTACCATTGGTATTAATGATGATTTAACACATTTAAGTTTGGATTATTCTTCCTATAATAAAGAGCGAAATAGTGAAGCATATGAATCTGTATTTTTTGGATTAGGCGCAGACGGAACGGTTGGCGCAAATAAAAATACGATCAAAATTATTGGAGATACTACAGAAATGTTTGTACAAGGTTATTTTGTTTATGATTCAAAAAAATCCGGTTCATTAACGGTTTCACATTTGCGATTTAGTAATAAGCCGATTAATTCTTCATATTTGGTGGAAAGTGCAGATTTTGTAGCTTGTCATCAATTTAATTTTTTAGAAAAATATAAAGTTTTAGACATTGCAAAACAAGGTGCCGTTTTTCTTTTAAATAGTCCTTATGGCCAAGAAGAGGTATGGAACCATCTTCCTTTGCATACCCAAGAATTGATTATTGCTAAAAAGCTTAAGTTTTATATTGTCGATGCACAATCGGTGGCCAAAGAAACCGGTATGGGCAATCGTGTAAATGGAATTTTACAAACTTGTTTTTTTGCAGTATCCGGTTTATTGCCCAGAGAGGAAGCGATCCGAAAAATTAAATCAGCCATAGAAAAGACTTATAAACGAAAAGGTGATGAAGTAGTCCAAAAGAATTTTAATGCAGTAGATATGGCCTTATCGCATTTATATGAGGTACAATATCCGATGCAAACAAATGCAGGACCAGAAAAATCCCATATATCTATAAATGCTCCTGAATTTGTACAGGATGTCTTGGCAAAAATTATGTCAGGCGAAGGCGATAGTCTTCCGGTAAGCGCTATGCCGGTGGATGGCACCTTTCCGGTAGGAACCTCAAAATATGAAAAAAGATTTATAGCATCTGAAGTTCCGGTTTGGATAGAAGATGCATGTACGCAATGTGCAAAATGTATTATTATTTGTCCGCATGCCGCCATTCGTGCTAAAGTTTACGATAAGAATTTATTGATGAGCGCACCGGAAACTTTTAAAAGTTATCCTTCGGTAGGCAAGGAATTTAATAAAGATAAGGAAGCTTATTCCTTGCAAGTATCCGTGGAAGATTGTACAGGTTGCCAATTATGCGTGGAGATTTGTCCCATTAATAAAAAAGAAGGTGCCTCGAATAAAGCTTTAGTAATGGCTGATCCTATTCCCATTCATGAATTTGAAAAAAATAATTGGGATTTTTTTTTAGGATTACCTGAATTGGAAAGGAGTAGAGTAAATTCAAACAGTGTAAAAGGATCCCAATTTTTGCAACCGTTATTTGAATTTTCAGGTGCTTGTTCCGGATGCGGTGAAACTCCCTATGTAAAATTATTAAGTCAATTATTCGGGGATAGAATTGTGGTGGCCAATGCAACCGGATGTTCCTCCATATATGGTGGAAATTTGCCGACTACCCCATGGACTACTAATTTAAAAGGCAGGGGACCGGCATGGGCTAATTCATTATTTGAAGATAATGCCGAATTTGGATTAGGCATGCGAAAAGCCATTACATTTAAATCTGATGCTGCCAAAACTTTGCTGATAAAATTAAAGGAGAAAATTGGAACATTGGCAGATGATTTATTAAATGCGGACCAAAGTACAGAACTTGGAATTGAAGAGCAAAGAAAACGTATAGAGCAATTGAATTTGATATTGAAAAACCAAACTGATACGGATGCAAAACGATTATTAAATTTATCTGAATTTTTGGCAAAGCAAAGTGTGTGGATTATAGGAGGAGACGGTTGGGCATATGATATTGGATTTGGCGGGGTGGATCATGTACTTGCTTCCAATGAAAATGTAAACATTTTGGTACTTGATACCGAAGTTTATTCTAATACGGGCGGACAAACTTCTAAATCTACGCCACTGGGTGCCAGTGCCAGGTTTGCCATATCCGGTAAAAAAACCGCAAAAAAAGATTTAGGTTTAATGGCGGTAAATTATGGGCATGTATATGTGGCACAAATTGCTTTAGGGGCGAATGATGTACAAACAGTAAGAGCCATACATGAGGCTGAATCCTTTAATGGCCCGTCTATTATATTGGCCTATTCACCATGTATAGCACATGGTTTTGAAATGAATAAGGCTACTGATCAGCAAGTAAATGCAGTAAAATCAGGATATTGGCCTTTGTTCCGCTATGATCCGCGGAAAGAAAAAGGTTCACGTTTTGTGGTAGATTCAAAACCTCCAACGATGTCTTTGCAAGATTATATGATGTCGGAGACCAGATTTTCAACAGTATATAAATCCAATCCTGAATTGGCAAAAACATTGTTTGAAGAAGCCAAGGAATTATCGGACGGCAAATTGAAACATTTGGAAGATTTGGCCAAAGAACTGTAATTTAAATTTTTAAAAAGCCTCTGTCAAAAACTGACAGAGGCTTTTTAATGCTTTTTTTAATATTTTTGTATTTTAAAAATATTAAAAAAAGTATTTATCGATAGTGATATAAACCTAATGCTCGTCAAGGCTAGTTCTTTCCCGGAAGGAATCATGGCAGCTCATCAGGCACTTCACACTAAAATTACCAATCATCCTGATAAGGATGTATTATGGAATTTCCTATCCTGATAAGGATGGAAAAATTCAATATTATGCAGCAGCCAGTGAATTATCTTTAAATGAAGCATTAGATCATCAGTTAGAGCAAATGGTTTTGAGAAAAGGTAATTATTATGCCGAAATCATTCAAGACTACATGCAAAATCTTAGTGCGATCGGAAATTGTTTTCAGCAATTAATCAGTCAATCGGATATTGATCCTGAAGCTTGTTGTATTGAATGGTATAAGACCAGAACCGAAGTGCAATGCATGGTTCAGATAAAGGAATAATATCAAAGAGTTGTTTATAGAACATAAACAACTCTTTGCTGATTTTAAAACTATATATGATTTAAATCTCTTGAAGCACTGCTGCCAAGTTTTCTTCCTTAGCATGAGCAGGTTCATAAGAACAAAGATTATCACTGGCTAAGTAATTCCCGGTAGCAGCATAAGCTCTTGCTCTGGAGCCGCCACAAATATATTTGTATTCGCAAATTCCGCATTTCCCTACATAGTTTTCAGGATTTCTGATTTTAGAAAATACTTCACTGTTTCTATATATATCTACCAAATTTTGTTGCCTTACATTTCCGGCCTTAATGTTTAAAAAACCTGATGGATTTACATCGCCCAAATGGGATATAAACATGATGCCATTACCATCTCTAATGCCAAATCCTCTGGATACCGGCAATGAGGCTAATTTCACTGTACGGTCCCCGGATTTTTTCATTTTTTGAATAAAAATTCTACGGTAGTGCGGTGCTTCTGTAGTTTTAATGGCAAATGGTGCGGTCTTGGCTTTAGCTGTAATCCATTCTAAAACTTCCTCCGTCTTTTCTGCAGTTAATTCTTTTAAAGCTGTTCCTCGACCTACGGATATTAAAAAGAATACACTCCAACGCATAATGCTAAAATTGGTCAGCAAATTATAAATGTCTTCCAATTCATGTAGGGTATTTCCGGATACCAGTGTATTTATTTGAATAGGAATGCCAACTTCCTGTGCATAGCCCAATGCCTGCATGGTATATTCAAAACAATGTTCTACGCCTCTGAAGGTATCGTGGGATTGACTGGTAGCACCATCCAAACTTAAAGAGAGGGCAGGTACTCCTAAATCCTTTAAACGTTGGAATACTTCTTTAGTGAGATTATGGGTTGCACTGGGTGCAAAGGCAACACTTATTCCGATTTCGTTGGCACGAATCAAAATCTTTTCCCAATCGGGATGATTTAACGGATCGCCACCGGTCAGTACAATTTGCGGATAGGGTGCGCCAAAACTTTTAACTTGGTCTAATATTGAGTAACATTCATCGCCTTGCAATTCAAGGGAGTTTCTGGTATGTTGGGCTTCTGCACGACAATGTTTGCATGCTAAGTCACAACTACGTGTTATTTCCCAATACACCAGCATTGGTCTTTCAGAGAATATATATTTATTGTTGTTTTCCATACTGTTATAATTTAACTTATTGATAACGTGACAAAATTATAGATCTATCAAGCATGGGTTCATGATTATAATCAGGTCAAATAATGAAGTTTTACAGCAATTGCAACAAAATTTCAGGGATTTTAATGATGAAAATCATATAATTATCCTGAAAAGGCAATAAAAAATCCCCTGTGGATATTTATTATCATTGAATGTTTTCTAATATCGAAAATTAGTTCCGTACTTTTGCCCCATAAATACTAGGATTAATGTCAAAAAAAGTTTCCATCAAAGCTTCAAATCTAATTGGTTCAGAAATAATACGTTTGGCCGCTGAAGTGAATCAAAAAATCCGTGAGGGAAAACAAATCTATAACCTGACGATCGGAGATTTTAATCCTAAACTATTTCCTATTCCAGAACCATTAAAGCAAGGGATTATTGATGCCTACCATGAAAATGAAACTAATTATCCGCCTGCCGAAGGAATGATGGAACTACGCAAAGCTGTCGGGGCATTTATTAGTAAATATGAAGGATTAGATTATCCGGTAGAGCAAATTTTAATAGCAGGTGGCGGAAGGCCTTTAATATATTCAATTTATCAAACTTTAATTGATAAGGACGATAAGGTAATATATCCTATACCTTCTTGGAATAATAATCATTATTGCCATTTGAGCGAGGCACAAAGAATTGAAATTATTACCCATCCTGAAGATGGTTTTATGCCGCTAGCGGAAGAATTAAAACCGTTTGTAAAAGAAGCTACGATTTTGGCATTATGCTCCCCTTTAAATCCTACGGGAACCGCTTTTACCAAATCACAGCTTTTAGAAATATGTCATTTGGTACTTGAGGAAAATAAAAGGAGAGGGCCCGAACAAAAACCTTTATATGTTTTATTTGATCAAATTTATTGGATGCTAACAATGGATGGCATCGAGCATTTTAATCCGGTAAGTTTGTGTCCGGAAATGCGCGATTATACCATTTTTGTAGATGGCATCTCTAAATCATTTGCTGCAACCGGCGTTAGAGTTGGTTGGAGTTTTGGTCCGCCTGAGGTGATAAATAAAATGAAAGCCATTCTGGGGCATATTGGTGCCTGGAGTGCAAAAGCGGAGCAAGTGGGCACTACAAAATTTATGCAGAATGAAGCAGCCGTTGCCTTATTCATGCAGGATATAAAGCATAAAATTGCCGATAGATTTAAATTGATTTATGAAGGAATTCTTGCATTGAAAAATCAAGGTTTTCCCGTAAATATAATTGCCCCTCAGGGCGCCATTTATTTATCCGTGCAATTTTCCTTAAAAGGTTACCATACTCCGGAAGGTAAAGTTTTGGAATGTACCGAAGATATAACCTCTTATTTATTGGATCGAGCACATTTGGCCATTGTGCCTTTTACTGCTTTCGGATGTGCCAAGGATACGGAATGGTATAGAATTTCTGTAGGAACCATTGCGGTAGAAGAAATACCTCAAATGTTGCAAAAACTTAGCGAGGCCTTAGCGCAATTATCTAAATAAATCAGGATAATCTATTTTTGAAATCCTCATATCCGAAATCTTTTACTTTTTGGATACTTCCATCTTTTTTAAGAATGGCTATGCTTGGTAAATTAACGCCATTAAAAGTCGTATTTTTAACCATTGTATAAATAGCCATATTCATAAATAACATTTTTTGACCTATTTCTAAGGGTTTAGAAAATGCATATTTTCCGATAACATCACCGGTCAGGCACGTAGGTCCAACTAATTTGTAAACATTTTGATCCGTATTTTCGGCTGCTTTGGCATCGAGAATAGTAGGTAAATATGGCATCTCTAATACATCCGGCATATGGGTGGTAGCAGATACATCTAAAACGGCAATATTAACGCCATTGCGGGTTAAATCTACCACTGATGCTAAGAGTACCCCGGCATTGAGCGCAATGGCCTCGCCCGGCTCCAAATAAACTTCTAAATGAGGATATTTCAATTTGAATTTTATTAAAATATCACAGAGTAATGAAATGTTATAATCATTGCGAGTAATATGATGACCACCGCCAAAATTCACCCATTGCATTTGCTTCAGATATGTGCCGAATTTTTGTTCAAATACAGCTAAGGTGCGCTCCAATGCATCTGCATTTAATTCACATAAATTATGAAAGTGCAAGCCTTCAATGCCATCTAAATTTTGACCTTGAAAATTTTCTAAGGTAACGCCAAAATGTGATTCCGGACCGCAAGGATCATACATCGGTGTTTCAGTTTCACAATGTTCAGGATTAACTCGAATACCGCAGGATATTTTTTTATCTGAGGCCTTGATGAGGTGTTTAAATCTTTCCCATTGGGAGAAAGAATTAAACACCAAATGGTCAGAATACTCAATATATTGATGGATATTTTTTTCTGTAAAAGATGGAGAGAAAGTATGAGTTTCCTTTCCAAATTCAGTCGCTCCTAATCTTGCTTCATTCACGGAACTGGCTTCAGCGCCGGCAAGGTACGGTTGCAACAAAGGAAAAACACTAAACATGGAAAAGCTTTTCAAGGCCATTAATATTTTACAAGAGGTCCTTTGCTGAACCTCTTGTAAAATTTTCATATTATGTTCTAATCGTTCCTCACTTATTACATAACATGGAGATTCCGGCGCTTGTATGGCATCCAGACTCCAATGAGTGGTGTCAATCCATGGTTCAATGAAAGGAGTTTCGATTTCAGACATTATTTTCAATTCAGGAGATTAATATTCTTTCTTTAAAGCAGCCGGTAATTCCTTCAAGGTTTTTACTTTCCATGATAGGCCGGTTTTTGCCATTTCTTCAAGAAATATTTTAGAATCAAATGCTTTATCTTCGGTATTTTTTACGCCTATGCCTTTCCATTTGCCTTCCAAAACCAATTTGGCAACGGCAACAGTAGGGATAGCCGTAGTATATCCAATGGCATTACCACCGGTTTCTTTAAAGGCATCGGCATGGTCGCATACATTATAAATGTAAATTATTTTCTTCTTGCCATTTTTTACACCGGAAATAATATTCCCAATATTCGTTTTGCCTTTATAGGTTTTATTAAAATCTTTTCCTTTCGGTAAAATTGCTTTTAAGAACTTTACAGGTACTACGGGAGTGCCATTATAATCTATGGTATCAATACGGGTCATTCCTACTTCATAAAGTACCCTTAAATAAGTAAGGTATGCCGGGGAAAAAGTCATCCAGAAACGTATTCTTTTTAATCCCGGAATATGGTTTGGAATAGTTTCTAATTCTTCATGGTACATAAGATATGGCGTAAACTTACCGGCTTCCGGGAAATTAAATTCAAAAAATGGTGCATTTTCGTCAATCAATCTACCACGTTCTACCCATTTTCCGTTTTTCCAATATTTAATCGGAAGAATTAATTCTCTAAGATTTATTTCCGGGTCAAAGTTGGGTGCAAATTTTATGCTTTTATCTTTTGAACCTCCATTACAATCCAAAATATCTATGCTGTCTATTCTGTCAAAAATATAATCTCGCGCATAGGCACTAAAAATATTAGAAACACCCGGATCGAAGCCCGCACCGGTAATGGCTAATAAATTCTTTTTCTTAAAGGCAGCATTTTTAGCCAATTGTTGTTTATAAGAAAAACCATATTTTTCAGGATGTTCATAACATGCTGTATCGATGTAATTGACGCCATACTCTAGGCAAACATCCATGACTTCCAAATTATCATAAGGACTGCCCCAATTAACCACAAGTGCCGGATTAATGTCTTTTAGCAATTGCATGAAAAAAGTTTTATCCCCAACATTTCCAACATGTATTTGCAAATTTACTTTGCCTTTGCTGCGTTTCCTGATGGATTCCTTAGTGGTTTCGCACTTTTCTTGGGTACGACTCACTACATGAATTTCTGTAAATGTTTTTGGGAATTGAGCCATTTTATGCAGACCTACATTGCCTACATTTCCACATCCAATTACGAGTACTTTTGACATAATTATTATTGATAAAAATTAATAAATAGTTAAGAATTAAGTGTATTTCTAAAATATTGGTTCAAAATTAGGTTTTTCCCTCTTTACCACCAAATTAAATACTTATATCCTGCCAGGTTAAAAAAATATTAGATACTTAATATTCTGATAACATTTCAGAGAGGGTATTTATCGTTTTCCAATTTCGAGTACTGGCTTTAAGTTTTAATTTTGATTCAAAGAAGTTATTGTTTAATTTGGTTTCTCCATATCCGCCGGGGCAATAAAGATAAATTTCCTTTCCATTAACTTGGAATTCGTCTGTCTTTAAAGGTATTTCTAAAAGCTTTTCCAGTAATTTCTTATCCGGTTCTTCACTCAATAGGGTGACATAAAGCCTATCTTCCAAAATCCCTTTTCTATTTAAATAGGGATTGTTTTTAAGAATCTCTGCTAATGCTAATTGATCTCTCAATAAAATAGCTACATCAAATGCATATTGTTTAAATATTGCTTTATTTATTTTTAGGATGATTTTTTCTTCATCGTGTTTGTCTGCACATTTAAATAATACATTTCCGCTTTGGATATAGGTTTTTACTTGTTCAAATTGCAGTTGTTCATATAATAACTTTAGGTCAGCCATCAGAATTTTCTTTTGGCCACTGACATTAATTCCTCGAAGTAAACTAATATATGATTTCATACGGATAAACGAAATTACAATATTTTACAAAAGAAAAAACCTATTTTTGCTTGAATAATACAAGACCATCATGCGAATAATAGTGTTTTTTGCTTTCATTATAATAATAAATCCGGTTATGGCACAGAGAAGAATTATTAATGATTCTTTAAAAGCTATGAGCCTTGAGACCTATCAAAAAATTACCGGAGGTGCTCCTGTAGTTATTGAATTTACCGCCAAATGGTGTCATCCATGCAAATTAATGGAGCCGTTAATCAATCAATTGGCACTAGCTTATCAGAAGAAAGTGCTTTTTTATAAAATTGATATTGATGATAATAAGACCTTAGCAAATGCCCTAAAAGTTGATGAAATCCCAATGTTTATGATGTATCGAAATGCCAAATCGCTTTGGACCCATATAGGTGTTAGTACCCAAAAAGATATGGAAGATCTTATTAATAATGGATTAAAATAAGTGAGTGTTTAATTATTGAAAGTATGAATGTACCAGTTTCTAAACCTAAAAATCGTTTAACTCTTTATATTATATTAGCCTTATTATTGGGTGTTATATGTGGCTCAATATTGCAAAAAACGTGGTTAGCCAATGATCATGCTGCATTAATAAAATGTGACTTAAATATTAATCAAAATGTATCAGCATTAAAATTAATAAACGATACACTTAATCCAAACTATGCAACATTAAAATCTAAGATCCATCAAAATCGAGAAAGCCAACAGAAAATTAGTAAAATTATCAACGATAAAATTGATTACTTTTCCTTGGTGTCCGATATTTTTTTAAGATTAATAAAAATGATTATTGCGCCATTGGTTTTTTGTACTTTGGCAGCAGGTGTTGCAAAATTAGGTGATATTAAACAAGTAGGTAGGATAGGTGCTAAAACTTTAGTGTGGTTTTTGGGAGCTTCCTTATTGAGCTTATTTTTAGGGATGCTCTTGGTTAATGTTTTTCAACCCGGTCAAGCCATGCATTTAAGTTTACCGGAACAATTTAATAATAGCGGTATTCAGAAAGTAGGATTTACCCTTAGGGAGTTTGCCTATCATGTATTTCCAACAAGTATATTTGATGCTATGGCTAAAAATGAAATTTTGCAAATGGTTTTATTTGCTATTATTTTTGGTATAGCGGCAGCCTCCTTGGGAAATGTTGGGAAAATTGTCATTCAGTTTTTAGAAGCTGCCGGACATATTATCCTTAGAATGACCGGTTATATTATGCAATTGGCACCTGTAGCCGTATTTTGTGCAATGACAGCGGTCATTGCCAAACAAGGCTTAGGAATATTATCTACTTATGGTATTTTTATACTTGAATTTTATTTAGGTTTATTGATGCTTTGGATATTATTAAGTATAGGAGGCTTTATATTTTTAAGAGGAAGTATTTTTCAATTATTATCGCGCATTAAAAGTCCAATTTTATTAGCATTTAGTACCAGTAGCAGTGAGTCGGCTTTTCCTAAAACTTTAGAAGAATTGGAAAGATACGGTTGTCCAAATCGAATCGTAAGTTTTGTACTTCCATTGGGGTACTCATTTAATTTGGATGGCTCAATGATGTATATGACTTTTGCGTCCATATTTATTGCACAATGTTATGGGATACATTTAGGATTCGATACTCAAATAACCATGCTATTGGTTTTGATGCTGACCAGTAAAGGCATAGCAGGAGTGCCTCGAGCATCATTGGTCGTAATTGCAGGAACTTTGGCCAGTTTTAAAATTCCGGAAGCAGGTATGGCATTACTTTTAGGTATAGACCCCATTTTGGATATGGGAAGAGCCGCTACCAATGTTCTGGGAAACAGCATCGCTACAGCAGTTATCAGTAAAACTGAAAATAATATTTAAAAAAACATGGTTTTATTGAGGGCAATGATGGCTTTTTTAAAGTCATCACGGGCAACTACAAATTGAATATTAACCTTCCTTAGAGCAAATCCTCCTGTAAGGATATTAATATTTTCATTGGCTAAAGCCGCTGCAGCTTTACCCAAAACCCCCGGTTGGTCAATATTAGAGCCGATAATACATACGATGGCTACTTTTTCATGGGTAACCGTTTCAAACTCCGAACTTAAACGCTTGATCAATTTTTTATCAAAATCTTTTTCCCAAATAAGTACGGAAATACTATTCGCACTGGTAGCTTTAAATACATAACTCACTCCGGTTTCTGCAAATGCAGTCATTACTTTTAAGTCAGATCCAACTTCACCAACCATCAATGGGTCATAAATATCAATAATAACTACCTTGTCGGTGCCAGTAATGACTTCAACTCTCTTATCCGGGGAAATAAATTCTTTGGTAATTAAAGTGCCTTCGTGCTTAGGGTCGAAAGTATTTTTTATTCTTAAAGTAATGCCATTGATCTCTAACGGTTTGGAAGCTTTCGGATGGATAGCTTCCATGCCCACATCCGCCAATTGGTCGGCTACATCAAAATTGGTATTACAAACTGGTATTGCATTTTCAATCCCAACAATATTGGGGTCAGCGGAAGACAAATGATATTCTTTGTGAATAATTACTTGTTTCGCTTCTACAGCAACTGCAATTTTACTAAAAGTAACTTCAGAATACCCACGATCAAATTCACGCATGATTCCTTCGGTACCTTTAGTATATCCTGTTGCAACACAAATAGTATCCTGAAATTTTATTTCTTTAAAGGCATGCTTTATCCTTTGGTCAATGGTGTATGGCTTGTAATCATAAAACCCGCAGAGATCAATGAAGGTGGCATTTACACCTTTGTTTTGAAGTACATTTACCAAATTAAAAGCAGAATGAGCTTCGCCGATTGAGGCTAATATTTCTCGGGCTGCTTGCAAAATACTTTCATTACTTACATATCCGGAAGAAAGTATATTAGCCAAATCTTCAAGATATTTTTGTGCATCAATAATCCTATTTTCAATAAAGGTATCAGCAACTTTTAAATCAAGTCCGATGGCTTCATATTTTTTATTCATTTCTTGCAACTTCTCAGCTACATCATTTAAGGCATTGGTAAAGTTTTTATGCCCCGCCAATCTATGATATACGCCCGGCTCTCCGGTTTTTTTATTTTCCAAAAGCATATTCGTTACTCCTGAAAATGCAGAAACTACGAAAATCCTATGGTAAAGTTCAGGACCGGATCGTCCATAAAAAATGATGTTATTTAATACATCTTCCAAGGCAGTCATACAAGTACCGCCAATTTTTTCCACCGTTAACATGTTGCAAAATTACATATTTGTAGCTAAACGAAGCAAAAGCTCCACTGATTATTAAAGTAGTTAAGCTAGATTTTATAATTATAGTGTATTACTGTCGGCTTTGTGTCTATTTAATGAAAATCCTATGAATTTAATGCAAATTAATTACTTAAATAATTTCATAAGTTATAGAATATGAGGATAATATAAATTTTATGCCCTTAGGTGTAAAACTGACATAAATCAGTTTTACACCTAAGAAATATCAACTTAATTTTAAGTTAAATAATTCAATTTTGTTTCAATAACAAGGGGAATGCTGAGCGTCGCTAAAATGAATATAACAGCCAATGGTAGAAAAACAGTGGGTCAAGTCCAAGAGGAATTCAATTTAAAATATCCGTATTTAAAAATTGACTTTTATTTGGGAAGCCCTGATGGTCAAATTAAAACACCATTATTGCTTGAGGTTGGTTTAAATTCATATAAACCAAGTATTTCAAAAACCACTAAAATTGTGGTGAAGCCGGAACATACTATTGAGCAACTCAAAGACAAATTTTTCAAAACCTTTGGGATAAATATTTTAATATTAACTCAATCAGGAGATAATTGGATAGAAGCTTCAAAATCAGATTATTGGTCAATAGAATATCAAAATGAGCATGCTGAACGTTTGAACCTGAAAATCAGCAGATTTGAAGATTAATATATTCCTTCAATGGAATTCAGTTATTTTAATCATTTTATTATCTTTGTCATCCTAATAATTTGGTATTGGAGGACGGAAAGAAAATAAACTCACATGAAAGTGATTCCATTTTACGTTCAATTTTTGAGACCGTCATTGATGGAATAATTACCATTAATGAACGTGGGATAGTAGAGTCATTGAACCCTGCAGCCGCTCGAATATTTGGATATAATGAGGATGAGGTCATCGGGCATAATATTAATATGCTGATGCCTGAGCCCTATCATTCTGCACATGATTCATATCTTCATAATTATCATAATACCGGAATAAAGAAAATTATTGGTATAGGTCGTGAGGTATTGGGCCTTCGCAAGAATGGGACAACTTTTCCATTTTTATTAAGTATTAGTGAAACACAATTATCCGATAGAAAAATCTTTACTGGTATTGTACACGATATTTCGCAAATAAAAGAAGCAGAATCTGCTCTTGTAGAAAGTGAATATAAATTTAATGCCATTCTAAACAATGCGGTGGATGGTATTATTACCATTAATACCAAAGGCATTATTGAACTATTTAATCCGGCAGCATCTAAATTATTCGGATATACTCAAGAAGAAATGCGCGGTAAAAGTGTGAATGCTTTAATGCCGGAGCCTTTTGGTTCGCAGCATGATACTTACATGCAAAATTATTATAATACGGGTAAAGGTAAAATAATTGGTATCGGCAGAGAAGTGACCGCCATGAAAAAGGATGGTACATTATTCCCGATAAATCTAAGTGTTAGTGAAGTAAAAATTGGTGAACGTATTATTTTTACCGGTATTATCCATGATATTACCGAGCGCAAATTAGCCGAAGAAAAACTAAGGCGTTCTGCCGCTGCTTTGCAAAGAAGCAATTCCGAATTACAAGATTTTGCTTATGTGTCCTCTCATGATTTGCAAGAACCGTTAAGAAAAATTCAATCCTTTGGCGATCGTTTAAAAGTAAAAGAAGGAAGTCAATTGAGTGAAGCGGGCGTGGATTATTTGGATAGAATGTTAAATGCTGCGGCTCGAATGCAACAATTAATTAATGACTTGCTGACCTTTTCCAGAGTCACAACGATTGCTCAGGATTTTGTTAATGTAGATTTAAATAATACCATACGAGAAGTTTTATCTGATATTGAAATCAGCATTGAAAAATCAGGTGCAAGCATTATAGTTGATAAATTGCCAACCATACAGGCAGAACCCGTACAAATGCGTCAACTTTTTCAAAATATGCTAAGCAATGCAATTAAATTTAGAAAAGATGATGTAAAGCCTATCATAAAGGTTTATGCAAAAGATATCCAAAAGGATAAACTGTTAGTTTCTACTCCGGGGGATGAAATGATTGAACTTTATTTTGAAGACAATGGTATTGGGTTTGACGAAAAATACATTGATAAAATATTTAATATTTTTCAAAGATTAGAATCTAAAAAATTTGAAGGTTCGGGGGTAGGCTTAGCCATTTGTAGAAAAATAGCCATATATCATGGCGGTAAAATAGAAGCAAAAAGCACCTTAGGGCAAGGCACTACTTTTATTGTAACCTTAGCAAAAAAACAAATTAAAAACCAAGCATAAAATGACTAGAAATAATTCAATTTGTATACTAATTGCAGACGATGATGCAGAAGATCGGATGCTGACTAAAGAGGCTTTGGAAGAAAGCCGTCTGGCAAATCAATTGCATTTTGTAGAAGATGGCGAAGATTTATTGGATTACCTGCTTCATCGAGGCAATTATGAAGATAAATTAAAATATCCAACGCCGGGATTAATACTTCTGGATTTAAATATGCCACGGATGGATGGGAGAGAAGCACTCAAGGAAATTAAGGCCAACAAAATTCTGCGCAGCATTCCTGTAGTAGTACTTACTACCTCTAAAGCTGAGGAGGATATTGTTAAAACTTATGATTTAGGAGTCAGCTCTTTTATTACTAAACCGGTTAAATTTAGTGATTTGGTTGATGCCATGTCCACCCTTAGTAAATATTGGTTCGAAATTGTTGAATTACCGATAAGTAAAGATTAGTGAATTTTTCCAGTCAAATAAAGGTGCTTTTGGTAGATGATGATGAGGAAGATTACATCATTACCAGAGATATTTTATCCGAAATACAAACAAGAAAGTATAAGTTGGATTGGGTATCTAATTTAAGCGATGCTGAAAGAGCCATTGCTAATAGAGAGCATCATGTATATCTGGTGGATTATCGTTTAGGGGCTGATGACGGTTTGGCACTCATCAGGGCTTCGGTAGAATCCGGCTGCGATGCTCCAATGATTCTGCTCACCGGTCAAGGCGATTTAGCCATAGATGAATTGGCAATGAAAGCAGGTGCTGCTGATTACCTCGTAAAAGGCACCATCGTTCCATATCAATTGGAGCGCTCCATCAGGTACAGCATTAATGATTATAGCCTAATAGCAGAAATTAAAAAACTGAATCAGGACCTGGAAAAGAGAGTTGAGGAACGTACCCACGAACTTGAAGTGGCCGTTATAAAATTGGATGAATCCAGAAATGAAATAATAAAAGCCCTGCAAAAAGAAAAAGAACTCAATGAAATGAAGTCGCGGTTTGTAACGATGGCTTCCCATGAATTTAGAACCCCGTTGAGTACTATTTTATCTTCAACTACTTTGCTGGAAAAATATTCGGATAAGGATATAGATAAAAGACAAAAGCATTTGGGTAGGATAAAGGCTTCCGTAAAAAACTTAACGGAAATCTTAGAAAGTTTCCTTTCCCTGTCAAAACTTGAAGAAGGTAGAATAGACACTAATCCGGTGTATTTTGAATTAGATAAATTTGCAGAAGATATCGTAGAGGATATTTCTACCATTGCCACCGAAGGACAAAAAATTGTATTTAATCATACCGGTGATAATTTGATTTTTTTAGATAAACAAATTCTTCATAATGTATTGATAAATTTGATTTCAAATGCCATTAAGTATTCCAAGGCCAATAAGAATATATATTTTAGCACGAATGTTAATGATCAGGAAATACGTTTTGAAGTACGTGATGAAGGAATTGGCATTCCGGTAGAGGAGCAAAAGCATTTGTTTGAACGCTTTTTCCGGGCTAGAAATGCAGTTAATGTTCAGGGTACCGGCCTTGGTCTGCATATTGTGAAAAAATATGTTTCTTTGTTGGGAGGAGAAATTGATTTTATTAGCGAAGAAGGGAAAGGAACTGTTTTTACGATAGTAATTCCTAAATTTTAATTTTTGTAACTTGCACCCACTGCACATAAAATAAGAATATGAAAAAAATATTACTGATTGAAGATAATCCTGAAATGCGGGAAAACACAGCTGAAATTTTAGAACTAGCTAATTTTGAGGTGATTACGGCTGAAAATGGTAAGAAAGGTGTTAAATCTGCCCAGGAACATAAGCCTGATCTTATTATTTGTGACATTATGATGCCTGAATTGGATGGGTATAGTGTTTTGCATATTTTAAGTAAAGATCATGCTACGGCCACCATTCCGTTTATATTTTTAACTGCCAAGGCCGACCGTAATGATTTCCGCAAAGGCATGAACCTTGGGGCTGATGATTATATTACCAAGCCTTTTGATGAAACGGAGTTATTAAATGCCGTGGAATCCCGACTTAAAAAGACGGAAGTTTTAAAACAGGAATTTGGTCGTGATGCTGAAGGATTAGATAATTTTATCAGAGAAGCTCGAGGTTTGGAAGAGTTAAAGCGCTTGCCTGAAAATAGAAAAACCAAGGTTTTTAAAAAGAAGGAAATTATATTTTATGAAAAGAACTTCCCTTCCGGATTATATTTTATTAATAAAGGTAAAGTTAAGACTTTTAAGTCCAACGATGAAGGGAAGGATTATATTACCGGATTATATAAGGAAGGAGATTTTTTAGGGTATGTAGCCTTATTAGAAGATTCAAATTATTCGGAAACAGCTATGGCTTTAGAGGATACAGAAGTATCCATAATCCCTCGTGAGGATTTTAATGACTTAATGTATAAGAATAGAGATGTATCTAATAAATTTATTAGAATGCTTTCTAATGATTTAAAGGCACAGGAAGAACGTTTAGTAAAACTGGCGTATAATTCCGTTAGAAAACGTGTGGCAGATTCTTTAATGATGTTATACAAAAGGTACAAAAAATCCGAAAATGAAGATACCTTTAAGATGTCAGTATCCAGGGAAGATTTAGCCAGTATGGTCGGTACAGCTCCGGAATCTGTAATTAGGGTATTATCTGATTTTAAGAGTGAAAAAATAATTGAAATTCAGGCAAGCAATATCACCATTTTAAATCCTGCCAAGTTGGAAGGAATGAAAAATTAAAAATTACTTAGTACAATTCAATAGCTGATTTCACATTTTCCATGAGCCATAAAGGCGTGGAAGTGGCACCGCAAATTCCAACTTTGTCATTATCTTGGAACCATGACTTATCTAATTCCTCCGGCGAGGAAATAAAATAAGAAGCCGGATTATTTTCTTTGCAAATGCCATAAAGGACTTTGCCGTTGGAAGATTTAGTGCCGGATACAAAAATGATTTTGTCGTAATTTTTTACAAAATCCCTTAATTGTAAATCCCTGCTGGAAACCTGACGGCAAATGGTATCATTAAAGTCAACTTCTACTCCTCGAGCATTTAAGTTATCCCTGATATGATAAAGATTACGGGTATCCTTGGTGGTTTGGCTAAATAGACTGATTTTTTTAGGTAGTTCTACGCCATCTAATTCTGAAATATCCTGAAATACAACGGCTTCCCCTCCAGTTTGCCCTACCAATCCTTTTACTTCTGCATGTCCATGTTTACCATATATATAAATAGGAACACTGGCTTCTTCAAAAGATTCTCTAACCCGATGTTGTAATTTTAATACCACCGGGCAGGAAGCATCGACCAATTCAATTGAATTTTCTAATGCAATTTTATAAGTTTCCGGTGGTTCTCCGTGTGCTCTGATTAACACACGTTCGTTGTGTAGATTTTTGAGTTCCTCATGGGTAATACTGACCAAGCCCTTTTTTCTGAGTCGCTCTACTTCTTCATCATTATGGACAATATCACCAAGGCAATATAATTTGCCATATTCGTCTAAATAGTCTTCTGCCATTTGTATGGCATATACTACTCCGAAACAAAATCCACTATTGGAGTCGATGGAAACTTGTAAATTGAGCATAGGGTTAATATCAGAACAAAATTACAAGAATTTAATTCAATTATCTCTCAATTAATAGTAAAATGCTGATTTAAGGACTTAGTGCTTCTTAGCCCTATCAATGGTTAATCTGAGTCCTACAATATGTGAATATAAACCCGGGCTGGTGCTTCCTAAGTTAGTAAGGGCATAATCGAGGGTAAGTTTTTTAAACATTAACCCCAAACCAATAGAGGGTGAAAATCCAAAAACCTTCTTATTATCAGGATTATCATCAGTATAATACTGAAAGTTGCCAAATCCTAAGCGCAGGCAAATTGTCTTTTTATAGGCGGCCTCCAGTCCGATATGTGGGTCGAAACTTATTGGTTCTGTTGCCATTAGTACATTTCTTCGGCCATCAAAAGTGATATCCATATCGGCTTCACCCATCAAACTAAACTCCTTATTCAAGTTATAGGTACGATTTCCGCCAATAATTAATCTTGGCAGCGTTATTTCAGTACTGTGTACCGGAATATCATTACCGGTTTGTAATAAAACATTTTTTTGAGCATCAGTGAAAGTAAAATTCCAGGCATTAAAGGTATTGGAGGCATCTTTCAATAAGATTCCAATGGTGCTATGATCATCGACCTGAACTTGTACGGCAGCATCTACACCAAACCCCCATGAATTGGCAAAAGGACCAACTGTATTTCTTACAATTTTAACACTGCCACCATATCTGATCAAATAACCATGATACCTGGCCATTTCATTAAATTTCCTGCCATAGGAAAGTATCAACGCATAATTTGCAACAGAGAAATTGGTTACATTATCATAATTAATGGCTCCATTTTGATCCACTAAATCATAAGTATTAGGAATATTATCAGCTCCAAACCGCACAAAGGAAATACCTAGTGCACTCATTCTATCAAGTTTAAAAGCTGCTGCGGCATAATCATAACTGGTAATACCTCCAAAGTATTCGCTATGCATAAAACTAAATTGCATAGTATGATTCATTAAAGCAAGGCCGGCCGGATTATAATAAGAAGAGGTAACATCATCCACAGAGGCCACAATGGAATTGGCCATCGCCATTCCCCTAGGGCTAGCGCCGATGGTTAGGAATTCATTACTGTACTTTCGGATGCCCAATGTTTGAGCATTCAGAATTCCGGGTAATAAAAGGATTAAAAAAAAGTGTAAATATCTAAACATGTATTCCGGTCGCGTTCTCAGTTCGCCGTTAATTTGTATTGCTATCCAATTAGGAGTATTTTAATTTACTGCTTCAAATATGCTTAAAAATTGCGTAGAAAGATGCATTTGTACCTCAAAACTTATTTTTTGAAAGGTAGGGAAGTCATTTTCAACAAAATTACTTTGCCTAGCTCTTGTTAAAATTCTGTTTAATGCAAAAAATAATCTTTCATCGTCAATATAATTATAAACGTATTGATACTCCTTAAAACGTTCAAAGAAATTGAAAAATTGTGGCAAACCTTCAATGTTGTTTTGTTTGAACAATTTTTCTATTTCTTCATCTTCAATACTATTTAAATCTTTATAAAAATTATCTGCACAATTTGGGTCATTAATAAGTACCAAACGGTCCAGCATTAATTCGTATAAAATATGTGCTACGAAGAAAAGACGAATATTGTCCGGAATTAATTCGTTTTCTTCAAATTTCTTACGGATGAATACAACATTGGCATGAAAGGATGCTAAATGATGAAAAATGCCATCAGTTGCCAAATGTTTTTTGCAACCCATTTGCCAAGCCAATTGTTTAATTTCATGGCTTTCTGCAAATTTCAGAGGTTTCCATTTTCGGTTGGTGACCCCAAGGAGGTCGGGAAATACCAAACCAAAATTATAATAAGGATTATTTTTTTGTTCTCCTGAAAAAAAATGTGAAAGTAAATTCATACTTCCTGCAATATTCTGCAATTTTATTGATAATCCTTTAGATTTCGATAAAGCATCCCCGATTAACTATGGAATAATGCGCATTCATAAAGGGTAAATTTGATGAAAATAATATAAATTTGCCATAACTTATGGAAAGTTCATTTATAGAAGAATTGAAGTGGAGGGGACTCATTCATGATTTTACTCCCGGTATTGAAGAGCAACTCAGCAAAGAAATGAGTTTTGGGTATATTGGTTTTGACCCTACCTCAGATTCCTTACATATTGGAAATTTAGTACCCATTATGATGTTGAAACACTTGCAATTGCATGGTCATAAGCCATTTGCATTGGTAGGTGGGGCTACCGGTATGATTGGTGATCCGTCCGGTAAAAGTGCCGAACGAAATCTGCTTTCTGAAGAAACTTTACAATTCAACCTGCAAGGAATTAAGAAACAATTGGAGAAATTTCTTGATTTTGATTGTGGACCTAGTTCAGCGGAAATTGTTAATAATTATGACTGGTTTAAAAATTTCAATTTTCTCGATTTTTTAAGAGATGTTGGAAAGCATCTTACCGTCAATTATATGATGGCAAAGGATTCTGTAAAAAAACGTTTGGAAAATGAAAGCGGTATTTCATTTACAGAATTTAGCTACCAGTTGGTTCAAGGATATGATTTTTATTGGCTTTATTCCCACAAAAATTGCAAAATACAAATGGGAGCCTCCGACCAATGGGGAAATATTGTAACCGGAACGGAGCTCATCAGACGTAAAGCCGGAGGGGAGGCCTTTGCACTGACAGCACCGCTATTAACCAAATCGGATGGCTCTAAATTCGGAAAAACAGAAAGCGGTTCAGTATGGTTAGATCCTAAAAGAACTTCACCTTATCACTTTTATCAATTTTGGCTCAATGCTTCCGATGAAGATGCAGTTAAATACATAAAGATTTTTACCCTTTTGGAAAAAGATGAGGTTTTATCTTTAGAGAATCAACATAAGGAAGCACCACATTTACGCCTTTTACAAAAAAGACTTGCTGAGGAAGTATGTACTTTAGTTCATAGCAAAGAGGATTATTTGCAAGCCTTAGAAGCTACGGAATTGCTTTTTGGTAAGGGTACTACTGAATCTTTGGCCAAATTGAGTGAAGAAACTTTATTAGCAGCTTTAGAAGGAGTACCTCAATTTACCGTTAATAAATCTGATTTAGAAAACGGTATAGATATTGTTGAACTATTAGCCACCCATACCGCTATTTTTCCTTCTAAAGGCGAAGCACGAAAAATGATTCAAGCCGGTGGTGTAAGCCTAAATAAAGGTAAAATTGAAGGTGTGGATATTAAAATAAATACTGAACATATACTAAGGGATCAATTTTTACTGATTCAAAAAGGAAAGAAAAATTATTTCTTGATTCAATTTAAATAAAACCAATATGAAACACCAAATTGTAGGCTTAGCTCTTATTTTTAGTTTATTATTAAATATTAAACTTCATGCGCAGGATTTTTCATTGAAAGATGTGCCGATGAATGATCAGAAAGTTGTCACTTATACCGGTGATATTGATGTTCCCGGTTTGAAGAAAGATAGTTTATACAGAAAAGCTTTTGCAAGTTTGAAAGCAATGTACAGAGGATTTGCAGGGAAATTAAGCAAAAACGATCCTAATGAGGGACGAATGATTGTGAATGGAGTAATGCAATCTACCGCCGCTGATGAATCTACCGGTGATGCTGTGCCTGATGCCCGAGTAAAATATACCTTAATTATTACGATAGTGGATGGTAAATTAACTTATACGTATACTAATTTCATTGTCGAAAAAGGCAAAAAACATCCATTAGAAAGTTATTATTATAATGAACCGGATGTGAAAATGAGTAAACAAAAGCAATTGGATTTTTTTCACTCGATCGATTACCAAATGAAAAGTGATATAATAACCTTAACAAGAAAACTTACAAATTAAAAGTATCCATGAAAAAATTATTCGTCTTTGCCCTAAGTTTAATCTTAGGCTTACCCAGTTTCCTTCATGCACAAAATCTGCCTCTTGATTCCAATAAAAAAGTGGTTTATACCGAGGTGGTACCCATGGCAGGAATGACTAAAGAAAAACTTTATGAAAGAGCCATTAAGGCCATCAATGTAATGTATAAACAGGCGGATAAAAAAATAGCCGTTAAAGATCCGGTAGGTGGATTAATTCAAATGAATTGTTCAACGCAAGTGATGTTGCATGATAAGAAATCCGATTTGGATATTCAGTCCGGATATATAAAATATAAATTTAATTTAAAATTTAAAGATGGTAAATACCGTTACGAGTTTATAGGATTTCATATAGACATGGGCGGATATCCAAAACCGATTGAAGAACTTATGCCGCCATATAAACCGGAACCAAATGTGCGCGCCTCTGAAAGAACGGCGTATTTGGATCAAGATATACGAAAGCTGATCAAAATCCTCAAAGAAAATATGGCTAAAGACCAAGTAGATGCAAAATCTGATTGGTAAGCAAAATATATTCATTATAAATAAATACCCGGTAAATATTTTTACTGGGTATTTTCTTTTATTAACTTTTAAATGGTGAATTCATAGCTATGCGTAAGCGGAGGATGATTTTAGTTTTGGTATTTTTATTTAGTTTTGGGATTGTATTTGCCCAAAATGCTAAGCATATTCCTTCGGCAGAAGCTAAAGAACTTTATTCAAAATCCCTTAAATACTTTTACAAAAAGGACTATGAGGAAGCACTAAACTTGGCACAAAAAGCAAAAGACAATGATCCGCTGTATGAGGATGCCTATAAACTGCGTAGTACCATTTACAGCATTCGTGAGAAATTTGATTTAGAAAAAGAAGAATACTTGCAATTATTATCTCATGATTCCGTGAGCAATTTGGCTTTATTAAATTTGGGTACTTTGTTGTATAATCACAACTATTTTTCGGAATCAAAGCAGTATTATGTTCGATATTTGAAATTAAAAGACATAAGGCCTGATTTGCAAAAACTTATTTCCGGAAGAATAATTAAAATTGATGCCATTTTACAATTTCAAGCCCATCCCGTTGCATTTCATCCCATCAATGCGGGCACAGGCATAAATACAAGTTTAAATGAATATTTCCCGACCTTAACTGTGGATGGAGAGACCATGTATTTTACGCGTAGGAAGCCTTTAAATGCAAACTATCAAAATGAGCAACATCCGGAAAGACAAAGGCAAGCCTTTAATGAGGATATAATGGTAAGCCATAAGGTTGATACCGTATGGCAAACAGCTACTGATGCCCCTGGAATAAATACTTTGCAAAATGAAGGGGCGATGTGTATTTCTCCTGATGGTAGCATTATGTTGTTTACCTCTTGCAACCATGTAGATCCGGGGGAGCGTGGAGATATTGAAGCCGATAATTGTGATATTTATATTTCGTTTTTTAAGGATGGGAAATGGACCAAACCTAAAAATATAGGTGCCCCGATTAATACCCGTTTTTATGAAACTCAACCTTCTATTTCATTTGATAATAAAACAATATATTTTGTTTCAAAGCGCCCGGGAGGACTTGGAGGTTGCGATATTTATAAGTGTGCCATGGATGAAAATGGTCAACTTGGAGATGTTATAAATTTAGGCCCTAAAATTAATACCGCAGAAGATGAACAGGCGCCTTTTATTCATCCGGATAATAGCACCTTGTATTTTTGTTCCAGAGGGCATATAGGGTTAGGAATGAATGATATATTTATAGCACGTAAAAATGCTCAAGATGAATTTGATTCTGCTATTAATGTCGGATATCCTATTAATACTACCGGTGATGAGCCGGGTATGATTGTAGATGGCAGAGGAGATTTGGCTTATTATTCTTCTTCCGGGAAAGGCAGCTTAGGTGGTTTGGATATTTTTTATTTTAAAATTCCGGAAACTATTAAGCCTAATCCGGTAAGTTACCTTAAAGGAAAAGTTTTTGATGCCGAAAGTAAAAAAAGTCTTGCTGCCGCTTTTGAATTGGTAGATCTTAGTACTGATAAAGTTGTCATTAAAAGAAACTTGGATAATAATGGTGAATTTTTAATACCGATCCCGTCGGGAAAAGATTATTTAGTAAATGTTTCTGCGCCGGGTTATCTTTTTTATTCAGATCATATTCCTTTGAAAGATTATAAAAACCCTAGTCCTTTTTTGAAGGATATTCCATTGCCGCTTATAAAGGTTGGACAAAAAATAGCATTAAGAAATGTGTTTTTTGCCAGTGATAAATATGAATTATTAAAAAGCTCTTTTAATGAATTAAACCGCTTAATTGCTCTTCTTAAAGCTAATCCAAGTATTAATATTGAAATTAGCGGTCATACGGATAATAGCGGGAATGCAAATCATAATAAAGAATTATCAGTGATGCGCGCACAGAGCGTCTATAATTACTTAATAAAAATTGGCGGTATTTCTCCTAAGCGCTTAGTGGCAATTGGATATGGTGATACTAAACCGGCAAGTAATAATAATACACCGGAAGGCATGGCCTTGAATAGAAGAACTGAAATTTTAATTATAAATTAATTATTGGCTTTTTCAGGATTTATCTCCCCATCAATGATGCAAAAATATACATTTTCGAATTGATAAATTACTCGAAAATTATAGTGTGCCTTGACGTAATCCAAAATAACCTGATGTCCAAAAACAATTTGCTCTGTAGGGTGTAATTTATCAAAAGGTAAATTTTCTACATGATGTCCTTTATCATTATAAACTTGTCTGTAAAACTTATTAATAGGTTCATATCCATTCTCGCAGACATAATAACCGTTCAGATTAATTTCATTTTTTAAAGCTTTTTGCCACATCATTCCCATACCGTAATTTTCCAAATCCCAATCCTTGGCAAGGTAATTATATTTTATCGTATTATAATATGGTACGGCAAATACGAACATTATAAATATGGCAGAAATAATGTTCCATTTATTTTTTAATTGATGCGTTTCCCAATGATATATCATCAGATAAATTTTATAAATGATCAATCCGATCATCAGGGAAAATAATGGATAAATAGGAGCATCATACCAAATAATTCTTGTTTTTGAAATGGAAATGACCAAGAAAAAACATAGGCTGGAAATTAACAGGTATATATAACTATTTTTAAAAGTTTTCTCCTTCCAAAATAAACAAATTAAACTCAAAGGAATAACGTATAACCAGTATTCCAATCGGTAGGAAATAAAATTATTTAAGTAATACCAAAAATTAGTTTTATGTTCATCTGAAACTTTCATAAATCTGCCGGTAATATCATTTTCTATACACGCTTTGATATATCCTGCCGATGCCATTTCTCTGAAGAAATAAAAGCCGCCGATGACAAGAATAAATATTCCAAATCCCCAATAAAAATGTTTGTTTTTTAAAATTTGCACTGTTTTACCTGCATATAAACTGCAGATAAATAGTCCGGGTAAGATAAGGAAAGATGCTATTCCCTTAGTTAAGGCAGCGAATGTAAAACTAATGAGGGTATAGTATAAAAATTTATTATCTGAATACCTCAAGTAATAATAAAAATTGATGATGCATAAGGTAGTAAACAGTGTAAATAAGGCATCATAATCACCGCTTCTGGTGCAATGTTCAGAGATATATCCGCGGCAGGTAACCAATACCAAGACACTAATTAATCCTAAAACATAAGATTTCAAATGTTTATTGCAAAATTGAAAAATTACCCAACAAGTAAATAAGCCTGCAACAGCAGAGGGTAAGCGTAATGCTAATTCATTTATGCCCACCAAATGCATGGATATTACTTGCAGCCAAATCATTAATGGCGGTTTGGTATTCCAAAGGTCGGGTGTATCCCAAAAAGTGGTAACTAAATAATTCCCCGACTTAAACATTTCAAAAGCATTCCCTGCCAATCGTGATTCATCCCATAAGCGCACCGGCAAATCACTAAGATGCTGAAATAGAGCAAATGAACACAATAAAAGGGCTAATAAATATTTAATATATTTCATAGAAATTGCAATTTAGTATTTTTAGCGTGAAGAAATGAAATCATTTAATCATTCTTTATCTTTGCAATTTACCCCATCTTATGTATCAGGATTCAAATACAAAGGAATTTATAGCACTTAGCAATTATTTGCTTTCAGCACAATTTCATACTATTACGGAAGCACAAAATTTAGTTAATGATTTAAGAGATGTAATTCATTTCCATGATTATAAATATTATGTTCAATCCGAGTCGATCATTACAGATTTTGAATATGATACCTTATATAAAAAGCTCAAAGAAATTGAATTGGCTTTTCCCTCTTTGATCACTGAAGATTCTCCAACACAAAGGGTAGGAAGAGGTTTAACTAAAGATTTTCCGCAAGTACCCCATTTAGCACCCATGTTATCTTTAGATAATTCCTATGATGAAAATGATCTTTTTGATTTTGATCGTAAAGTAAAGGAATTATCAGGTTTGGAGCATATCACTTATAACGTAGAACCAAAATTTGATGGTGCCGGAATGTCCCTAGTATATACTGATGATGTATTAGTACGCGGTGCCAGCAGGGGGGATGGAATAATTGGTGAGGAAATCACTAATAATATAAAAGTGATGCGATCCATTCCTTTAAAGGCAGCCTTTTCAAAATATGGCATCAAGACCATTGAAATTAGAGGAGAAGTGGTTATTCAGAAAGAAAAATTTCAGGAATTTAATCTCAAACGAATAGAAAGTGGATTAAGTCCCTTGGCCAATCCAAGAAATGCAGCAGCGGGTTCTTTACGCATGCAGGATGCGGATGAAGTTGCCAAACGTAATTTGGAAGGCGTATTATATCATATCAGCTATGCGGTAGATCAAGAGGGCAGGGATTTAATAGGACGAACTTTAATAAGCAGGGATGAAAATATAAAAATGCTGCATACCCTAGGTTTTAAAACTCCTTTTGAGGAGCATACTAAGGTTAATAATATTGAAGGTGTAGTTTCTTTTATTGATCAGTGGGCAGAAAAGCGAGACGCTTATAAGTATGAAATTGATGGAATGGTGGTAAAAGTAGACAATATAAATTTAGAGGAAAAATTAGGTGCTACCAGTCATCATCCCAGATGGGCCATTGCCTATAAATTTAGTGCCCGCCAAGCCAGAACAAAATTAATAAAAGTAGAATTTCAAGTGGGGAGAATAGGTACCATTACTCCGGTTGCAAAATTAGAGCCCGTTAGTGTAGGAGGTGTTACCGTTTCCTCTATTTCGATGTTTAATGAAGAATTTATTGAAGAAAAAGATTTAAGAATTGGCGATAATATTTTAATTGAGCGTGCAGGGGATGTGATTCCTTATATTGTGATGAGTTTGAAAGAAGGCAGGTCCGGTGCCGAACAAAAGGTATCCTTCCCTGAGCATTGTCCGTCTTGCCAATCAAAACTAATTAAAGAGGATGCTTCTTGGAGGTGTATTAATATTCAATGTCCGGCTCAAGTTTTAGAGAGATTAATTCATTTTGCATCAAGGGATGCTATGGAAATATCAGGTTTAGGGGCCGCCATTATTACTAAATTTTATGATATGGGTTGCTTGCGCAGCATACCGGATATTTACCAATTGCCCATTGATGAAATTAGAAAATTGGAGGGTTTAGGTGAAAAATCTATTGATAATTTAATGGCAGCTATTGAAACCTCCAAAACCAGGAGTATGGCCAGACTATTATTTGGATTAGGTATCAGGCATGTTGGAGAAACCATGTCCAAAAATCTTGCCTCCCATGTATCATGCCTGATGGAATTTAAAAATTGGGATATAGCAAAATTGAGCGAAATAGAGGATGTAGGACCTAAAGTTGCTGAAAGTATTTACAATTTTTTTCATTCTGAAAGCGGTTTAGATTTAATTGTTAAACTTCAAGAATTAGGATTACCCGTATGTGAACAAAAAAAGGAAAATTCCAATGCAAATGGTAAATTAGCCAATCTGACTTTTTTATTTACTGGTACTTTAAAAAAATACACGCGTCCGGAAGCCAAAAGGCTTACGGGGGAAGAAGGCGGAAATGTTTCCGCTTCCTTAAGTGCTAAAGTTAATTATTTAGTGGTAGGGGAAGATCCGGGTTCAAAAGTGGACAAAGCACGGAAAATTGGAACTGTAAAAATCATAACAGAAGAAGAATTTGAGGCCATGTTGGCTTGAAAAATTTAATATTATTTCATTTAAATATACACATAGTCAATGTGTTACTTAAAGATTTCAATATGTTGAATTTAATTATCTTTGTGTATTCATTTAAAACATTATTATATGATTGCTTTTTTTAGAAACTTGCTGGCATCTATTGTTGGTTTTTTCATTAGTTTATTTTTATTATTTGGTGTGCTTATTATAATTGCCGTTGCTATTTCTTCCAAAGGGAAGAAAAAAGTTACCGTGGATAACAATTCCATCTTAAAAATAACCCTCGATGATAAAATAAGCGAAAAACCGGTGGATAACCCTTTTGAAAATATTAGCTTTTTATCCAAGGAAATGCATATGCCGCTTTCCATAAAAACAATTACCGAGGAAATAAAGCGCGCCGCAGAAGATAAAAAAATCAAAGGCATTTATTTGGATTTAGGACTTATGCCACAATCCTTGCCTATGTTGGAAGAAATAAGGATAGCCTTAATTGATTTTAAAAAATCAGGAAAGTTTATTTATGCCTATTCTGAATTATATAACCAAAGGAATTATTATATAGCTTCCGTAGCAGATAGTATTTATTTGAATAATGTAGGCTCCTTTGCATTTGCAGGTTTTCATTCCGAGCAAATGTTTTTAAAAGGATTATTCGATAAATTGGATATCCAGCCTAAACTAATCAGGGCAGGTAAATATAAAAGTGCCGGAGAAATGTTTATTCGCAGCAATAATAGCGAGGCCAATCGTGAACAATTGATGGCGTATATCAATTCTTGCTATGATGATTACATTAATAAAATTGCCGGTGCTCGAAAATTAGATCCTAATACGCTTAAAGATATTGCAAATAAATTAAGCATTCGTTTCCCTGAAGATGCAGTACGCACTAAATTAGTAGATAAATTAGCATATAAAGATGAAGTTTTATCAGCTATGAAAAGGGCTATAAAAATTAAAGAAAATGAAAATTTAAAATTTGTCAATTTACTTGATTATAAGAATGTATTGCCTGCGCCTAATTCTTCCGATGCAAAAATTGCATTAATTTATGCCGTAGGGGAAATTAACAGCGGCGAAGGAAGTGATGAATCCATTGGCTCTGAAAAATTATCGGCAACAATACGCAAAGCAAGAATGGATGATGATGTTAAAGCTATTGTTTTAAGAATTAATTCTCCGGGTGGAAGTGCCCTGGCTTCAGATATTATTTGGAGAGAAGTAGTATTGGCCAAAAAGAAAAAGCCGGTAATTGTTTCTATGGGTGATCTTGCTGCTTCCGGTGGATATTATATTGCTGCACCTGCGGATTATATTATTGCTGAACCCAATACCATCACAGGTTCCATAGGAGTTTTTGCACTCTTACCAAGCATGAAAAAATTCTGGGAAAAGGATTTAGGGATAACATGGGATAGAATTCAGACCGGAAAATACGCTGATTTAGGTAATCCTAATCGTGAAATGCTTCCGGAAGAAGAGGCCATCATTCAAAATTATGTAGATACTACTTATAGCCAATTTAAGCGCAGAGTTTCCCAAGGCAGACATTTACCGCTTGCTACGGTGGATTCCATTGCTCAAGGTAGGATTTATTCAGGTATTCAAGGCAAAAAATTAGGCTTGGTAGATGAATTAGGTAACTTGGATTTAGCAATTGCCACAGCAGCTAAAAGAGCAAAATTATCCGCTTATGAACTACAAATTATGCCCAAATATGACAATAAATGGAGTTTATTGACCAAAGGTTTAACTGAATCCAGAGTTAATCTGATTAAAGAGGAACTCGGGGATAAATATATAATTTTAAAGAAAGCACAAAGCGCTACCGAACGTAGTGGTGTATTAATGCTATGCCCTGTCGATGTAACGATTTATTAATCCTTTCATAAATTTAAAAAGGTGCCATTTAGGCACCTTTTTTTTGTGCATTTAAGTCCTATATATTTTACTATATATCAGATTGTCAAGTTATTAAATATTTGCCAAGGTAAACTTAAACATAGGTCGATTTTTCTTATCTAAGTAAGGTACTTCTAAGATAATTGACTACCTTACTTAGAATTTTGAATATTAATGCTAAATTGCAATAGTATCATGGTATTCACTGTTTGTGAATAATGATTATGAGACGTTTACTTTTAAACCCCCTTATTTTATTGGCTGCATTACTGCTTAGTGCGCTAGGAACGTCTGCCAATTCCGGCATTAAATTAATAGAAAACAAAGGTCAATGGAAGAGCAATGTGCGCTTCCAAGCATATATCCCCGGTGGTACTTTTTATGTCGAAAATCAGCGATTAACTTATTTCTTTTATGATTTGGCTACTCTGCATGCGGCCATGCATGATCATAAAAATATTGATTCCATAAAATGTCATGTTATTCATATTAACTTTAAAAATGCACTCCTTCCGGAAGCGATTGCTACTGAGAATCCATCTTTTGAAAGTTATAATTACATTCATGGTAAAGATCCTTCTAAATGGGCATCAGGAGCCAAAGCTTTTGAGAAAATTACCTTAAAAAATTTATGGCATCTTATCGATATGGAAATCGGTGTTTCCGGAGATGCCATTAAATATAATTTTATAGTACATCCCGGTGCTCATGCATCCGATATTCAGTTGGCTTATGAAGGTGCCGGCAAAACCTATTTGGAAAATTCATGTTTTCATATTAATACTTCTTTAACCCATATTAAAGAGGAAAAACCCAAAGCCTATCAATTGGGCAGCGAAGATAAAGTTGGCGTAAAATGTTCCTATAAACTCAATAAAGATGTACTAAGTTTTAATATTGCTAATTATAATCCTAAGGTAACTTTAGTTATTGACCCATTAGTAATATTTGCCACTTTTTCAGGTTCCTATGCGGATAACTTCGGCTTTACAGGCACCTATGATCATCAGGGTTGCGGTTATTCCGGAGGAACCGTTTTTGGTACTGGATTTCCAACTACCACCGGCGCATTTGAAGAAAAATATCAAGGAGGCTATACCGATCTTACTGATCCTTCAGGTTATATTACTGATTTTGGCAGGGATATCGGTATTTTGAAATATACTCCTGACGGTAAAAAATTAGTTTGGGCTACCTATTTGGGCGGCTCCAATAATGAGCAGCCGCATAGTATGATTGTAAATAAGGATGGTGAATTAGTGGTTTTAGGGACAACCTATTCAAATGATTTTCCGGTGACATCAGGGGCATATGCTTCTAATTATTCCGGAAATGGCGATATGTTTGTTTGTAAACTTTCTAAAGACGGTAGTACGCTTAATGCTTCCACTTATATAGGAGGGACAGATAAAGACGGATTAAACGGACAATATAATTTTAACTTAAATGGCACTGATGGTCCATTGGCCTATAATTATGGAGATCATTTTAGAGGTGAAGTATTAATTGATTCCAATAACAATATTTATGTGGCTTCCTGTACCCGGTCCAGTGATTTCCCAACAAGCAACGGATTTCAAAGTTCTTTAAATGGAACACAGGATGCATGTATTATTAAATTTAAATCTGACCTGTCAGGATTATATTGGAGTACTTTGCTGGGAGGTGCGGATGAGGATGCAGCCTACGGGATAAATATTGACACCAAAGGAAATATTTTTGTTACCGGCGGAACCATGAGTAATGATTTTCCGGTGAGCAGTGCTGCCTACAATCGAAGCTACGGAGGAAATGCCGATGGATTTTTAGCAAAAATAAGTGCAGATGGGAAATCTTTATTGGCAGCAACCTATGTGGGTACTGCTTATTATGATCAAAGTTATTTGGTGCAAATAGATAAAATCAATAGAGTTTTTATTGCAGGTCAAACCAAGGGAACCTATCCTGTAATTGGAACTGTGTATAGTAATACCGGCGGGAAACAATTTATTTCTGCCTTTAGTGATGATTTGAGCAAAATGACTTTGTCAACTGTTTTTGGATCCGGCAGACCAATTCCTGATATTTCTCCTTCCGCATTTTTAGTAGATAATTGTGGAAGAATTTGTATGTCGGGATGGGGTGGGGCCGTCAATTATGAGTATAATGGTGAAGATGGCAAAACCATTGGACTGACCACTACGCAGGATGCAGTTCAGAAAAGTACGGATGGTTCTGATTTTTATTTAATTGTTTTCGGAAAGGATTTATCCTCCTTGGTATATGCCAGTTATTATGGAGGTGATGCCGGAAGTTATGAGCATGTAGATGGCGGTACCAGTCGTTTTGATGTGGATGGAAAAGTTTACCAAAGTGTATGCGGTGGCTGTGGTGGATATTCTGATTTCCCGACCACACCGGGCGCATGGTCAAGAACCAATAATGGTATTCGTCCTAAGCCATTGAAGGCAGAAGGCGGTTGTAATAATGCCATGTTTAAAATGGATTTGAATACCTCAAATTATCCGCCTACCATGCGCGATACTACTTTGATGGTTTATGCCAGTTCACAATTTTCTTATCAATTTGAACTCACTGACAGAGATGTGAAGGATTCTATTTATGTGAGTTATTACGGTAGCGCATTTGACCCTAAACTGACCAAAGGCACTACGGCAAAAATAAATGTTCAAAATGGAGGAAGTAAAGTTTATGGTACCTTACAATGGCTAACCTCTTGCAATCAAATTGGCGTAGATACCTATTATGTTTATTTTGGCATGCATGATAATGGATGCCCAACTCAAAAATCTTCCGTCGGCCTAATAAAATTGGTTTTAATACCACCATTGCCGGTCTCACCACCGGGTATATTTTGTATTCATCGTTCCGATAAAAAAAGTGTTACCATTAATTGGTCTGATTACCCTAATGTACCTTATTTAAAATACTATAGATTGGTGAAAGTATTGCCCAATGGTTCCATGCATATTGTTAAAACATTTAATGAGCAAGTAGATAATTCCTATGTCGATGATAGTGTTCCTGATAATTTAAATAATAATTATTGCTATTTTATTTATGGGGTCAATACTTGTGGCGTGATTGGAGATTCCACACGTTTTATTTGCTCTGCAGTTCCTAATGATTCTATGCCGGCAGCTATTAATATATACTCAGTGAGTGTGGTTAATAATCGTTCCATTAAAGTTATTTGGCATCAAAGTCATCAAAAGGACTTTTATATGTACAAACTTTATCGAAAGCGCAATATTTCTAATGAAGATTATGTATTGACACATATAGTTTTAAAAGATCCGACGGATACTGTATTTGAAGACCAGGACGTGGATGTGCAAAATATATCCTATACTTATAAAATTGTTATGGTGACGCAGTGCGGACTCATGAGTAATGATGGCAGAGTGGGGCGTTCCATTGTATTGAGCGGCTCCGTAGTACCTTTTGAAAATCATTTGCAATGGAACCCATACCAAGATTGGATTAATAATGTTTCCAGCTATGCCATTTACAGAAGTGATACCGGTGCAGAATTATCCTATATTTATCCTGTTTCGGGAGCATTTAATGAAACCATTGATGATTCTTTAAATTATAATTGGGGACTGTATTATTATAAAGTTATTGCGCGGGAAACCAATTCCGATGCTTTCAGCGAATCCAATATTATTCAATTAATTCAAAAACCTATCCTTTATGCAGCTAATGTTTTTACTCCAAATGCAGATAGTTTAAATGATACTTGGTATCCAAGTTTGGCCTTTGTGAAAAATATTCATATCAAAATATTTAATCGCTGGGGGACTCAAGTTTGGGAAAATACCGATAAAAAAGCCAGATGGCCCGGTAAATTTTTAAATGATAAGCCTTATAATAATGTTTTTATTTGGCAAGCTGAATATATCGGTTGGGATGGAGGGGTAAATTATAAACTGGGTAATATTACCATTTTAAAGTAATTCCCTTTAATTTGCAACCTTAATTTAAGTTTGGAAGCTTTTAGGAATGGTCTTTAGCAGTATTGTATTTTTACTTTATTTTTTACCTGCTTTTTTATTTTGCTATTATGTAGCAGGAAAAAAGCTGAAAAATATTGTAATTTTATTATTCAGTATATTTTTCTATAGCTGGGGTGCTCCAAAATTTATTTTTGTCTTATTAGGAACTACCCTTATTGATTTTTATTTGGTAAGATGGATGTGGAAACTTCAACATCCAACTCAAAGGAAAACACTATTAAGTGTATCAGTTTGTATAAATATCGGATTACTTTTTTATTTTAAATATTCTAACTTTTTTGTTTCAAATTTAAATTATTTACTACCCGTTTTAGGAATACCGGTAATACAATGGACGAAACTAATTCTGCCGATAGGTATTTCATTTTACACCTTTGAAACTTTAACTTACGTGGTAGATGTATATAGAAGGGTTCACAAACCTTTGGATAATTTTTGGGATTATCAATTATACATTATTCTCTTTCCAAAATTAATTGCAGGACCTATTATTCGATATCATGAAATATCAGATCAGATCAGCGATAGAACTGCCAATGAAACCATCGATTTAAAACTTTTAGGACTTTATCGATTTATAATTGGGCTCAGTAAAAAAGTGCTTATTGCAAATATTGTAGGTGAACAGGCAGATAAAATTTTTGCATTGCCCATCCATCAAATTGATTTTGCAAGTGCTTGGGTGGGGATTTTATCCTATAGTTTCCAGATTTATTTTGATTTTTCAGGGTATTCGGATATGGCCATTGGCATAGGTAAAATGATTGGTTTTAAATTCCCTGAAAATTTTGATAATCCATATACCTCTCAAAGCATTACAGAGTTTTGGCGCCGATGGCATATAAGCTTAGGCAATTGGATGAAGAATTATTTATATATCCCTTTAGGAGGAAATAAAGTAAATTCCAAATCACGCTTATATTTTAACTTATGGGTGGTATTTTTAGCTTCAGGATTCTGGCATGGTGCCTCCTGGGGTTTTATTATTTGGGGTGCGTATCACGGCTTATTTTTAGTTTTGGAGCGCGCATTTTTATTAAACTGGTATCAAAAAATATCGTCCATAATAAAGGTCATTTTTACCTTTCTGATCGTCGTTAACGGATGGGTGTTTTTTAGACTGGGTTCCGTTACCTTAAGCTTACAGTATTTGTCCAAAATGTATTTTGGCTCCTGGAATAGCTCCTTTGAGTTTTTAGATCACCGAGTACTTTGGATGCTTATACTTTCCTTAGTATTTTCTTTCTTCTATTTATTACCGATTGGAAAAAGTATTCAAAGGCTCATTTATCATTCTATAGCTTTAAATTTCAGTAAGCATTTATTATTTACGCTGTCCAGTTTAATTTTATTTATTTTATGCATTGCTTCAATTACCGGTTTTAGCTTTAACCCATTTATTTATTTTAGATTTTAACGATGAAGAATACAGGTAAATATATATTGTTTGTGTTTTTCTTTACAGGCATAACATTTATGTTTCTGCAATCAAAATTTAATTTTATTACAGTTATTCCGCTAAAGGGCGATATTCATTCCGTGAATAAAAAACCCTTGAATTGGCATTCCTGGATAAGTGGGGAATGGCAACTGAATGAAGAAAAATACTTAAATGATAGTTTCGGTTTTCGCCCAGATTTTATTCGATTAAATAATCAAATTTCATATTCTTTTTTCAATTTGGCTAAGGCTAGGGGAGTAGTGGTGGGTAAGCAAGATTATTTGTTTGAGAAACAATATATTGATGCTTGGTCCGGGAAAGATTTTTTAGGCAAGGATTCCATTGCCCGAGTGATGGCTAAAGTTAAATATATTCAAGATACCCTCAAAAAGTTAAACAAGGATGTTATTTTGATTTTTGCTCCCGGGAAAGCATCTTTTTTTCCGGAATTTATACCCGATGCTTTTCATAAAGTTAGGAAGGAAACCAATCATGAATATTTTGTAAAGTATGCTAATACCTATGGCTTGCATATTATAGATTTATGGACTTGGTTTAATAAACATAAGTCAAGCAGTAAATATCCTTTGTATTCTAAATATGGCATTCATTGGAGTTCCTATGGCAATACTATATTTTTAGATACTTTGACAAAATACATTAAGGAAATGAGGCATATAAATATGCCGAGCATAATTTGGGATGGTGTTGAAGAATCTTATGAATGTCGAGAATCTGATTGTGACTTATCCGATGGCATTAATTTATTGGCCCCGTTGCCACCGATAAAATTAGCCTACCCTAAAATACATTGTTCCGATAATTTTAAAATGAAGCCATGCGTTTTAGCGATTTCGGATAGTCATTATTGGGGGGTTATTACCACGGGAATGGCGCATTCCGTTTTTGATCAACCGCATTTTATGTATTATTATAAAGAAAATGTATTGCCTGGTGGCGCGTCAATTCCTATAAATCAAGTAAATATAAAGGCTGAAATTGAAAATCACGATGTAATTTTAATTATGGCCACTGATGCAACCTTAAGTAATTTTGGATGGGGTTTTATTCAGGATGCCTATAAAATATATGGTGGGAAATAGGCTATCTTTGTGAAAAATATACGCATATGAAATACCTATCCTTATTTTTATTTAGTTCATTACTTTTAGTTTCATTTAAAACGAAAGACCCTATGTATTCTAAAAATTTGTATGATTACTCTTTTACCACACTGGAAGGAAAAACAGTGCATCTTTCTGATTATAAAGGAAAGAAAATTTTAATTGTAAATACCGCTTCTGAATGCGGATATACACCTCAATATCAACAATTGGAGGAAGTATATGAAAAATATAAAGATAAATTGGTTATTATCGGTTTTCCTACCAATGATTTTGGAGGCCAGGAGCCCGGCACCAATGCGGAAATTAAAACTTTCTGTTCTACAAAATTTAAGGTGAGTTTCCCGATGTCTCAAAAAATTACAGTGAAAGGCGATAAGATGGATCCCATTTATCATTGGTTAACCAATAAAGCTTTAAATACCATTGAAACAACTGAAGTGAAATGGAATTTCAATAAGTATTTAATTGATGAACATGGTAAATACCTTGCATATTTTCCATCCAGTGTAAAACCGGATGACCCAAAAATATTGAATTTACTCAAGTAAATTTTAAAATAAAAAGGCACCTTAGCAATAAGGTGCCTTTTTTTATAATTTGTTATATCCTATAAAATATCTTTTTCTATCATCCAATGATAAATCTTTTCAGTGCCTCCTGCATTCATATTAATATAAGTTTTTGAGGCATTACTGCTCAAATTGAGTTCTTCTTCATTTTTAAATCGGGAGATAATCTTTTCAAATTGTTGCTGATTGGAAAAAGTATATGCTGCATTGCAAGCCAACATTTCATTCGCTTCTTTAAACTTGTGATAATTGGGTCCAAATACTACGGGAAGTCCAAAAGCCGCCGGCTCTAAAATATTATGAATACTTTTCCCGAAACCTCCACCTATAATGGCATAAGTACCATATTGATAAATTGCAGAAAGCAATCCTACCGTATTTACAATTAATATTTTTTGTTCTGTTTCGTTATTAAACTCAGAATACAAAATAGATTGTTCTCCGAATAGGTTTTGAATTTGATTAATATTTTCGGCACTTACATCATGGGGCACCAATATTATTTTTTGGTCAATTAATCCGGATGCAATCGCATCTTTTATAAATTTACAATCTGCCAAATATACACTACCTCCAATAATAGCTTTTTCTTTGTTTAAGAAAATATCAATGGCTTTAATTATTGCTGTGTTTTCTGCTATGTTTAATACTCTATCTACTCGGGTATCTCCGCTAATACTTGCATTTCCTAAATCCAACTTTAATAATAGATGTTGTGAGTATTGATCCTGCGTAAAAAAATACGTGACCGAATTGAGCATTTTTCTCATTTCTGAACCGTACCATTTAAAAAATATTTGTGATTTTCTCATCACCGTTGAAATCATGAGAAACGGTATTTTTCTTCTACCGATGGCCATAAAATAATGGTACCAAAATTCATATTTTACAAAAATCACTAATTTGGGCTTTACCAATTCCAGGAACATTCTGGCATTTTTTCGGGTATCGGCAGGTAAGTAAAAAACATAATCCGCGTGACTATAATTTTTCCTGATTTCATATCCGGAAGGCGAATAGAACGTTAGAACTATTTTATAATTTGGGTGTTTTTCCTTGATTTTTTCTAATAAAGGGCGTCCTTGTTCAAATTCACCCAGAGAAGCAAAATGCATCCAAATACGTTCTTCATTTGGGTTTAATTTATTTTGAATTTCTTCAAAAATATGTTGGCGACCCTTTACCCATAAAATGGCCTTTTCATTTTTAAATATAGCAGCTATCTTAATGCCCAGGACATAAAGAAAAATGCTTAAGTTGTAAAAATTAAGGCTGATAATATCCAATATTTTGAGAATTATGGTTTAATAAAATGTATTTCCTTCAACTTTTGAATTCTTCCCGTAAATAGGAAAAAACCATGCTAGTTTTATTCCCATTAAAATATCGTTCCTGAGTTTATTATTCCATTGTTGGGTATTAAAATCATAAGGACGTTGATCGTAAGTGAACCCCTTAATAATATCCAAATCAATTTCAAAATTTACTTTTGCATTATTACTCATGTAATGATAACCGAGAGAACCTGAAATGGCAGGTCCGTAAGTCAAGCGGTCATAACCTTTAATGTAATTGCCGCTCAATTGCGGTGGAGCATCGCCTACCCAATAATAATAAATTTCATGCTGCATAAAACCGGCTCCCGCTTTAATGGTTAATCCACAATTTGGATTTCTTTGGAGCAAGGGTAAGATTTTACCGATTTTAAACAAAACAATATTCCCGCTTTCGTAAATATTTAAAATTTGGTATTCCCCATTGGCATTGATGAGATATCTTTGACTAGGGTCAGCATTTTTGGTTGAAATACTATCCAAAGCATGGTTTTCATTCACATTAGAGCTGTACATGTAAGCGTATTCAAGAATAAACATCCAATTGGAGGAAGTTTTATAGCTTACAAATCCACCGACGGTAATTCCGGGGCCAAACCTTTGTTTTAAATCCCCTGCGGTAAGATCACCCTCTAGTTGTGCACCGACCATAAATACAGGTAAGCTGGTGTCCTTAATGGTATGCTTTTGAGCATATCCGTTGGTATTCAGGATACAAAGTGTAAGAATTAGAAGAGAGAGTGCTTTTCTCATAAGTTTGAATAGCGTGCAAAATTAAGCAAATGTTACAATAACTGGCAAGTTAGCTGCTAAGGATGGCCAAAAAGGGTGCATTTAGGTCAAAATTGATGCTATGTTTGGAAATTCTCCAATAAGGAATGTATCTTTGCAAAAATATATTTTTATATAATGCAGCCTATTAAAATGGTTGATCTTTCCGGCCAACATGATAAAATTCGGAACGAGATTGACTCCGCTATAAATCAGATTCTTAACACTACTGCTTTCATTAAAGGTCCGGATGTTGCGGCTTTTGAAAGTGAACTCGCTGAATATCTTCAAGTAAAACATGTAATTGGTTGTGCCAATGGAACTGATGCTTTGCAATTGGCACTCATGGCGCTGGACCTTCCTGAAGGAGCTGAGGTCATTACTCCTGATTTCACCTTCGTGGCTACCGCTGAAGTAGTGAGGTTATTAAAATTAACTCCCGTTTTGGTGGATGTGGATCCTAATACCTTCAATTTGGATATTGCCAAACTAAAATTGGCTATTTCTGATAAAACCCGCGTTATTATTCCTGTTCACCTTTTTGGTCAATGTGCGAACATGAATTTAATTATGGATATTGCCAAAGAACATGATTTGTTCGTCATTGAAGATAATGCACAAGCTTTGGGCAGTGATTATAATTTTCAAGGCAAAAATGTAAAAGCAGGTACCATCGGTCATATCGGTTGTACTTCATTTTTTCCTTCCAAGAATTTAGGAGCTGCCGGGGATGCCGGCGCTTTATTTACCAATGATGATGTATTAGCAGATAAAATAAAATCTATTGCCAATCATGGACAAGGGGATCAATATTTTTATCGTGAAATAGGGGTCAATTCCAGAATGGATACTTTGCAAGCTGCAATTTTAAGAATTAAACTTCGTCACTTGGCTTCCTACAATGAAGCACGCCAAGCTGCCGCTGCTGCTTATGATGCTGCTTTCAGCAATAATCCTCATCTGCAAATTCCGACACGTGCAGCAGGTTCCACGCATATTTTCCATCAATATACCCTTAAAGTTAAAAATGGCAAACGTGATACCTTAGGAAAATATTTGGATGAACATAAGGTGCCGAATAAGGTATATTATCCTTGTCCGATTCATGTGCATAAACCTTATGCCGAAAGTTGTCGTTTTGATGTTTCTCAGTTATCGGTGAGTTTGCAATTGAGCGAGGAAGTAATTAGTCTTCCAATGCATACTGAGCTTTCTGAGGAGCAATTAAGTTTTATAACAAATACAGTAAATAATTTTTTTAATCATTAAATAAACCCTGACCTAAAAGTTAGGCATCAATAATTTTAAAAATATGCAAATAGCAGTTGTTGGCACCGGGTATGTTGGTCTTGTTACAGGGACCTGTTTTGCTGAAAATGGCAATAATGTTTGTTGCGTTGATATCGACAAAAACAAAGTTGATAAAATGCGCAATGGGCAAATCCCAATTTATGAACCTGGTCTTGATATTTTATTTGAACGTAATATCAAAGAGAACAGATTATCTTTTACCACTGATTTGGAAGAAGGTATTAAAGATGCAAAAATTATTTTTCTTGCCTTGCCTACGCCTCCCGGGGAAGACGGCTCTGCTGATTTAAAATATATTTTACAAGTGGCCGATCAATTAGGCCCTTTATTAAAATCCTATACCGTTATTGTGGATAAAAGTACTGTTCCGGTAGGAACGGCAGATTTAGTGAAGGCCCGTATTGCTGCCGGTGCGCAAGTGGAATTCGATGTGGTTTCTAATCCTGAATTCCTACGTGAAGGCGTAGCTGTGGAAGATTTTATGAAACCTGAAAGGGTGGTGATCGGTACCAGCTCCGAGCGCGCTAAGGAATTAATGGATAGATTATATGCACCATTTGTTCGTCAAGGCAATCCGGTAATTTTTATGGATGAACGTTCTGCTGAAGTAACCAAATATGCAGCCAATGCATTTTTAGCTACTAAAATAACTTTCATGAATGAGATTGCTAACCTTTGCGAGAAAGTTGGTGCCAATGTTGATCAAATCCGCATAGGTATTGGCTCTGATAGTCGTATAGGTAAAAGATTTTTATTTGCAGGCATTGGATACGGTGGAAGTTGTTTCCCAAAGGACGTACAAGCCTTAGCTAAAACTTCTGCCGATTATAAATATGATTTTAAAATTTTACATGCTGTAATGGATGTAAATGAACATCAAAAAACAAGATTGATTCCTAATTTAAAACGTTATTTTAATAATGATTTAAAGGGTAAAAAAATTGCTATTTGGGGTTTAGCTTTTAAACCGCATACCGATGATATCCGTGAGGCTCCGGCTTTAAATAATATCACAACCTTACTTGCTGAAGGTGCAACGGTAGCTGTTTATGATCCGGAAGCTATGGATAATGTTAAGAAAATATTTGGCGATAATGTAATGTTCTGCGAACATCAATATCAACCATTGGAAGGCGCAGATGCTTTAATGATTATGACGGAATGGCCGGTATTCCGTACGCCAAATTTTGATCAAATGTCTGCAGCACTCAAAAATAAAGTTATATTCGATGGAAGAAACTTATTTGAAACTGCGCAAATGGAAGAATTGGGATACCATTACGAATCTGTTGGAAGAAGAGTAGTAGGACATTCCAAAAAATAATTAAAATAAAAACCAAATTTGATGAAAAAAGAAAGAGTTTTAATAACCGGTGCAGCAGGATTTTTAGGTTCGCACCTAAGCGATCGTTTCCTGAAGGAAGGTTTCCATGTGATTGGCATGGATAATTTGCTAACTGGAAATATTAATAATATTAGTCATTTATTTCCAAGGGAAGATTTTGAATTTCATCATCATGATGTTTCAAAATTTGTTCATGTTCCCGGTGATTTAAAATACATTTTACATTTTGCTTCTCCTGCCAGTCCTATAGATTATTTAAAAATGCCCATACAAACCATGAAAGTGGGTTCCTTGGGTACTTTAAATTTATTGGGATTAGCCAAAGCTAAAAATGCACGCATGCTTATTGCCTCCACTTCCGAAGTTTATGGAGATCCGCATGTGCATCCGCAAACCGAGGAATATTGGGGAAATGTAAATCCTATCGGACCTCGTGGGGTATATGATGAGGCCAAACGCTTTCAGGAAGCAATTACTATGGCTTATCACCGCTTCCATCAATTAGAAACACGCATTATTCGTATTTTTAATACCTATGGACCTCGTATGCGATTGGATGATGGTCGTGCTTTACCAACTTTTATGAGCCAAGCGCTAAGAGGCGAAGACATCACTGTATTCGGAGACGGCAGTCAAACCCGCTCTTTCTGTTTCGTAGATGATTTAGTGGATGGAATATATAAATTATTACTAAGCGACTATGCTTTGCCGGTAAATATTGGAAATCCATCTGAAATTACGATTAAGGAATTTGCAGATGAAGTAGTTGCTTTAACGGGCTCCCGCAGTAAAGTGATTTATGAACCGCTTCCTACTGATGATCCGCAACAAAGAAGACCGGATATTTCTAAAGCGCAATCCATTCTTGGATGGGAACCGAAAGTTTCCAGAAGTGAAGGATTGAAAATTACTTTGGATTATTTTAAAGCTTTACCTGAATTTAATTCTTAATCCATGACGTATTTTGCTCACCCAAGTGCTGTGATTGATGAAGGTTGTCGCATTGGTGTGGGCACTAAAATATGGCATTTTTCGCATATTTCTTCCGATTGCATAATAGGAGAAAATTGCATCATTGGTCAAAATGTATATATTGCTCCGGGCGCAGTATTGGGAAATAATGTTAAAATTCAAAATAATGTTTCTCTCTATACCGGTGTTACTTGCGAGGACGATGTTTTTTTAGGCCCGAGCATGGTATTTACTAATGTTATTAATCCTAGAAGTGCCATTGTTCGTAAAAATGAATTCTTACCCACTATTATTCGTAAGGGTGCCAGTATTGGTGCTAATGCCACATTAGTTTGTGGAAATGAAATAGGAACTTATGCATTTGTAGGGGCAGGTGCCGTAGTTACCAAAGAAGTAAAGCCTTTTGCTCTTGTATATGGCAATCCTGCTGTACAACATGGTTGGATTGGAGCATATGGTCACCCACTACATTTTAATGAAAATAATGAAGCTATTTGTCCCGAAAGTGGACAGAAATATAAACTGGTAGATAATTCAATAATTAAATTAAGTTCCATTTGAAAGCACGTATTTTAGTAACAGGAGGTACCGGGTATATTGGCTCTCATACTGTAGTGGAGTTAATACAGGCGGGATATGAACCAATTATTGTAGATAGTTTGGAAAATTCCTATTTACAGGTGCTTGATGGCATTGAAAAAATTACAGGTATCCGACCGGAATTTCATAAAGTTAATTTAAGAATTAAAAAAGAGACCGAAGATTTTTTTAATACCATAGGAAATATCGATGGCGTCATTCATTTTGCTGCATTTAAGGCCGTCGGCGAATCGGTTAGTCATCCCTTGTCCTACTATGAAAATAACCTGAATTCTTTAATTTATTTAATCCAGGAAATGGTTCAACGGGGAATTAAAAATATAGTTTTTTCCTCTTCTTGTACCGTTTATGCGCAACCGGATCAATTACCGGTTTCCGAGCAGGCAGAAATAAGGAAACCATATTCTCCTTATGGCAATACTAAAAAGATTTCCGAAGAAATTATTGAGGATGCTGTAAATACGTATCCTTTAAATGCCATTAGTTTACGTTATTTTAATCCGATAGGTGCACATCCAAGTGCTTGTATAGGTGAATTGCCTCAAGGTATTCCTAATAATTTAATGCCTTACATCACCCAAACTGCAAAAGGCATCCGTAAAAAAATAACGGTTTTCGGCAATGATTATCCTACACCGGATGGAACTTGTGTTCGCGATTATATACATGTGGTAGATTTGGCAAAAGCACACGTGATAGCCATTGAAAGATTGGTTTCGCAAAAGAACGCTACTAAATATGAAGTGTTTAATTTGGGCACCGGAAGAGGTTATACTGTTTTGGAAGTCATACATGCTTTTGAGCGCCAGACCGGCATTAAACTTAATTATGAAATCGGCCCGAGAAGATCGGGTGATGTAGCAGCCATCTATGCCGATACCAGTTTTGCCACCAATGTTTTAGGTTGGGTGGCCGAGCGCGATATTGATAATATGGTCATTACTTCCTGGCGCTGGGAAGAAAATATTCGAAATATTTACGGTTCACTTTTTAATTAAAATTTACTGATGAAATCTATTTTAATTACTGGCGGTGCAGGTTTCATTGGTTCACATGTGGTAAGGTTATTTGTCAATCTTTATTCAGATTACCATATTTATAATTTAGATTTACTTACTTATGCAGGTAATCTGGAAAATTTAAAGGATATTGAATCCTTTCCTAATTATACTTTCCTTAAAGGGGATATTACTGATGCTGCATTTATTGATGCCATATTTAAAAAATATCAATTTGATGCAGTGATTCATTTAGCAGCAGAATCTCATGTAGATCGATCCATTATGGACCCGGCGGCTTTCGTAAAAACAAATGTATTGGGCACCCTGAATTTATTAAATGCCTCTCGCAGTATTTGGAGTAATTTTGAAAACAAGAGATTTTATCATATTTCAACAGATGAAGTATATGGGACTTTAGGAGAGGAGGGATATTTTACTGAAAATACTAATTATGATCCGCGTTCCCCTTATTCTGCGTCAAAGGCCTCGTCTGATCATTTGGTGCGGTCATTTTACCACACTTATCAATTACCGGTTCTTATTTCTAATTGTTCCAATAATTACGGTCCCTATCAATTTCCTGAAAAGTTAATCCCGCTAATTATTCATAATATTAAGCATAATAAACCATTGCCGGTGTACGGTAAAGGAGAAAACATTCGTGATTGGCTTTGGGTGGGTGATCATGTAAATGCGATTGATATAATATTTCATCGCGGCATCATAGGTGAAACCTATAATATAGGCGGCTCCAATGAATGGAAAAATATTGATTTGGTAGAAAAACTTTGTGATATTACAGACGCTGCACTCCAAAGAAAGGCAGGAAGCTCGAGGAACCTGATTCATTTTGTAAAAGATAGGGCAGGACATGATTTAAGATATGCCATTGATAGTGCTAAACTTCAAAATACCTTGGGTTGGAAAGCAAGCATGAATTTTGAAGAAGGATTAAAACAAACGGTTGCCTGGTATTTAAATCATGAAACTTGGCTCTCACATATTATGGACGGCTCTTATACGGCTTACTATGATTCGCAGTACAGTAAGCGTGGCTAGTACTGAATAAAACATTATTATTAATGATTACAAAACCTAAACTTTTACTTACTGGTGCCAGTGGTTTTTTAGGAGGTAATTTTATTCAAAACTATGCCGATGATTTTGATATTTATGCTTGTTATTTAAATTCTGAAATTCTTCAGGAAAATGTTCGAACGGTTCAAATATCGCTGGAGGATCATGTTGCTGTCAATATATTAATTTCAGATATACGGCCGGATTATATAGTTCATTTGGCAGCATTAACTGATCCTAATGCTTGTGAAATAAATCCTGAGCTTTCTTATGCTTGTAATGTAATTTCAGCGCTAAACTTAGCCTCAAGTGCTCAAAAATTTGCCATACCTTTAATGATTGCTTCTACCGATTTGGTTTTTGATGGTGAAAAAGGAAATTATAATGAATCTGATCCAACAGTTCCATTGAGTGTTTATGGAAAACATAAATTGGAAGCTGAATTTAAAGTTAAAGAAATTTATCCTGAAGTAGTAATTGCTCGCATACCGCTAATGTATGGCGCAAGTTTTAATGGCAAACCAAGTTTTATACAGAAAATGGTAAGCTCCTTAAAACAAAATGAAGAAGTGAATTTATTTACCGATGAATTTAGGAAACCAAGCAGTGCAGATGAAATTTGCAACGGCATAAAAATATTATTAAATATGAAAGGTATCACAGTTCATTTGG
>CAIKRV010000090.1 GCA_903829945.1 uncultured bacterium | reverse complement strand
TAATTAAATGAAAAACCATTACGGGTGAAAAACCTTAAAAAAGACATGTAACCCAATGAGAAAATTATTAATATTAATAATTGTACTATTTACCTCCAATTTTGTGCGTGCACAATGGAAAGGAATTCCACGCAATGATTCGGCAGCATGGAATACCGATGTACAGTTTTTGAATAAAGATACGGGATTTTTCTCTGCACCAATTAGTAATTTTAAATCAAAATTTACTCCACATCTGTATAGAACTAAAGACGGTGGTAACACATGGGAATTCATTGATTCTTTTGCTGACATTGTGTATTTTCATTATTTTGATTTTAACCATGCCATATTCAGTGCGTATGACCGGATAAACATTAAAGATACTGGAAGGAAAAATATTCGATGTGGGTTGTGGTATTCAAAGGATGGTGGAAAAACTAGAGATAGCATTCCTGGAACAACCAATCTTGGTGTGCCTATGTTTCTTACCAAGAGTACAGGATTTTCTTTCTGGGTCGGATGTTCACTAAATGCTGAAATTACCCCTGGTGCTATATTTAAAACATCTGACGGAGGTATGCATTGGCATAAAGTACTGGGAAATTATAAAAACAATAATTATTATAACTTTATTAAACCAAGAAAATTATGGTTTCCTTCGGATTCAATTACAGGGTATACACAATCTTGGAATATGACTTTTGATAGTACTATTTTATATAAAACAATTGATGGAGGTGATAGTTGGTCAATAATATATAGGTCAAAAAATCCTAATGCCAATTTTGTGTATTCAGAAAAATTTATCTTTATAACTAAAGATTTATTACTTCATTCTTGGGATACCGCAGCACTTATCAGTAGGGATGGAGGAAAATCGTGGAATTCTACCTACTTCCCTCGTCCTTATGGTCTGAGCAATTTTGTATTTACAGATACTTTAACAGTCTACGGAAGTACTAAGGGTTATCTTGCTAAGGATTCCACTGGTACAGGATTTTATTGGGGCTTGAGTGATTATTCAGATTCTATTTTTACACCTGATATATATTTTATAGGAATAAATTTTGCTTATGCCTACACTCCAGATAGAAATGCAAGTCTTATTTATACCCTTCAAAATCCGCAAAAATGGAGTGGTGTTATCACTGCCGTAAAAGAATCTATTTTTCATGATGAAGCTTTAGAAATATTTCCTAATCCCGCTAGTGGATGGGTAAATCTAAAGGGCTATGGTTTTAAGCCGGGTAAGGCAGAACTTTTTTGCAGAGATATGCTTGGGCGGACTGTATATAATATTAAAATGCAAGCTGGAAATGACGGCACCTTTCAATGTACAATTGATATTTCCAAACTTAGGCAAGGGATGTATCAGGTAGAAGTATGGCAAGGGAATTTTAAGCAAGAAAAGAAATTAATGGTAAGGTAATCCCTCCCTACCACCTTCCTCCAATAAGAAAGCCCCTGAAATTTTTAGGGGCTTTCTTGCTTTTGTTTGGATTAATTATTTCTTCTTTGCTTTTTTACGAGTAAAATTCTCTTCTGAGAATGATACCTGCATCTGGTCTTGATTTACTGAATTGGTAAGCGTCATCACTTTTATGCGATCACCTTTTCCATTATAAATACTTACTTCGGATATATATGGTCTGCCCATATTCCTATCCAGTTCAAATGAAACCTCTTCCATCATTTTATTTTTTAATGGTTATAAAAAGGTATATACACGAAGTTTTGGACTTTGGCAGGTCAAATTAACATCGTAAAGATAAGCAATTTTTCCCAATTATGTTCATTTTTTATCACTTTTCCACAATTATTTGCTATCTTATTGATTATGAACCAAACATATATCAGGCTTATGGAAGTCATGGTAAGGTGTTAATATATTGTATAACAATAAGATGCAACTTTATTAAGATTTTTAAAGCTTGTTCTCCCAATAATTTTAACTTTGTTGCAGCAAAGGTTCTCGCATTTTGCGGGATGAAAAGGGAATCCGGTGAAAAACCGGAGCAGTCCCCGCTGCTGTAAGCCTGTTATGAAGTTTTTCACTTCAATTGCAGACCACAAACAAATACGCCACTGTTTTTATTAACGGGAAGGCATTGTGGTTCAGGTAAGCCAGAAGACCTGCCTTCGCTTTTAAATTGTTCATGCTTTCGGGTGAAAGGCAATGGATGAATGCTTTCGCCATTCCGTCAGTATTTATCTGTGCTTCTTATTCGAAAGGTTGTTTGTAATTAACCTTTAAATTAAATATCGTTGTATGAAGAACAGTAAATGCTTATTTATCCTCAGTTTCCTCCTCGGACTATTTTCCACGGTGCAATTAATGGCACAATATGGGGTCAGTGAGGTAGTTTTTGTTAGTGGTGGTCATTATGGTGTCAAAGGCAATTATGTAAAATGCTACTCCTATAATCCATCCAATAAATCTTTAAATATTTTTGATTCCATCCATGGAAATTTTACCAATGCCGCTTTAGCGGATAATGATTATTTATACATTGATGTAGATTCCTTTTTATATAAATATACTACAGGCTCCCATCAAAAAGTAGATAGTATAGTGATTCCGGGCATTAATAAAATGTGCATCACCGGAAATTATTTAATAATCTCTCGTTGGTATCCGGCTACGGCCAATTATATTCAAGTTTATAATAAAAATAATTTCAAACTTTTATATAATGATCTTATCGTAAAGCAAGCTTGTAATGGTATGGTAGCTATTGGCACGAATGTTTATGTTGCAGAAAGTTCCGGTGATTCCGGTCGCTTGGCGGTATTGGATTTAAGTGCAGCTACCCCAAAATTAGCGAAGGAAATTAATATGGATACGTCGGCTTTAAATATTCAAGATGTATTGAGTGATGGTCAGTTTATTTATACGTTTTCCTACGGATATACCCCAAGTTTTTCCACGGCGCCGGTGCGTGCCAATGCCTATCAATTGAGTACGGGTACCTATCAGTATTTGCCCAATCATCCGGCTTGTACCAATGTTATTGCCGGCAATCCAAAAAATCCCACCTATAAAATTTATGCTTCAGTGAGCAATAATTTGCAATCCGTGGAGGAATTCGGATTTAATACAGGGAAAAACAATCAAAATATGACAGCAATTTCAAATAAGCTTTATACCAATTATGCTTATGATTCCGTCCATGATTTTACTTATATGGTGAGCAATGATTATGTTAATAATTCTCATGTGTATATAGTAGATAATTCAGGATTTAACAAATTTGTGGATAGCTTTACCGTAGGGGTATCTACCCAAGCGGTGGCAGTGAATTATAAAATAACGGCTGGCATAGAAAAGGAAATAAATACGGCTCGCGTTATTTCAGTATATCCAAATCCTGCTTCGTCACTGGTCAATATTAAGTGTACGGTATCTGAAAATGCAAAAATCACCATTATGGATTTACAGGGGAAAATAAAAATGGAAATGCCATTGAATGCAGGGACAGCTTCCATCAATATTGCGTCTTTAGCTTCCGGTATATATATACTGAGCGTCCAAGATAAAGATGGTGTTTTCAATCAAAAACTTATCAAGGAATAATTTCAATTTTGCGTTTTTTATCTTTAAATATTTGTCGAATTAAAAGAGCATGGCGCATGAGCCTGCTGCTATGCATAGGCTATTTATCCGGCCTGAGCGCATGTGCTAATAATTTACAAATAAGCGAGGTAAAAATGATCGATGGCACTCATGTACAGTGTCGCGTTTCCTGGGAAAATGCCTGGAATTTGGAGGGCCTGGCAGCACCCCATAATCATGATGCCGTATGGATATTTATTAAATATAAAAAAGCAGATCAAAATTGGGAGCAGGCCCAAGTTTTATCTTCAAAAATAAATTTTGAATATGATAGCCAGGCCGTACAAATAGCTACGGTAGCGGATCAAAATGGATTTTTTATTCAATCTAATAGGAAAGGAAGTGTGTCATTACTTTCCGCACAAATTACTATACCCTTGGCGGTAAATTTTTCATCCGGCTCCTATGAGCTTAAGGTATTTGGTATTGAAATGGTATGGATTCCTCAGGGCTCCTTTTATATTGGTGATGCCTGGGCACAGCAATCCTTAAGCAGGGGAGATAGCTTAAAACCATTTTATATTCGCTCTGAACGTATGATAGCCCATGGAACGGATTCATTGAGCTTGCGAGATACAGGAAAATCGGACCCTAAGGATAGCATACCCGCCTTATTCCCGAAAGGATACCGTGGTTTTTATTGTATGAAATATGAATTGAGTCAGAAACAGTATGCCGATTTTCTGAATTGTTTAAATTATACTCAGCAAATAAACAGAACGGTATTTGCACCTAATTCCGGCATCCTTACGGGTGCCTTAGCCCAACCTTTAAGCAATAGAAACGGAATCAGTATTCAGAGCAGCGGAGTAGCGCCGTCCCTTCCGGCGGTATATGCCTGCAATATGAATCAGAATGAAATTTTTAATGATCCGAGTGATGCAGAAAACAGGGCCTGTAATTTTTTGAACTGGGCCGACCTCAGTGCCTATCTGGATTGGGCAGCCTTGCGCCCGCTGAGCGAACTGGAATTTGAAAAAGTATGCAGAGGTCCTCAATATCCGGTAGCCGGAGAATTTGCCTGGGGGACTGCTTTATCCGTGGATGCCAATAGTTTAATATATGATGCCACGGATTCCGAGCAGGTAAATGATATTATTACTCCCGGGGCAGGCTTGGCGAGCTACGGGTATATAGGTCCGCAAGGGCCATTGCGGGTAGGCTTTGCCGCAAAAAGTAATAGTACCCGCCTAGAAAGCGGTGCCGCCTATTATGGAGTAATGGAAATGAGCGGCAACCTATGGGAGCAATGCGTAACGGTCCTTGGCAAGGAAGGATTAAGTTTTGACGGTACCTTGGGCGATGGGCTTTTAAATAGCGATGGGGATGCCAATACCCCATATTGGCCTGTCAATACCGGGATCGGTGCGGGATATAGAGGCGGTGCCTGGCTGAGCGGTGTATTGGCTAACTTTAGAGATCCGGCGGTATCGGCAAGATTTTATATCGGGCTCAAACCCGACCAAAGAAGAAATACTTCGGGGGGGAGGGGTGCAAGATGAATCAATTTTTTAAATCCCTGTTGTGTATTCTTTTTATTTTGGGTTTACAGCATAAAATAATTGCACAATCCGCCTACCACGGTGGCAAAGGTTCAGGGTATAATTCTGCAAGCACTTCATTTCAAATCGGTACCCGTGGAAATTTGGATAGTAGTGCCAATACCTATCGTTTGTATCCGTCGCCTGTACCGATGGGGCAAAATTTATGGCTGGAATTTCAAAACAATTCCAATAGCCTCGTCACCGTACAAATGGCGGATGTATTAGGGCAGGTATTCAGCGTTTTTAATACTTATGAAAATAAATTAAATATAAATACTACATCCTTGGCGCAAGGGATGTATTTCCTGCGCATTGGTATAAATGATAAATTTTTCACCGCTAAATTTTTAATTATTGGAAATCATTAATTTAAAATTAAAAATATATAGCGGTACTTTCCAAACGAAATACATGCATACCAAAGGACTGAATAACTTTAGGAAAATTATTGTTATGCTCATTTTTCTGAGTGGTGCCCTGCCGGTATTTTCGCAGATGGATAAAGATACCTTACACTTAAAGGAAGTAAATGTTTTGCAGACTAAGAAAACAGCAAAGAATCTTCAAAAAATAATTGCATTTGATTCCTTTACCTTACAGCAATACAAAACATCTGATCTTGCCTCTATCCTCAGTACCGCCAATGGTATTTTTATAAAATCCTATGGTCCGGGATTGGGAACCATATCGTTTAGAGGGACAGGAGCCAGTCAAAGTAAAATATTTTGGAATGATATTCCGGTAGGCTCTTCGGCAGGCGGCGTATTTGATTTTAGTTTGGTGCCCTTATTCATCACCGATCAGGTAAAAGTATTGTATGGCAATGCCAGTTTGAAACAAGGTATGGGCGGATTAGGAGGCAGTATTTTATTGGAAAATAATAGAGTCTTCGGAAAAAACAATATTGAGGCAAGTTATACTTTAGGAAGTTTCGGCACACAGAAAGGCTTGCTCGGATTTAATTACGGCAATGCAAAAATTAGTGGCGCTACCAAATTATTTTTTGATAAAGCAGAGAATAATTATACTTTTTATAATCTTGCAAAGTTCGGCTATCCTTTGGATACGCAACATAAGGCGGGTTCGTCTATGTACGGTATCTTGCAAGAGCTGGCTTGGAAGCTTTCCGATAAAGATATTTTTAGCGCGGGACTTTGGTATCAGAATTATGCCAGGGATATTGCGCAAGCCATGACTTCCATCAATGGGCACCAATGGAAAAATGATAGTTCCACGCGCATTTTTATAGCGCATGAGCATCGATTTAATAAAGTAATATGGACCACAAAAGCAGCATTTACCGATGAGGCTTTACACTACCGTGATTATTTATCACAGATTAATGAAAAAAGCAAAGTAGATAAACTCTTTTTAAAGAGCGCTGCAGATATATCCTTTGATAAAAACAAGCAAATGGATATGGCAGTACAATATACCAAGGATAGGGCGATCTCTGATGGATTTACAGGTGTGCGCATACAGGAAAGAGCATCTTTTTTTATGAGCTACCAACAAGTTATTGGCTCTTTTCAGTATCAATTAATGGGTAGGGAAGAAATTATAAATCATGTATCGTATGCACCGGTTGGTAATGTGGTATTACTTCAGGATATTATTGCTAAACAAGTTTTACAAATAAAATTAGGAGCAGGGAAAAACTTTAATTTTCCGGCACTTTATGATTTGTATTGGATACCGGGAGGCAATCCTGATTTACAACCGGAACTGGCTTATTCCGGAGAAGGCGGACTGATCAGTGCTTTATACTTACTGCCTAACTTGAATTTAAATAGCGAACTGACGTTTTATTGGTCTGATATTAATAATGAAATTGTATGGTTGCCGAAGAATCATGGATATTATGAAGCACAAAATATAAAAAGAGTGAGGACTGAAGGTTTGGAATACCGCGAGGAACTTAAATATATTAAGGGTAATAATTATTATGGAGCTACCATTGCCTATTCCTATACCCAGGCATTAGTAAGCTCCACTTTAAATGCTAATGATTTATCCTTGGGAAAGCAATTGATTTATGTTCCTAAAAATACGCTTTATACTTCCTTAAAGGCAGCGTACAAAAATTGGATGCTGATGGGCGAATATAACTTTACCGGTATGAGATATACCCTGGCGGATAATACGGTGAGTTTGCCCGGATACGGATTGGTAAATCTGAGTATATATAGAACGTTTTTATTTAAGAATTATTCATTTTCCGTACATGGTAAAATACTGAATATTTTTGATGTATCCTATCAAACCATACAATGGTATCCTATGCCGGGAAGATATATGGAAATTGGCATTGATTTTAAATTATGAAAAGAATAAATTATTTTATTTTAATCCTGAGTATAGGGGTATTGGCTGCCTGCAAAAAAGAAACCCCTGCTACCCCTACCAATACGGGTGAAACTTTTGCAAATGGGGTTTTTATTGTTTGTGAGGGAAACTTTTCCCAAGGAAATGCGGCAGTGAGTTTTTTTCATAAAGATACCAAGCAAGTAGAACCGGATGTATTTTCTAAAATAAATAACTATCCATTGGGGGATGTATTTCAGAGTATGTATGGAGATGGCAGCCATTATTTTTTAGTGGTGAATAATTCCCAGAAAATAGAAATGTTGGATGCCCAAACTTTTAAAACTCAAAAAAGTATTCAAGGATTTAATTCGCCAAGATATTATTTGCCATTTCAAAACAAGGCTTTTGTAACGGATTTTGGCGCCAATGCAATTTGGGTACTGGATGCCGATCAAAATATTAAATCAAAAATTCCGGTATCCGGCTGGACGGAACAAATGCTTGTTTTTAATAATGAATTATTCGTCACGAAGGTAAAACATGGTTCATGTGTATTGGTCATTGATCCTGTAAATGAAAAAGTGATTGATTCCATTCCGGTAGGGGAAGAGCCGCAATGGATTGTAAAGGATAAAGAAGATAAGCTTTGGGTCTTGACGAATGCCTATATTAAAAGTAAACCTGCTAACCTTCAAAGGATTGACCCGGCAACACGGAAAGTATTAAGTAGTTTTAGTTTTCCATCCGTCAATGATGCTCCGGGCCGACTTAAAATCAATGCCGGTTTGGATACCTTGTATTATTTGGATAACGGGGTGTATAAAATGGGCATTCATGATGCACAATTGCCCACACAAGCATTTGTTGCCTCGGGTAAACAATGTTATGGCTTAGGCCTTGATCTTGCCACAGGAACGATATATGCAAGCGATGCGATAGGTTTTACTCAAAGAGGGATTGTATTTCGATATACCTCCAATGGCACCTTGCTTGATTCCTTTAGATGTGGTATCGGCCCGGGAGATTTTTATTTCGTAAAATAAAATTTATAATTGATGCTTGATATTTTTGGAAATATTATGCATGGTCCATTCCACTTTAGAAATAAAAGGATATTGGCGTTTGGCGCAATCCTGAATTTGGCATAATTGACAAGAAAAACTTTCACAGCCATCCAAATGAACAAACATTTCCACGCTATCTCCGTATTTTTCTTTAACAAAATCTTCCAGTTTTTTAACTTCCTCGTGCGCATCCTGTACGTTAAAATACCAAGGCACGGTCAGGTGGCAATCCAAATGCAATACAGCACCGTATTTGATAATGCGAAGATTATGCAAATCAATCCAATTAATGGCTCGGGTGGCATTTAAATATACCACCACTTCATTGAGTAATTTTATATCTGCTTCATCCATAATTCCTGCTATGGAAGAGCGAATTATTTTATATCCGGTGACGATAATAATGAGGGCATAGGTTAGTGCAATAACGCTATCCAACCAATTGAGATGGGTAAAATAAATTAAAATCAATCCGACAATAATACCGAAGGTGGAATAGGTATCAGTTTCCAAATGTTTTCCACTGGCGATTAAGGCCAATGATTTATTTTTCTTTCCTTTCCTAACGGCTAAAAAGCCAACTAAAAAGTTGATTAAACTGGTTAAAGCAATAATACCAATCCCTATATCCAATTTGCCCAGAATATGTGGATGTTTTAAATTATTAATGGCCTCATAAATAATTATTAATCCGGTGACTGAAATTAAGGTACCCTCTATGGCAGCGGAGATAAATTCAGCTTTGCCATGCCCGTAAGGGTGATTTTCATCTTTGGGAATATTGGCAAGATACAGGCTATAGAGTCCTATAAATGCGGTGATAATATTAACAATACCTTCCAGTGCATCCGTCAAAATAGCAATAGAATTGGTAAGATACCAGGCTACTATTTTTAAAATAAACAAGATGATAGCAACAATAATTACTATCTTTTGAAAGGAATAATTTTCTTCAGAGCGTATCAATTTAGGCTTATTAATGGCTACAAAGTAAGGTATATTTAAACAAAGCCAGGTAGCAAAAGCCGATAAGCTGTTATTTTAAACCAAATTTAAATCATTTATCAGCAGATATTATAATCTTATTTAATAGATTATCAGTTAGTTATAAACTATTTTAATTCGGCTAATATACTTACGCCGGCTTTGGTTTTATCGCCTAAAGCTACTTTAATATCAGCATCTAAAGGCAAAAAGATATCCATTCTGGAGCCGAATTTTATAAAACCTAATTCTTGACCTTGTTCAACTTTTTGTCCTTCTTTGAGATAAAAACGAATTCTTCTTGCCACTGCACCGGCAATTTGACGCATCAATAATTTTGTGCCTTTATCATTGGTAATAACGGCAGTATTGCGCTCATTCAATTCAGAGGATTTTGGATGATAAGCTACTAAATATTCTCCGACATGATATTTATAATATTCCAAGGTTCCACTCATGGGAACGCGATTTTGATGCACATTAAAAGGAGACATAAATACGGATACTTGTATGCGCTCTTCTTTTAAATATTCCGGTTCAAAAACTTTTTCAATCACTACCACTTTACCGTCTGCAGGAGAGATCACATAATTAGGATTTTTGGTCAGCTTTCTGCTCGGTACTCTGAAAAACTGTCCAAACAAAATCATTAAAACACTGGAAATAAATACAAAAATGTAAAAGATAAGGTGCAGGTCAAAATACCATAAGGCACCATTAATAATTACTAAGATGAGTAATACGGCTAATAAAAATGATCTTCCCTCTCTGTGAATGTACATGAAATTCAGTTTAGTTAAAGTCGCAAGTTACGAAAAAATATATTTTGATGAGGAAAGATTCTAAATATTACAAGTTAAAGTATTGGAAATGAATATAAATGAAAAATTAACTAAATAATACTTGCTACTCTTCATAGGCTTTTTGATGGGCCTTGATTCCTTCTAAATGAAGGCTATTTAAAATATTAATAACGGTTTCTTCCTTTAGATTAAATTCAAGGGCCCATGCTTTACTTTTATTCAGCATATGCTCCCAGCGCATCACTTGATAAATGGGCATATTGCTTTCAAATTTTAGGGCGGCAATGTTTTCTGCTTTTTGTAACCTTAGCGATATCAAATGGAATATTTCTTTATCCAATGCATCAATGGAATCTCTTAATAATTCAAATGCTTCCTCATGCTTTGATGAGATATGCTGCATATTTCTAGTATTAATATAACTAAAAAGCTTGGCAATTTCCTTTATTTTTTTCGTTTCAGGATTTATGAAAATACCATCAAATCCTAAATCAAAGGCTATTTGTATGGACTTTAAACTTAATTCCTCCTCAGGAAGATGCAGCAAAAGTATCTTATGCGGATATTGCCTGCGCCAGGAAATAAAATAGGATAAATGTTGATCAATATTTTTATTAAAACCGTAAAGAATACCTCCTAATTTCATTTCCGGGACTATTTGGTGTGGCAATATTTGGTTTTCTAAATGAAAGGTAGAAAACAAGGTTTCTTCTGCTTTTTTAATCGGGAAAGCCAATAAATTTTCATTTTTTAGTCCTTCCATCAGCAAAGTAGAAATTTCACGAAGAATGAGGTGGGAAAATTCTTTTTTTAGAAAAATATAATCCATCAAACAAAACTATACTGCTAAAAAATATTTTGTATTGATAAAAATCATATTTTCAAAACTAGGTTCAGCCGTAAATTTGTAAGGTGAGAAAGAATACCATAGAAATAATGGCACCGGCCGGCGGTTTTGATTCATTAATCGCAGCGATACAAGGCGGTGCTAATTCCGTTTATTTTGGTATAGAGCAGCTAAATATGCGGGCTCGTGCCACCATGAATTTTGTAATAGATGATTTAGAAGAAATCGTATCCATTTGCAAGGCCCATCAGGTACGAACTTACATTACCCTCAATACCATCATTTATGATCATGACCTTAATTTGGTTAAAAAAATTGTAGATCGAGCAAAAGCAGTTGGCATTACAGCCATTATTGCTTCTGATCAGGCGGTTATTTCCTACGCGCATGGGGTAGGAATGGCTGTGCATATTTCCACCCAACTAAATGTTACCAATATTGAAACGGTAAAATTTTATGCACATTTTGCGGATACCATTGTACTGGCCCGTGAACTTAGCTTAATTCAAGTAAAAAAGATTGTAGATACCATAGCTGCTGAACAAATAAAGGGACCTTCTGTGCAATTAATAGCAATAGAAATTTTTGTTCATGGGGCATTATGTATGGCCGTTAGCGGCAAATGTTATTTGAGTTTGCATACGCATAATGCTTCTGCCAATAGAGGGGCATGTATTCAAAATTGCCGGCGTACGTATGCCGTCACTGATTTGGAAGAGGGGCATGAATTGGCATTGGATAATGAATACATTATGTCTGCAAAGGACTTATGTACCATTGATTTTTTAGACGAAGTGATTGATAGCGGAGTATCCGTTTTAAAAATTGAAGGGCGGGGTAAAGGTCCGGAATATGTACGAACAGTTACTGAATGTTATCGCCAAGCGGCAGACGCTTGTTTGGACGGGTCCTATACCCGCGAGAAAGCCTTGCACTGGAAAGCTAAATTGGAGGAAGTTTATCATCGCGGATTTTGGTCGGGTTATTATTTAGGACAGGAACTTGGCGAATGGACCAATGCTTCGGGTTCTAAAGCCACTTTACAAAAAGTGTTTTTAGGTAAGGGAAATAATTATTTCAGTAAAATTGGGGTAGCGGAATTTTTAATTAGTTCATCTGTATTAAAAGTTGGCGACAGGGTTTTAATTACCGGACCAAGCACCGGGGCTATTGAAACCGTAATTGAAGAACTCCATAGTCATGAAGGTAGTGTTAATTCGGTTGCAAAAGGCAATTTATGCAGCTTTAAATTGGATACACCAATACGTCCCAGCGATAAGTTGTATAAGCTGATCAGTACTGTATCATGATTATCGTTAGTTTTCCGCGCTCCAAATGTATCGGTTGCAATTACTGTGTGGAAGCGGCACCTCAACGTTGGGTCATGTCCAAAAAGGACGGTAAAAGTAATTTGATCGGTGCAAAAGAAAAAGGTGGTTTTTTTACTGTAAAATTGCACGACGATGAATTATTACCTAACCCAAAAGCAGCCAATGCTTGTCCGGTAAAAATTATACAAGTTAGGGAGCATTAGTATTTTTAAGTGTCCCTTTATTTGGTATTCGAATAATTAAAGTTCCAGAAATAAACGCTGAACATTCCTGCAAAATAGGAGTTATAAGGATTGACTTCTTCCACCAAATTAATTCCTAAATATACATATTTATGCGGGTTGACGTGAAAAATAATTTTTTGTTCTAAGGGCATTCCATAGGTAGTATAAGGAACAGTATTGTAAATGGGACCAAATAAGAAGTCATTTTGGATTATATCGCCTTTTATGGTACCGGATATTTTTGAAATGCCGCCACTGATTACGATACTAACTTTTTCATCACCTTTAATCACGCCAAATTGGATGCCACATTCTCGCATCGATTGGTAAAAACTTAAACTTCCTGCGGCACGGATACTTACGCAAAAATTATTTTTTTGCATACCAAGTTCTAATTGTTCAAATAATCCCACGTTTGAAAAGCCACCAGCATCTGAGGCCCATATAGCAATGGGTTGATTTTCTGTTTGCGCTGAAATTTTTCCTGCACTTAGTGCTAATAAAAATACCATCATTAATTTTTTCATTTTTTCTAATTATTTGTTGCAAGCAAAATTAGAAGTAGTGAAAGGTCCTTAATAATTGATTATTACTTAGGCTTTTTTGAATTATTAAATACAGCAAACTTTTAATACTGTAATAGCAGTAAATGGAAAATCAATTGCAAAAAATGCAAATGTAGGTCAGGCATTATTAAATGCTGCTAAATATTAACCTTTTAATTATAATTAATTGGGAGCGATTAGGAAAATTAGTTTCCGCTGATGTACATATGTTCCGGAGCTATTTCTCCGTTTCTATCCAGCCATTCTTCAAAACCAAAATACACGCGTTTTAAATCCAGACCCGGAAATTCAATTATTTTATTTTCGCTTTTCAATGCATCAATGGCATGATGTACGCGTTCTAAAACTTCTTCTTTGCTCAAAGCCCTTTCGGAAGCATAGTTATTTATACATGCAGTAGCGAGTTCCACATCATGCATAAAACGATACTTACTGCGTAGGATTCTGATAATTTTATCATTAAGACGCAACTTTTCTTTTTTCTCATGTACATCTTCTTGTACATAAATCACTTTGGCAGGACGGCCTCTTCTGCGCTTGGTTGGATCATCATCAAGTTTTAAATAGCGAATGGCAGGAGCTGAGGGTTCAGCACTGATATTGCCGGATAATAATTGTATTGCGTTATTAATTGATTTTATTTCCTCTCTTATAGCCATTTGTTGTAGCCTGATAAAGGATATAGCATTTGAAATCTTGATATCCATAATAAATTTTATATAAGGGTTAACCTAAAGAATTTTTAGATTAGTAATACAAAGATACGTTTAAAGCGTAAATTTTGTTTCATTTCTTTCATTTAATAAATCGTTCAGAACAATATAAATTCTAAACACTTTATCTTTCTAAAGTTTACCTCCGCCCAGATAGGCTTTGGCATAGTATTCTTCTTCTAAATCATCAATACGAACACCCTTGCTGGCAGAGGCATGAACAAATTTATTATTTCCTAAATAAACACCAACATGCGATATGGCTGACTTCCCTTTTTCCGTATCGAAAAATACTAAATTTCCTTCTTTTAAATTTCTACGACTTACTTTAGTACAGATGTCATATTGTTTTTGGGCAATATGTGGTAAGTCTTTTTGATACACTTCTTTGTACAGACTCATTACAAATCCGGAACAATCTGTACACTTCATGCTCTTACCCCCATAACAATAAGGCACTCCCATCCAATGATCAATAAAAGTATACAATGGTGTGCTGTTTTGATCAATACTGATGCCGATGATTTCCTCGTATTTTCGCAACAAGGCGGAGGAAGAAGCATAAGATTCATGCTTTTCTGAATTTGGAGGGGTATTTTTACTAGGATGCTTGGAAGTGTTTTTAGCATTTTTTTTGGAATTTTCCCGGATGCGGGCATCTCTTATGGCAACGCAACTGCTGAGTAAAAAAATACCCATGCCAAGGCAAAATAATACCTTGAATGTTTTCATTTTCCCGTTTCCCATTGTTCCTGTAACAAATATATTATTTTTTTAGGATATGGATTTATTTTCAGCTAAAAAAGAAAAGGCAAGCGATTAGTCTTGCCTTTTCTCCACTGTAAAATGAGCATTTATTAAATACTCACGAGTTCTACCGTTTTTATGTTTTCATAAATTTCCTCAGGTATTCCTTCCGGCAGTAAAATAATATTAATGTCTTTTCTATGCAACCACGATGCATTGATCAGTGTGTGGAGGCTTATTTTTCCAATAATATAGGATTCCTTTACGGAAGTATATTTTTCCCGTATATTTAAAAAATCTGCATTTGGTAAGCCCTCAGCTTCAAAATAGCGGATATAAACATTTAATCCAAAATGGGTATCTAGCGTAAGATTATTGTTTTGGAAATATTTTTTGTATTCATATTTGTATCCGTAAGTCAGTGCAGAAATATCCGACAGCACGGCAGAACCCGTAGGATAACTACCGGCACCTTTACCGGCAAAAAATTGATCCTCGGAAAAAATACTCTCTATAGTAATCCCATTATATTCTAAATTAATATTATATAATTTATCATTGGTTTGTACAAACTTTGGGAATACGGCGGCATATATTTTATTTTCAATTTTTCTGCAAGAAGCTACCAATTTAATTTTATAACCTTTTTCACGCGCATATTTAATATCAAATTCTGAGATATTTTGGATTCCGTAATGAAATATTTGCTCCGGCTTAATGAAGATTCCAAAGGCATGGGTTAATACGATGGAAAGTTTAAACTTAGGATCAAATCCTTCTACATCCAATTTAGGATCACTTTCTGCAAATCCCAAGGCTTGTGCTTGTTGTAAGGCGGTTTGGAAATTTAAATTTTCACTGAATATTTTGGTCAATATATAATTAGTAGAACCGTTAAATATTCCTTCCACGCTATTTAATAAATCATTGTCGTAATATTCTTCCAAATTGCGGATAATGGGAATACTGGCACAACAGGCTGCCTCATATAATAAGGGCACCCCATATTCTTGCTGCAATTGAAATAATTCTTCAAAGTGTTCCGCTATCATTTTTTTATTGGCTGTAACTACGGCTTTTTTATTTTTTAAAGCAGTAGCAACAATTTCAAATGCCGCATCCGCATCATCAATCAATTCTACAATTACATTGATGTCCGGATGAAACAACAGCTCCTCTTTGGTATAGGTAAATAAGGTTTCCGGCAGACTTCTTTTTTTAGTTTTGTCTTTAACGCATATTTTTACAATTTCTGCTTTTATGCCTTGTGTTTTATGCAATACATCATAGAGTCCTTGACCTACACAGCCAAATCCGAATACACCCAATTTAATGTGATTTCTCATTTAGTTTTTAATTTTTTTAAATGCCTGTTTCAAATCTTCAATTAAATCTTCTGCGTTTTCTAAACCCACACTCAATCGAACCAAACTATCTGCAACACCTGCAGCTTGGCGTTGTGCTGCCGGAATCGATTTATGCGTCATTTGTGCGGGATGGCATACCAAACTTTTAACTCCGCCAAGGCTTTCCGCTAACTTAAATAATTTAGTAGCGGTGACTAAAGCTTCTGCCGCTTCTATGGTATTTTCCTTCAATGAAAATGAAATGACGCTGCCGAAACCACTCATTTGTTTTTTGGCTACTTCGTGGTTAATATGGGAAGTTAATCCCGGATAATATAAATTTTCGATGGCACTTTCTGTGGTCAGATAATGTGCAATCTTCAGTGCATTGGCACAGTGTTTTTCTACGCGCAAGCTTAAGGTTTCAATGCCACGAATAACGAGCCAGGAATCAAAAGGTCCAAGTATGGTACCTGATGCATTTTGAATAAATTTAATTTGCTCACTATGCTCTTTATGTTTGGTAATGACTAATCCTGCAATGAGGTCGGAATGTCCGCCTAAGTATTTGGTAGCACTGTGGATGACAATGTCTGCACCCAGGGCAATGGGTTGCTGCAATGCAGGGGAGGCAAAAGTATTATCTACTACTAAATAAGCATTATTGGCATGGGCGATTTTGGCAATGGCTGCAATATCTGAAATTTTAAGGGTAGGGTTGGTAGGACTTTCAATCCATATAAATCGAGTGGCCGGACTGATTGCATTTACTATATTTTCTACGGAAGTAGTATTTACATATTTAATGCGGATACCGAATTTACTATAAATATGTGTAAAAATTCTGTAGGCGCCACCGTATATATCATCCACGGCCACAATTTCATCCCCGGCTTTAAGGAGTTTAGCTACGGCATCAATGGCAGCCAGGCCACTGGCAAAAGCAAATCCGGCATCGCCTTGTTCTAAAGAGGCAGCGAGTTTTTCCAGTGCTGCACGGGTAGGATTATTGGTTCTGGAATAATCAAATCCTTTATGTACTCCCGGAGCCTCCTGTACATAGGTGGAAGTTTGATAAATAGGAACAGAAATAGCACCGGTAAGTTCATCTACCGGGATGTTGTGAATAATTTGAGTTTCTAACTGCATATTGTAAAATTTTTAAGTAACAATGCTATGCAGCTTAGCCGGAAAGGCTAGGAAATTTTACTTACTGAAATAGATTTTTTTGCATTCACCAAATGTATGGTAATGCACATAAAAAAACCTCTTCCAGTAAGCCGGAAGAGGTTTTAATATACAAATTGTTTGATATTTACATCTCATTACGGCTTATCTATCTCTAAATTGAGCAGGAGTTAGCACCTTGAATTTTTTCAATAAATCATTGAAAAAGAAATGGTTGCTAAGACGTCATCGGGCCTGTCCCTCGGTCTTTCTGGATAAGCTGCTAAAAAATAAAAGAACTTAATTCGACCGCAAAGATATTGCTTTTTTGATTAGTTACAAATTTTTGTAAAAAAATTTTTCTTTGCGATGAACAATTGCTTCTTTTAACAAAGAAAATAAAATTATTTGATTAACTTGCAGGATCATGTCCATAAAAATAAAATATAAAAATATTTTTAATTTTAAAACTTCCTGTATCCTTTTCGGATGCTTGTTTTATATTTTACCGCTACAGGCACAATGGCAGAAAGTAGCAGGTTTAGGCTCAAAGGCGAGTTCTACATATCCTATTTTTACTTATAGAGGAAATATTCTGGTAAGTTCAACTCATGGCATAATACTTTCAAAGGATACAGGTAGAACATGGCAATTTGTAGATACATCGGACGCTATGAAGGCTTGTTTTTCCTTCGTAGCTAAAGATTCTTTAATATTCACTGCAAATTTAATTTATGGAGTATATTACTCCGCTGATAGTGGTAAAACATGGAAACGGTCGGGAAATTTACCGCTGAAAGGCATAGATGTAAAGAATATTGTATGTAGTGGCTCAAATATTATCATCACTACCGGTTATGACAGCATATATATTTCAAAGGATAATGGACAGCATTGGATCCCCTCGGATTCCGGTATCAAAAAACCTTCGTGTTTATTTTGTACTTCCGAACTTTACAGTTTCGTAAACCTAGGCAATAAAACCTATGTATTTTATGGTATTTACTCCTTTGTTACCTATGATCATGGTTTACATTGGATTCAAAAAAGAGACAGTTGTCCGGTTGGTTACAGAATCCTTTCCATAGCCAATACGATAATTACTGCAACTGGAAATAATGAAATATATATAAGTAAGGATAGCATTAATACATGGTTTAAAGTACTCAATTCCATAGATAATGTTATCCAAATTACCACAGATAGTCACATTGTTGCTGCTGCAGCGAGCATGTATGGTGGGGTATGGATCTCCTTGGATAGCGGAATGCATTGGAAACAAGTAAATGATGGTTTACCATTAGGAAAAGATGTAACAGGAGTCACCATATTAGGCAATTACATTTTCGTTGGTTTTATGGGTCTTGATGGTCTTATATATAGAAGAGCTTTAAGCGAAATAACAGGAATAAAACCGGAGGAGCATACTTTTATTTCAAATCAAAATGCCTTTGGAGTAAAAGTATACCCCAATCCATTTAAGCATAGTGCCAGTATGGATTTTGAAAGACCCTTAAACAAGGGCACCCTTCATATATATTCCATAAAAGGTCAGGAAATATATACCAAGGAAAATATTATGACGGCTCATATAGAACTTCAAAAAGGCAGGATGTCCTCCGGTATTTATTATTATAGGTTGGAGGAAAACAATAAAGTTTTAGGAAGCGGTAAAATTGAAATTGAGTAAGGATATGAAAAACATTATTTTTTTAGTTTTTTCTTTAAGTTGTTATATTAATCAACTAAATGCACAAACCCCTTTAAATGATAAAAATTGGGGTACTATTCCCTATAGGTATGATGAATTTACATATCGTAATTTTAGTGATTTTAAACTAAATGCCCATTGGATATGCAAGACGTATAGCCATTGTGCTAATTTAGGAAGTATGAGTGGTTGTAATATGTATCTTACTGACGAAAGTGATTATGGACATAATTTTACATTTGATGCTACCAATGGAATCATGACTATTTCAGCTATCCATGAATCAAGTCCTTTTACTCCCGGGAATTCAAGTTATTCCGGTAATACCTATAATTATACTTCAAGTTTATTAAATTCAATAACTGGTAATATATATCAAATATATACTAAATATGGTTATTTAGAAATCAGAATGCGTGTACCGCAATTATCAACCAGTGCTATTGGGGCAACTTTTTGGTCAAATTCTTATGATCCCGTTTTAGATAGAAGAACTGAATTTGATATTATAGAAATGAATGAATACAATTATACATTTACATGCAGTACGCATCTGGAAAAATGGTCTACACATACTTGGTATAATTACGATAATGACTTTTATGATTACCCCGGCCAGGTAGGAGTTTCTAATACCTATAATTCTGGAAGTGCATGTACCCCAAATAATCCAATTCATAAAAGTAAGGCATCACAACTGTATTTTCCCTCAGTGGATTTTACTCAAAATAGTGCTAATAATTATGGTTGGCATACCTTCGGTCTTGAGTGGGGGCCATCTAAAGCAATTTTTTATATTGATGATAAACCAGTAAAGACAACTTATGCAGATTTTTCTACTTTTTTGCAAACGGGACTTTATATTACTTTAACTCCCGGCGGTTTCAGCAGTATAATAAATGATTGTCTTCAATTAGTAAGTACGTCAAGCTTTCCATCTACTCAGACATTTCCTTACAATTTGGAACTAGATTTTGTAAGAGTATGGAAACTTAATATGGATGATTGTAGTGGATCCACTTTAGTCCTAAGTAAACTTGATCCATCGACATATACCTATGGCGTAAAAAGCGCCATTCAAATTACCGGAACTTCAAATACTGTACTTTCTTCGGGAGATAAGGTTTCCTTGAGGGCAAGTAATACTATAGAAATTGATAAAAATTTTGAAGCACCAATAGGTGCTGAATTTATGTTAATTCCAACTCCATGTGAATAAATTGAATTTTAACATGAACTAAAACCACACGAAATCCACGTCATTAAAAAATGATTATCAGCTTATTGCATAAAATTAATGAAATATATTGTATGTTTCCGCAAAAAATCATTAATTTTGCGGGCTATATTAAGATTAAGAAGAAACAATGTACTTATCAACTGAGAAAAAACAGGAAATTTTCCAGGAATACGGAAAGACTAAGGAAAATACAGGATTGGCAGAGAGCCAAATCGCCCTATTTAGCCACCGTATCAATCATTTAACAGAACATTTGAAGAAGAATCGTAAAGATTTCGGAACGCAAAGAAGTTTGTTGAAGCTTGTAGGTAAAAGAAGAAAACTACTCAATTACTTAATGCGCGAAGACATCTTCCGTTATAGGGAGATTATCAGCAAGTTAGGAATTAGAAAATAAATTACTGGCAAAAAAGAGGCGGTTTAAATATCCGCCTTTTTTATTTATAGCCATTTAGATTACAATTATATATACTGATAAAATGAATAAACCTCAGGTGTTTACCCAGGTTATTACCCTGGAAGACGGTAGAACTATTACCCTCGAAACCGGAAAATTAGCAAAGCTTGCGAATGGTTGTGTTACCGTTCGTATGGATGATACGATTTTAATGGCTACCGTAGTAGCTAGTCCTGAACCTAGAGAAGGAATTGATTTCTTCCCTCTTATGGTTGATTATCAAGAAAAATATGCTTCCACCGGGCGTTTCCCGGGTGGTTTTTTTAAACGTGAAGCCAGATTGTCTGACTATGAAGTGTTAATCAGTCGTTTGGTGGATAGGGCTTTGCGTCCTTTATTCGCAGATGGATTCCGCAATGATGTTCAAGTGGCCATTACTTTGCTTTCTGCGGATGGCAATGTGGCACCGGATGCCTTGGCCGGCTTGGCCGCTTCTGCTGCGCTTACCGTTTCTGATATCCCTTTTGAAGGCCCAATTTCTGAAGTTCGTGTGGCGCAAATTGATGGCAAGTTTGTCGTTAATCCTTACCTGCAAGATTTAGAAAATGCTACCTTAGATATTATCGTTTCCGGATCTGCCAATGACATCAATATGGTGGAAGGGGAAATGAAAGAAGTCAGTGAAGCCACCATGTTGGAAGCAATTAAAATTGCACATGAGGCCATCAAGAAACAATGCGAAGCACAAATAGCTTTCCGTGCCCAATGCGGCAAGGAAAAAATGATTGTTAAACTTGAAGAAGACGATAAAGAATTATTAGCTAAAGTTCGCGAAATATTTGCTGAAAAATTACATGCCATCTGCATCAATCCTTCCAGCAAGCAAGTGCGTACCGATGCATTTGCTGCCTTATTAGAAGAGCATTTAACTTTACTTCCTAAAGAAACTGATGAGGAAAAGGCCCATATTTCCAGTATTAAAAAGTATTATTCCAAATTGAAAAAGGAAGTAATGCGTAATATGGTTTTGGATCATCGTGTGCGTTTGGACGGTCGTAAACTTAATGAGGTACGCGGTATCTGGGCGGAAACCGATTTACTTCCTACCGTGCATGGTTCGGCCTTATTCCAACGTGGCGAAACACAATGTTTGGCCAGCGTTACCCTAGGTACCAAGTTGGATGAACAAATGATCGATGGTGCCTTATTTAAAGGATACAATAAATTTTTATTACACTACAATTTTCCCGGATTTTCTACGGGCGAGGTAAGACCAAGTCGCGGTCCCGGACGTAGAGAAGTAGGTCATGGTAATCTTGCATTACGTGCTTTAAAACCGATGTTACCTTCCGAGGAAATCAATCCTTATACCGTTCGTATTACGGCGGATATTTTGGAATCCAACGGTTCCTCTTCTATGGCTACGGTTTGTGCCGGATGCTTAGCTATGTTGGATGCAGGGATTAAATTAAAGAAATCTGTTTCCGGTATTGCGATGGGATTAATTTCCGGAGAAAATGGTAAATACGCCGTTTTATCTGATATTTTAGGAGATGAAGATCACCTGGGCGATATGGACTTCAAAGTAACCGGTACGGCTGACGGGATTACCGCTTGCCAGATGGACTTAAAAGTAGATGGTCTTAGCTATAAGGTATTGGAAGAAGCTTTGATGCAAGCTAAGGAAGGAAGACTTCATATACTTGGCATCATGAATTCCGTATTATCAGAAGCCAGAGAAGATTATAAAGCTTTCGTTCCTCGTATGGAACGATTTACTATTGATAAAGACTTTATCGGTGCCGTAATTGGTAAAGGTGGAAGCGTTATTCAAGAAATTCAAAAAGTAACCGGTGCAGTTATTTCCATTGATGAAGTGGACGGCATGGGTCATGTGGAAGTTTCTTCCTCTGATAAAGAAGCTTTAGATAAAGCTGTACAATGGATTCAGGCTATTTGTACCGTTCCTGAAGTAGGTGCAACCTACCATGGAAAGGTAGTTTCTATTCAAAGCTTTGGTGCTTTTGTAGAGTTCCTACCGGGTAAAGAAGGCTTATTGCATATTTCCGAAATAAGTTATGATCATCTAAAGGATATGGAAGGGGTATTTAATCCCGGAGATGAAGTAGATGTGAAATTATTGGAAATTGATCCTAAAACAGGAAAATTCAGACTTTCCATCAAAGCTTTATTACCAAAACCTGAAGGATATGTAGAAAGAGAAAGGGCGCCAAGAAGCGATGACCGCAGAGGTGGTGGCAGAGATGATAGACGTGGCGGAGGTAGGGATGATCGTGGTCCTCGCAGAGATGACCGTGGCCCGCGTAGAGACGATAGAGGTCCGCGCAGAGATGATCGTGGCCCTCGTAATGATCGTCCCAATGAAGGCGGCGAAAACAATGCACCACGTCCGGATCATGATTCCCAAGGCGGAAATACAGAACAAAACTAATTTTAGTAAATTAAATAATATTTAGCCCTTGCCTTGTGCAGGGGCTTTTTTTTGATCGCTTACTTAGGCATACAATATTTGTGTAAATTGCTCTTTCATCCCGATATAGAAAATGAACCCCATGAAAGAACCTTTATTAATTACTAACAAAATAAGTATCAAAGCTTCACCAAATAATGTTTGGAATGTGTTGGTCAATCCGGAAGAAACAAAAAAATATATGTTCGGTTGTGAAACCGTATCAGATTGGAAAGAAGGTAGTTCCTTGGAATGGAAAATGCTTTGGGAAGGCAAAGAAATGATTGCTGTAAAAGGAAATATTTTAAAAATAGTTCCCGGTAAGCACTTATCTTATACTACCATTGACCCAAATAATCCGTTAATTCCTGATGTTCCTGAAAATTATTTGACGGTGACTTATGATTTAAAGGAAGAAGAAAACGGTACAGAACTTATCGTTACCCAAGGGGATTATAACAAAGTAGCTGATGGTGACAGTCGATATCAGGAAGCTTCCAATAATGGTGAAGGTTGGAATCCTATTCTTATGCAAATAAAGATCATTTCAGAATTGAGTTAAGGCCCCTTACTTTTTTGAAAAGTTAGAATTTAAAATAATTTATCTTTGCACTATGTCTTACAAACTAGCGCCTTCAATATTATCAGCAGATTTCCTCCATTTAGGGGATGCCATTACCATGCTCAATCAATCCGAAGCCGATTGGATTCATGTGGATGTCATGGATGGAGTTTTTGTCCCAAATTTAACCTTTGGATTTTCTATCATTAAGCAAATAAAATCAGTAGCGAAAAAGCCGCTGGATGTCCATTTAATGATTACACAACCGGAGCGTTATATTAAAGATTTTAAAGCTGCGGGTGCGGATATTCTAACGGTACAATATGAAGCTTGTACACATTTGCACAGAACCATACACCAAATAAAAGAAGAAGGAATGAAGGCTGCCGTTGCCATTAATCCGCATACTTCGGTAAGTTTATTGAAAGATATTATCAGTGATTTGGATATGGTATTATTAATGTCGGTCAATCCGGGCTTTGCGGCACAAAAATTTATTGATCATAGCATTACTAAATTGCGTGAATTAAGAACCTTAATTGATGAACATCAGAGTAAAACTTTAATTGAAATAGATGGTGGCGTAAGTATGGAAAATGCAAGTTTATTACTTAGAAAAGGAGCCAATGTATTGGTAGCCGGAAATGCAGTATTCAATACACCAAATCCCATTGAAACTATTCATCAATTTAAAACGATTATTTGGGAATAAAATTTATTGTTAAGACTAAAACCAAATGTTCTTATGCAATAAACAAATCATCAAAATTCAATATTCCCTAATATCTTTGTAAGATGCTCGCAATTCCCGCTCAAATTGATGATGATAATTATGAATTTAAAATAGCCTATCAGCTCATTGCGGAGACTAATCATAATTTATTTATAACAGGAAGAGCAGGTACAGGTAAATCAACCTTATTGCGTTATGTACTGGAAACCGTTCCTAAAAATTTTGTAGTAGTAGCCCCTACGGGTATTGCTGCCATGAATGTAGGCGGTGTAACTCTTCATTCTTTTTTTGGATTGCCCTTGCGTCCTTTAATGCGCGATGATGAGGACATTCCACAATTTCATAGAGGGCATCCCAAGCGCAAACTGATTGAAGAAATGGATACCTTACTGATTGATGAGGTAAGTATGGTACGTGCCGATTTAATTGATGCCATTGATACTTCCTTGCGCAGAAACGGATTATTTCCTTCACAGCCCTTCGGTGGAAAACAAGTGATTTTTATCGGAGATATGTTTCAATTGGAACCGGTGATGAAAAAGGGTTCCGAGGAACATGCCATCATGGAAGAAATGTATGCCAGTTCATTCTTTTTTGATGCGCAAGTATTTAGAAATGATGATTTATTAGGGATAGAATTGCAACAAGTTTATCGTCAGAAAGAGCAAGAATTCGTAAACCTGCTGGATAAAATTAGAAATGGCAGCATGGAGGAAGAAGATTTGCATCGTTTAAACAGCAGATGTCTTCCCATGGAAGCGGAGCGCTCCAGTGACTATACGATTACCCTTACCAGCAGAAATGATTTGGCTGCAACTGTTAATAAAACAAAACTGGAACGATTAAGCGGAAAGGAATACAAATTTAACGGAAGTATTGAAGGAGAATTTGATGTAAGAAGATGCCCTGCGGAAGAAGTTTTGGTATTGAAGGAAGATGCCCAAGTGATGTTTTTAAAAAATGATCAGGAAAAACGGTGGGTCAATGGAACTATAGCCAAAATTCATGCTTTGGCGGAGGATAAAGTGGAAGTTATTTTAGAGAATGGCGATATTCATGAAGTAATACCGGAATCTTGGGAAAATCAAGAATATACTTTCGATCGTCAGGCCAGAAAAATAACTCAAAACCTAAAGGGTACCTTTAAACAATATCCCTTAAGCTTGGCCTGGGCAGTTACGATTCATAAAAGTCAAGGTTTAACCTTTGATAAAGTAATTATAGATTTAGGAAAGGGAGCATTTGCAGGTGGGCAGACTTATGTAGCCATGAGCAGATGCAAAACTTTTGAAGGCATGATTTTAAAATCAAAAATAAGACCTGAAGATATTTTTATTGATGAGCGGGTAAGTGATTTTAGTACCAAGGTGAATAATTTCCGACAATTGGAACAACGTTTAATCGATGGGCGAGAAGAATACAATCAACTGAAGGAAGAGCTGTATAAGTTGCGGAAGGTGAGAGCTGCGGCGGCCAAAGCACGTGCAGAGATTAAGGAACAAAAAAAGAAAATTGAACTTGATGTGGAAGCCCCTCCGGTAAAAAATACCGTCCAACTTAAAGTATCCACTGAAATAGTAAAGGCAAATAAATTGTACAGTTTAGGTTTGGAATCTATCCAAACAAAATTGTACCGTGAGGCCGTAGAACTTTTTGAATCTGCATTTGCCTTGGTGCAAAATAATAAGGATATTTCGCTGTTCCCAATGGAAGGTGCTCAATACAAAACGGGTTTATGTTATTATGCACTAAAAGAATATGATATTGCTATCAGGAATTTTAGTCAGGCCCTATTGCTAAATGAGGCGGCAGATTATTATTTTTACAGGGGCTCTGCGCATTACCAATTAAAAAACTATGCTGAAGCCGTATCAGATTATACAGATGCCTTACGCTTAAATCCTAAAATGACACAGGCATATTTTAATAGGGGAGTAGTACAATCCTTATTGGGAAAAAATGCTTTAGCACAGGAGGATTGGCATAAAGCGGCGAGCTTAGGGCATGAAAAAGCAGCCGAATTGTTAAAAGCCTAAAATCAAAATACCTGTTTAATCATGGCAGGAGGTGCTAAAATAATATTTTGTAATTTTGCCGTGTTATGATGACACCAGACCAATTTCGTGAACTACAGTCCCGCACCGGGGCTTTAAAACAATATCTTTGACATTGCCGGTAAGGAAAACAAGTTAAAGGAAATTGAAGAGCAATCATTAGCACCCAATTTTTGGGACGAGCCTAAAGAAGCAGAAAAATTATTACGTCAAGGAAAAAGCCTTAAAAGTTGGGCCTTGGCCTTTTATGCTTTGCAACAAAAGGTGGATGACCTCCATGTGATTTATGAATTTTATAAAGAAGGGGAAGCCGGCGAGGACGAAGTGGATGCACAATATGCCATTGCCTTTAAAGCCTTGGAAGATTTGGAATTCAAAAATATGTTGAGTGGAGAAGAAGACCAAATGTCAGCCGTGCTGGAAATTAATTCCGGTGCAGGAGGAACAGAAAGTCAGGATTGGGCAGCCATGTTGTATAGAATGTATAGAATGTGGGGAGAAAGCAATGGTTATAAACTCACCGAGATAGATTACCAAGAAGGAGATGGTGCAGGAATTAAATCTGCTACCTTAGAATTTGACGGGGAATTTGCTTACGGCTACCTCAAAGCTGAAATAGGCGTTCACCGTTTGGTACGCATATCTCCATTTGATTCTAATGCACGCAGGCATACCTCTTTTGCTTCTATTTTTACTTATCCGTTAATAGATGATTCTATTGAGATAGAAATAAATCCTTCCGATATCAGCTGGGATACTTTTCGTTCCGGCGGAGCAGGCGGACAAAATGTAAATAAAGTAGAAACGGCGGTGCGTTTGCACCATGCGCCTACCGGAATTATTATAGAATGTCAGCAAGAGCGCTCGCAATTAATGAATAAAGAAAAGGCATTAAAACTTTTAAAATCCAAGTTGTACGAATTGGAATTACAAAAGCAAAATGATGCCCGTGATAAGACTGAAGCGTCTAAGAAAAAAATTGAATGGGGCTCTCAAATCCGGAACTATGTATTGCATCCTTATAAGTTGGTTAAAGATTTGCGTACAGGCGTAGAAACTTCCGATACCCAGGGGGTATTGGATGGAGACCTCAACGAATTTATGAAGGCCTTCCTGATGAGTACTGCCAATCATTAAAAAAGCTTTACTTTTTATTTTTGCCCTGCTATGGTGCCAAAGTGTACCTTAGGCTAAATCCAAACTGGATTTGGGTAGTAGGGTATTGATTAGATACATGAGGATTGGTAATATTTTGGGTATAAAATATTTTCAGTAATAATGACTTGCTCAGGGTATAGTCTATAGCAGGTTTTAAACTGATTACTTGGGCACCGGAGGAAGGCTGTGAAGTGGTTTGATTCAGTACCCTGAGATTAGTTTGATTATCCCTGATAGATAAATCCAGCCTAAAGTTAAAGTCATTCATTAAATAAGTTTTCTTTCTGCTGACCCGGAAAGGTAAGAGCAACTTATTGGTCCGATATCCTGCACCAATTACAAATTCACTGGTGGCAATTTCTGTCATGGTTAAGTTCGACATCGAGAAAGCAATATTACGGCTTCTGCGATATTCAAATTTTGAAGTCCATTTATTGATCCAAGCAATATCTATTCCCAGTAATGGTGAAAAATCTTCCGTCATGGAGAAATTATCAATCCGGAATTGCGGGTCCAGGTTTTTGCCTTTTATAGGATCCGTATTAGGATCCCAACCCAAAGTACTTTGATAATTTGCTACTGTATAGGTAGATCGATAACCACTGGTAATACTTAGTGTTTTTACGTATTTTTTAATGCCCGGCAAGTTGCTTAGCCCGGTATAATTTAATCTAAAATTAGGCAAAGGAATAGAAGGGAATGCGATCATTTTGGCCGTATTAATATCCTTGCCGGTATAGGCAGCCAAGAAGGAATAAAGAATTACTTCTTGTTGTGCCTGTCCATATCCTACGGCATATCCTGCGCTATCATCACCTTTATTACGGGCATGCGGATTGGCATTTGCCAGTCGATGCGACATAATCTTTGTGTAAGATTCAAATCTATTAAAGGTAGCATCATTATTTGCAAAAGCAGTACTCATGGCAAAATAGGACATGGTAAAGCTACCGGCATCAATAGGGTTTTGTTCCACGAAGTCCGTACCGTTCCATTTATAAATGGAAGAATGATTTAGACTTTCTTTTCTCGAGAAATCCACCGTTAAACGGAAGTTTTTAATAGGCTCCAAGGTGGCCTGACCGGTAATATTGGTACCATGGTTTCGTAAAAAGTATGCCGAGAGGTTGGTATCCTGCGTTATCCAGTTATTGGCCCGGGCACGTGATAATAATTGTGTGGCGCTTTCCTGTAAGCCGGTGGTAAACTTAAATCCGGGCGCATTATAATCACCTGTTTTTTGGTCCATGCCTAGGAAGGTAGGCGAATATCGGAAACCCGGTAAGGCAGTACCATCATTGGCAGAATAAGTTAATGAAGCAGAGCGAAGGCTCAGTAATACTTTGGTAAGGCCTTCCGCTAATTTTATTGCACCGCCATTATATTGTACCTTTTTAGGTTTTGCAGTCGTATCAATTCCTTGTTTGGCTCGCTTATCATTGAGCTCTTTTTGTTTTTCCTGACGTTTTAAATCGGCATAACTTTTTCCGGATAAAATAGTTTTAAAGAATTTTACCCTGTTATAAAGATTCAGCATATTAAGTTGCAAGTTTCCACTTTCTGTTTGGGAATTAGAAATGGTAGCACCTAATTCAGGTCGTGCAGGGAATGCCCCGCTCCAATGATATTGTCCTTGATAAGTTGTCTGTAAGGTGACAAAATCCATGTAGGGTAGTTTACTGATCGGAACATCATAAGTTACATTATTAAGCTCCGAATAATCCTGCATGATGCCACCTTTGCGAATGCTATCTACCAATTCGCTCACGCCAATATTTCCATCTCTTTCATCATATCTTGAAGTAGCTCCTGCCGAGAATGAATACTTCAATGATTTGGTGAGCATCCACCGGAAATCATATTTTCTATTCATTTTTAAACTCTTATCATAAAGCGGAACGATGATGGCCTTATAATCATCCGTATTCCGATATAAAATTTCATTATAATGTCTTAATACTTCTGCACTGGTACTAAAGGAGGTCGGTAAATAGTTAAAATTAAAATCAGTTATTAATTTAAAGAATGGATTATTTTTTTTGGTATCTCCTTTCTTTTTAAACGGTGTAATGGTTTTGGTAGGGAAAGTATAAGCGTAGCCTACAATGGCTCTATAATTTCTATCATAGTCATAAACTTTTTCAATATTTCGTTTATAAACTTCCGAATAGGCATAGGTAGCATAGAAATTTTCAATATCCCAGAAATGTGTTTTTTTCTGATTAGGCCCTCGAATTTTTTGAATATTAGTAAAGTTCAAGCTCGTTCGCGAAGAATAATCCTGATTAGCCTTCAGTACAGAATCCTGCTTAGCCGGCGATTGGCTGTATGCATTAATTACATCCTGGAATGGGAGGTCTTGTCGCAAAGGATTAAATCGTGGTGTACTTACCGTTTGAGAATAGGTATAATACATCGGGATTTTAATTAATTTGGTCGGCAAGAATTTACCCAATTCCAAAGAGGAGGCAAAATCTAAACCTCTGGTATCACTTTGGCTTCTTTGCTGTACACTTTGGTCTATATTCCCAAAACCTATCGTTCTTCTATTGACGGAAAATGCGAGGGTACCAACATCGGCTAGTTTAGCTTTAACTGTGGCATTGGCTGCCCAACCTCCGGATTCATCGAAATCGGTTACACGCAATTCATCCACCCATACTTCACCGCAAACGGGTTGACCATTATCTTTTGGATTTCGGACACCGATGAGGATAGATTTGATATTTCCTAAATCAGGATTACCAATGACCGATACTGTGCCTTTTCCATCAGAGGCCGGTCTTAAATATGGCAGTAATAAACTCACATGATCTAAATCTCTTTGTTGTTTTGCGCCATATAAATCAGATAATTGAAGTATAATATTATTATCAGAAGGCCAAATAGCATCTTTGCTGGTGGCATTTAATGCAGTAACTTTTAACGGCATATCATATTCATAATAATTGCCGGTTAAATCAGTACCCATTCTGATAAAAATATGCATGTCATTATCGTGAAGATTTGCACCTTCGGCATGCACATACATTTTTAATTTTTTATATAAGCGGACATCCAGAGTAGTCGTTTTAAATACTGCTTTTGCATCGCCGTCGGCAAGGTTACATACCTTCAAGGATAAGGATGACTCATTTTGTTGGATTTGGTCAGGGGTGCTTTGGTCAATAGTACGCTGAACGCCCGGAGGGATAACGTATGGCGGCCTACGGTGCGAGTTCTGTTCAATACTTACTGTGGATACCGTGAAGTCAGCAGGATTAGGATCTGTAGTCACATAAGGTCCTGCACTGTTCAAAGCAAAAATATATTTTCTCCAATCACTTCTGATTAATTGTAATTGTGCAAAACGTAAAATGGTAGAATCGGTAAATCCTGTCATATACATCCGCATATAACGAATCGATTTAAAATCGGTTAAGCTTCCAACTTTATTAGTGTAGCTATTAATCGGGATTTTAATTTGGTACCAAGTTACTGTTTCCGTTTTACCATTTTTCAAGGTTACCGGAATTTGCAAAACATCCGTCACAAAGTTTTTATCTTTAACTAAGGAAGACGGGGTTATTTTAAGTTTATACTCGTAATAATCTTCGTTAGGCGGAGATAGTGTATAATCCCTATTAATGTCTTCATCATCCGGATTGGAAGAACCATATCCTACTGTATTGCCGTTGGTGGAGATAGGAGTATTGCCCTGAGGATTATTAAAGTTTTTATAACAAGTAATAACATCTGTTTTATTGGCATTATAATCTGCGCCGGTATAAAAATGGAAGTTATCACCGGAAGGGTCAGAAACTAATTTATTATAAACATTCTGATTGAATCCGGTGGCTAATCTTGCTTTTAATTGATTAATATAAGGAGCATAAAATGCTTTTTCGTCTGCATCATTATTGGCGTCGCCGGTGGATGGACCTAAGCCATCATAACCTACGTCCTGGTATTGACGAGAGGTTGGGTCATTATCAAATGCATTGGTTACTTGGATACCATTAGGAATTCTTCCCCATACGGTAGTATCCACATTTTGAGGGGTGGATGTTTTAGGAAGCCCGTTTTCCCAGCTTCTTTGACCATCCTTCAAAATATCTTCAGAGATATTTCCTAATTGTACATACAATTCTCCGCCGTTAGCTCCTTTATTATAAATAAAAGGATCAAGTACCCACATTTCAACGTACTCGATATTTGCCGCTTCAAAATCTGTGGTTTCAATTTTGCGCATAATACCGGCCCATTTATTTTCCGGATGTATAAAGCGACCGTTATTATCAATTTCACCTACACGGGTATCGAAGTTATACGGGCCTCTTTCTTTCGGATAATAAACCATATCAAACGTAGGCAAAGTACCCGGTACCCCATTAGGTAATTGTTTGTTAGGGAATACTTCTGTTTCTAAAACCTCACGCATGTAATGATTACTCTGCATGTTTTTATCAGCTTTCACATAGTCCGGCGTTAAGCTGTTATTTCTAAAGAACAACGGATCGATGGTGTACCATGATAATTTGGCCCTGTTAAAATTATAGGACCATTTATTGGTACTATCGGCTTCCGGAAATTTTGCAACATGGGTAGGAGTGCTGGACATTACCCAATAATTTCCTAAACGCAAATCATAGGGTACTTCGCTGCCTTCAAAATCGTCAATATAGGATACCCCACCGGTTTCCCCCGGGTCATTAATTAATACCGGGTGACCTGGAATAATTTGTGCAAATTCAGCTTTTGCAAAAAAGGTGGATTTTTCTTTGGTATTAATAAACGGTAGCTTATTAACTAGTTGCGTTAAGAACCTTGATTCTTTGGAATAGCTACCATCCAATCCCCACATTAAGTTTCTGATCGGCTCTTCACCAACGTTTACTTTTTGAGTGAGTGGTCTTTCACGCAGGTACATTAAAGTACTTCCTAAGTAAAGGTCTTTATTAAACTTATATTCAGCCCGCATGCCCATTAATGTTTTTTGCTGGATGCTGAATAAGGTATTGCTTTCCAGAGATACTCTAATTACGGAGCCGGAATTTGCAATTCCGGGGTTAATGATTTTTACGCGACCTAAAGTGTAATCCACTGTATAGTCTATATTTTCTCTAAGTTCTTGTCCGCCGGCATATACTTTTACCGAGCCCTGAGGAACATTCACAGCATTTAATGAGATATCGGAACCGGAGGCTCCTTGGTAGGAACCTCGGAGGGAGAATTTATTTTTGTTGGTTTGTTGCTTAGCTACGGATTGGGTAGTGGAATATAGAGAGTCGTAAACAAAAGTTTCTCCCAATGTTTTATCATGGAAACTATCCAATAAATTTTTACCGAATGGTTCAAGTACCGGGAAGATAATTCGCCCTTGGGAGGCATTAATGGTATATCCATCTAAGAAGTCGAAATTACCATCAGGTTTTGCTTCTTGTATGGAGTTGAATCTGTCTAAACCAAGAACACGAATTAATGGTAATCCGTCAATATTTTTTTGCGTAGGAACCGGAAGATAATTTAAGAAAGATCCACTTTTATTATCTTCATAAATAACCTGCATTTTAAATTCAGTAGGTTGTACCTGATAACCACCAAAAGAGTAAATGTTTTTCATCATCAATCTCCAAATTGGAATAGTAGTTCTTGTATTAATACCTCTCAGCATTTTTACAAAAATTACATTTGGTTTATTCGGGTCATTAGGCACATCACGTGCAAATTCACCAACTTGATACCTTACGCCATTAACTGTGTATTCAAAAGCTACAGCCAATGAGGCCCCATCCGGAAGCGGTTGGGTTAATGAAATATATCCTAAACGTGAGTTGATGGTAAATTCATTGGCACTTAACTGACGCATATTATCAGTTTTTACATAATCTAAGCCCGCAGAATAAGTACTATTTGAGGATAAAGCAGTTGAATTCTTATCTCTGAAAGAAGGATTGCTCGTTAAATAAGAATATAAATTATTGGTACTATTATCAGGAGGCGCCGCAACTCTATTAATAACAATTTTTTTATTGTAGGCATTGGTATCTTCACCAAGGTCCATAAAAGCAACAGCACTTCTGGTATTATTTACACTACCATTGGTATTGGTTACCCAAACTTCTACCCTTGTTACCACAATATTCGACATAGCAGGATAGTTATTATTAAACTCATCATAATGATTCCTGAAATAATGTGCCAGGAAAAAGTGACGATTTACATCATAATTATCAGCAGTAATATTAAAAGTTTGGCGTTGTGCACCATTTTCAACCGTAATTTCTTTATGCTCACTTTTAGATTGAGAATAAACGCCGGTTAAAAATAATTTTCCGAATTGGAAAGATGCCTTTACCCCGAATAAACTTTGACTACCTGCAATGAGGGAATTACTGGCAGGCATAGATACGTCACCAAGTTCAATACTTTTTATTATTTCATCATCCTGACCTTGGTAATTTATTTTCTTTTGGTTTTGGAAATCGAAACTTGCATCCGTATTATAGTTAATACCTAATTTAATTCTGTTACCTATATTTCCTACTACATTTAAATTAAGTTTTTGATCAAATTTAAATTGTGTGGTACTTTGTTCACTTAAAGACCAGTTAGGATTTTTAATTCTATTAATATCACCGGCAAAGGTTAATTCTGCGGTACCTCTGGGTTGAATATCTACTAAGCCCCCGAATAAATCACCCAGAATAGATTGGTTGACAATTTTTGGCGGAAGTAATGATTTTTGAATGGTGGCCGGTTGCGCTTGGGTTCTTTTTTTGAAATAATCCTGAATCCAAGTTTTGGTATCTTGTTTATTTGATTCCTTAAAAGGAACATATTGTTCATTTGTTAAGTCTTCATCACCAACTGAAGTATTAATTTTATAATACTTTAATGAGGTATCAATATCCTTTTTTCTTTCTATCGCCGGAGGATTTTTGAGGTCAATACTGGTGTTTTTGGTATTTTTATATGGATCATCAGGATTAACCTTAATAGGATAGTGTAAACTATTGGTATCGGTTTGAACGGAATTAGAAGAGTCTTTTGATTTTTTCTTCGTAGAATCCATAGGAAGGGTAGCCACTACGGGAGAGTCCGGAGCAGTTCCTCCTACGGCGGAACTTGCGTCATGGAAATTGACTTTTGGAGCAAATACACTAGCATATAGTGCTACAGAAGCAGCACAAATTCCTGCAGTGGCCAAGGCTCCTTGCCATGAAAAACTTAAAATCTTATTCAAAAGTGTTAACTACCTAAAATTACAAAATGTAAATGTTCAAATCATACGCAAAGCTTGTTTAATTATTTCTTCAACACTAGTATCTTGGTTTTGATCCTTAATTACTTTTAAAACTACTTTTTCCGCTTGTAATTTATTAAATCCTAACATGACCATCGCTGAAATTGCTTCTTCTGCTGTTTTATTTTTAGGTGAATGATCTAAATAACCTTCAGGAGCTTCCTTACTAAGTACATCTTGCAATTCAACTATAATACGCTGCGCAGATTTAGGTCCAATGCCTTTTACTGTTTTCAAAAATCCTGCATCACCCCTTATAATACCTTTTTTTATTTCAGAAGGAGGGAGGGAAGATAACATTGTTCTGGCCGTATTCGGCCCTACCCCTGAAATAGAAATTAAGTGTTTAAAAAGGCTTCGTTCTTCTTCATCAAAAAATCCGAAAAGCGATTGCCCATCCTCTTTTACTACAAAGTGAGTCAACAGTTTACCATTAGTTTTGCCAAGTACCTTTTCATAGGTATGCAAAGATATATTGACCTGATAACCAAGGCCATTAATATCGACAACTACATAAGTAGGGGTCAGTTCTGCATATTTTCCTTCAACGTAGGTAATCATTTTTACGTGTCTATCAACTCAAAAATTTGGTAGTATTTTAAAGTTTTACGGTATTGGATACTAAAACCTAGCCTTTTGTTTAATGTTGCATCCTATAATCTATATAGGGGTGCATTTTAATTAAACAAATTTCCTAAAGTAATTTTAGGCTTGTGATGCTACAGTGTCCTAGTGGGATTCAATAACGTAAAAATTTTCTAAATATTTTTTTCAGTTTAAAGTTTATTTACTTGTTTAAAACTATCGTGTACAAATCTATAAAATATGCTCCAATAGCTGTGAATGATTTTTTGATTGTGCATCCATTACAGCTAAAGCGGTCATATTTACAATTTCCCTTACGGAGGAACCTAATTGTAAAATATGAACGGATTTTTTCATTCCTAAGAGTATCGGACCAATGGCTTCTGCATTTCCAAGTTCCTGGAGTAATTTATAAGCAATATTTCCCGCTGCTAAAGAAGGAAATATTAATGTATTTACTTGATGTCCAACTAAATCACTAAATTCAAAGAAATCTTGAAGTAAGTTATTATTCACCGCAAAATTGGCTTGAACTTCCCCGTCAATAATCCAATCCGGATGCTTTTCCTTAAGTTTTGCAGTGGCATTAGATACGATTCTGGTTTCATCAGTATCCGTGGAGCCAAAATTGGAATAGGAAAGTAAGGCAATACGCGGTTCAATATTTAATTGACGAACTGCCCTTGCGGTTAGTTCGGTAATAGATATTAAATCCTCTACACTCGGATTTTGATTGATGGTCGTATCTGCAAAAAATACCGGCCCTCTTTTAGTAAGCATAATGTACATACCGGCTACTTTGGTAGTTCCTTCTTGTACACCAATTACTTGTAATGCAGGTCTGATGGTTTCAGGATATCTGCGCGTTAATCCGGAAATCAATGCATCAGCATCACCGGATTCTACCATTGCAGAGCCAAAATAATTTCTAACACGCATTAATTTTCTGGATTCATTAAAAGTTAACCCACGTCTTTTGCGCTTTTCGTATAATATTTTGGCGTATTTATCTCCTAAGGAATCTTCTTTTAAAGGATCCAAAATTTTTACGTCCTTAAGTCGAAGTCCATTTTCTTTAATCAGATTTTCGATCCGTTCCTTGTTACCCAATAAAATAGGAATGGCAATTTTTTCATCCAAAACGGTTTGTGCAGCTTTCAAAATTTTCGGATGATCGGCCTCCGCAAAAACGACTGTTTGAGGATCAGATTTTGCACGGTTCATAATGTTTCTGGTAAGGATATTATCCAAGCCTAAACGTGAGCGAAGTTGTTCCTCGTATGCGGCCCAATCTGTAATAGGTGCTGCTGCACAGCCGGATTCAATAGCTGCTTTTGCTACGGCTGGCGCTACGGTATAAATTAAACGCGGATCAACAGGTTTTGGAATAATATAATTACGGCCAAATGCCATATTCGGATCATTGTAGGTACTGGCCACTACATCAGGCACCGGTTGGCGCGCCAATTCTGCCAAGGCATAAACTGCAGCCAGTTTCATTTTTTCATTTATTTCGGTAGCACAAACATCCAAGGCACCACGGAAAATAAATGGGAAACCAAGTACATTATTTACTTGGTTAGGATAGTCAGATCTTCCGGTAGCTACAATTATATCTTCACGAGCTGCAATAGCATCGGGATAAGCAATTTCAGGGTCAGGATTGGCAAGTGCAAAAACAATAGCATCCTTAGCCATAGCGCGTACCATATCTTGAGATACTACATTGGAAGTTGATAGTCCAATAAATACATCTGCATTTTTCATGGCATCTTCCAAACTATGGATGTCTCTATCAGTAGCAAATGCTTTTTTGCTTTCATCCAAATTGGGACGGCCTTTGTTGATCACACCTTTGCTGTCACAAACAATAAAATTGGATGTTTTTGCCCCTAGAGCAATCAGTATTTTAATGCAAGACAGCGCGGAGGCGCCGGCCCCGCTGACTACAATAGTAACCTCATCTAATTTTTTTGCAACAATTTTTAAGGCATTCAGCATAGCTGCGCCCACTATGATAGCAGTACCATGCTGGTCATCATGCATAACGGGAATGTTCATTTCTGCCTTCAAACGGCGTTCAATTTCAAAACATTCAGGAGCCTTTATATCTTCTAAATTGATGCCTCCGAAGGTGGGCTCTAATGCCTTAACTACCTTAACAAAATCATCTACATCAGTAACATTCAATTCTAAATCAAAAACATCAATATCGGCAAAAACTTTAAATAAAATGCCTTTCCCTTCCATGACGGGTTTGGATGCTTCAGCACCTATATTTCCTAAGCCTAAAACTGCAGTTCCATTGGAAATAACAGCTACTAAGTTTCCTTTGGCAGTATATTTTCGTACGTTGGATACATCCTTGGCAATTTCTTTACAAGGCTCCGCTACTCCGGGAGAGTAGGCAAGTGCCAAGTCTAATTGTGAGGTAGTAGGTTTGGTCGGAATTACTTCAATTTTTCCAGGCCGACCTTTGGAGTGGTATTCAAGTGCGTCTTCCCTCAGCGTTTCGTTTCCCATATTCGTATTCCCTAATAAGAGTGGTGCAATTTAAGTTTAATTTAATAATTATTTAAGGTTTTACACAGTTGATAACGCCGTTTATGCACATAAATTTTATTAATTTTTAATGAAGCTTATCAAATACTTGAACGCTAATGCTAAAAAATCTAATCGTATATCAGAGAATTAATTAGAATAACGTTGTTAATAGTTTATTAATTTATACATAGTTTCCCTCCAGATGGCAATATTTTGTTTCGCAACATATTATAAATCATAATGTTACATGCAAGCACAATTTTTTAATTGTTGAATTTCAAAAATTTTGATGATCAATGCTGATTTAACTTGAGTGGGAATTGCCTTTTTCAAAGTTCTTCACCACTTGAAATATATTATTGCTTAATCGCTGAATGGATTGTGCCATTTTTTCAAAATTGGTGCCTTTGGTCATTACTCCAATCATGTACGGATGATTATCATAATAGACGATGCCACAGTCATGAAGTTGCAAATCATTTTTATCAGCCTTTTCTCCAAATTTACTGGCCACTTTAATGCCCGGCGGAATGCCTGCCCTTATGCCATAAACAAACTCGGAATTAATTAATAAGCTTAAAGCATATTCTGAATTCTTTTTATTTAAGTAGGTAGCATTATATAAGGATCGTAAAAATTGCATATACTGATTGATGGGAATAAAATCCAGGTTCTTATTTCCTCTGGCTACATCTATAGTAAAATCACTATATATCTTATCAATTTTAGCTGATCCAATATTCTTTTCAAGTATATAACATGCTTGATTATCCGAATTGACTATTAATCTTCGCAAAAGATCATTGTAAGTATAGATACCCCCTTCCTTCAAGCTATCTTTCACTAAATTTTGAGCATACCCTAAATTGGATCGATGGTAAATTATTTTTTTCGACAGTAATGCGGTATCTGTTTCAGATTCTTTTAAATAAGCAATGAGAGTAACAATTTTAAGTAAGGAAGCCGGCCAATACCAATCAGTATAGCCATAGGTGAAATTTATGCCTTTGTCTAATAATTCAAAATTCACAGATATTTCTGTGGCCATTCCCGATTTAAGTTCATCCTTTACCGTATTTCGAATGCTTTCACGGATATCATACACCAAGGGTCTAAAATCTTCCTTCTTATGAGAAATATAAGTATAATCATTATCAGAGTCAATAGAAGCAGAATTAGTTTGAGTTGAATCAATACTTTTATTGGCCTGTTCACTATTGCCGGGTTTCCAAAAAAAAGTTAATAAGAGTAATCCTATGGGTAATAATAACCATAAAATAGAAATTTGAGGAATAGATTTTCCTTGTTCTGTGCCGGGGGAATTTGGATGCCTAACCATTTCAAGTTGTTTGATAACTTCTTTTGACAGAAGTTTAATAATACTAAATTACTTAAAAACTAGATGGTTAAGGACAAAGATACTAAATACTTTAATATCTGAAAATATTTATTTTGAATGAATTTATTTAGAAATCCATTCTCAAAATCTGCAATTAAAATATTGTAAATCAAATAATTTGACTTCCGTCTGCAGCTTCCTTTTCAGGTTGAATCATAATTAAGCCTTTTTCTTCATCATGAATCATTAAAATCATACCCTTGGAATCAATGCCCTTTATGGCTCGTGGTTCTAAGTTGGCTACAACAATTATTTGTTTACCAATAATATCTTCAGGTTTATAATGTTCTGCAATACCTGAAACGATCGTACGCTCTTCTAAGCCGATATTTATTTTTAATTTCAATAATTTTTGCGTTTTTGGGACTTGTTCTGCCTCCAAAATGGTAGCAATTCTTAAATCTAATTTACTGAAATCATCATAGGTAATATTCTGTTTCAAATCCGGAATATTTTTAGTTTGCAAAATGTTTTCAATGATAGGACGCTTGGCGTTTAGTTTTTCAATTTGAAAATTTATAGCCTCATCCTCAATTTTTTCAAATAAGATTTCGGCCTTAGATATATCGGTACCAACTTTTAGTAAATTCATTGCGCCGGCATCATCCCAATTCAAATTTTCTATTTGAAGATATTTCTTTAATTTGACAGCAGTAAAAGGTAAAAACGGCTCTGAAAGAATAGCCAAATTTGCAATTAATTGTAATCCGTAGTTAATAACCGTTGCAGTGCGTTCCGGCTGGTCTTTATAGGTTTTCCACGGCTCATTTTCGGTTAGGTATTTATTACCTGCCCTGGCCAAATTCATTAATTCTTGTAATGCTTCACGAAGCTTAAATGATTCTAATAAATCTTGAATAATCTTTGGAAAAGCAGCAATTTCAGCGGCTAAATTTTCTTCTAATGGATTTAATACATCACAAGGCGGCACCTTACCATCAAAGTATTTATGCGTTAAAATAATTACTCTGTTTACTAAGTTGCCGTAAATAGCTACCAGCTCATTATTATTTTTGGCTTGAAAATCTTTCCAGGTAAAATCATTATCCTTGGTCTCCGGGGCATTAGAACATAATACATAACGAAGTGTATCTTGCTTATCCGGAAATTCCTCTAAGTATTCATGTAGCCAAACTGCCCAATTTCTGGAGGTGGATATTTTATCCCCTTCAATGTTTAAAAATTCATTGGCAGGCACATTATCAGGTAAAATAAAATCACCATGTGCTTTCAGCATGGATGGAAAAACTACGCAGTGAAAAACTATATTATCTTTCCCGATGAAGTGTACCAATTTTGATTGGGCATCCTTCCAATAAGGTTCCCAATTTTTACCATTTTGCTGTGCCCATTCTTTGGTTGCAGAAATATAACCAATAGGAGCATCAAACCAAACATAAAGCACTTTTCCTTTTGCGTCTGCTAATGGAACAGGTACGCCCCAATCTAAATCCCGGGTAACGGCACGTGCTGCTAAACCTTGATTAAGCCAGGAACGGCATTGTCCTATCACGTTATTTTTCCAATCAGCATGTTCTTCCAAAATCCATTTTTGCAACCAATCCTGATAATTTTGTAAGGGAAGATACCAATGTTCGGTTTCCCGCATTTCAGGTTTTTCTCCGCTTAATGCAGAATGAGGATTTATTAAATCAATGGGATCTAAAGAAGTACCGCAACGTTCACACTGGTCGCCGTAGGCTTTTTCATAAGCACAATTTGGGCAGGTTCCAACAATGTATCGGTCTGCTAAAAATTGATTAAACTTGGTATCATAATATTGTTTACTGATTTTTTTTTCAAAAACATTTTTATAATATAAATTGGAGAAAAATTCTTGCGCCGTTTCATAGTGAATCGGTGAGGAAGTTCGGCTATAAATATCAAAAGAAATACCAAAATCATGAAAAGCATTTTTCATGATAAAATGATATTTGTCTATGAGTTCGCGAGGGGTAATTCCTTCTTGTTGTGCTTTAATGGCTATACCAACACCATGTTCATCGGAACCACATAAAAACAATACCTCCCTACCTTTCGCCCTTAAAAATCGAACGTAAATATCGGCAGGCAAATAGCATCCTGCTAAATGTCCGATATGTACAGGACCGTTGGCATAAGGCAGTGCTGCAGTTACTGTATAGCGTTGAATATTTTCCATAATTCGAGATGCAAAGTTAGCAATTTCCGTCTAATACCCGGGTTTTAAATAGCCTTGAACGTTAAATGTTATTAATTCCATTTTAGGACTTCTTTGTTTAAAAAAGCGCCAATTCCTTTTTTACAATCATGGGTAGCTCTTGCTACCGCATTTTGTGAAGCGGCATATTTTAAGGCTTCCATACTTTCCATGGATTGTATTTCTGCAATCATTTTTTTGGTCAGTGCAATGGCCTCTCCGGAAGTTTCTTCGGCTAATTTTTCAGCAAATACCATTACTTCTTTCCCAATATGTTCCGCGGAGGAAATATGATATACTAAACCTATTTTGTATGCTTCTTCTGCACTGATGAGTTTCCCGGTCAATAATAATTGACGAGCTATATTTTCATTGGTTTTTCTAAGAAGGAAAAACATGACTATAGCCGGAATAAAACCAATTTTAACTTCAGTATAGCCAAATAATGCTTCCGGAACAGAAAATATAAAATCACATACCGTGGCTAAGCCACAACCTCCTGCCAAGGCATGACCTTCTACTTGAGCAATAATTATTTTTTTATGAAAATACATGGTTTTAAATAATTCCATCAGGTGTGTTGAATCTTGCAAATTTTCATCATAGGTATTGTTTTGGAGTTGTTGCAAGTAGGCTAAGTCGGCACCGGCACTGAAGGCTTTCCCCATTCCCTTTAAAATAATAACTCTTATTTGCTCATCCAAATCCGCTGTTTCAAAGGCTTGTCTCAATTCTGCTACAAAATCACTATTCAAAGCATTTCTTTTATCCGGCCTATTAAGGATGATTTCAAGGATATTGGAGTTTTTATTAATTTGAAGGTATTTCATAATAATTTGATCTTTTCAGTTTTAAAACTTTAGTACAAAGCTATTATCTTTTTGCAGCATTAGGTAAGGTATGAAGTTTCTAATGCATTCATTTTCCCATTTTTCTGCATTTCGTATGCTATTGGATGGATTAATAATTAATTTTCGGAATTGTATTTTAGAGATAATGCTGTCTAATTTAAGTTCAGGATTATCATGCAATACTATATAATCCACATCCAATTTTTTACTTAGGTAATCAATTTTATTTGGCGAACTGAGGAGTAAAAAGCTTGTTCCTTTATAGGATATTATTGGCGTTTTAATTTGTAATTGTCCTTGATTTATAGCCGCTAAGCTATCAATGGGATAAATTTTTAGATGATCATTGCTGATGTAATTAATAAAGCTGTATTTATTGAAATAATAATTGAGTTTGCGCTTATCCTTATAAAGTGAACGATCAGTGAGAATGTAAAGTTGATCCTTGTGTTTAATACTCATAGCAAAATGTTTCCGGATGGCATGAATTCTGAGAAAACTTTTAGAGTAATTGATGGTTTTGGCCATACTTTGCTCCCCGGTGAAGACTAAAAGGATAGCCAAACTGACAATTAATATCTTTTTACGTTTACTTATAAAGGCTAAACAAATGAATATTATACATGTATAAAGCACTAAACATTCTGCTAAATTCAAGTATATGCCTTGTGATTGTGAATAGGGGAGTGCATGCTCAAAATGTACTATATTATTCATCCATTTGGTGGTATATACTATTAAATTGCTAATAAGCGTGCTCAATATATTGGTGGGGAATATTTGTATAATTAAAAACACACAGCCTAATATTAATACTATGCTGGATAATGGGATAATAATGAGGTTGGATAGAATGAAATAAAAAGGAAAGCGATTAAAGTAATACAGGCTGATTGGTAACACTGCCAGTTGTGCGGCAATGGATACCGAGCTCAAAGCCCAAATACCCCTCCATAATTTAAATATATATTTTTTAGATAATTTCAATAAGAAATGTTCTTGTTTGCTAGAGGTAAATGGCGTAAGGTGCCACCATTTAAAAATATAGGGTTGCAAGAGGATGATACCGATTAATGCCAAATAAGAAAGTTGAAAACTAGCCTGAAACAATTGATACGGATCTAAAAGGAGTAATAGGAACATGGAAAGAGCGATAGCATTAAATATATTACTTTCGCGTCTTAAATTCTGACCAATTAAAACAAAACTGAACATGGCAACTGATCTACAAACTGCTGCCGAACTTCCTGTAATAAATGCATAGGCCCAGAGAAAGGATATGATAAGAAACAAGCGTAAGAATTTTCCTCCTCTAAATGGCTTTAGAAATATAAAAATATTGCTAAGTAAATAAAATAATATACCAATATGCAAACCGGAAACAGAGAGGATATGCAAGGTGCCACTGGCTGAATAATCATCAATTAATTCAGGGGAGACTTCTGCTTCATCCCCTAGGACTAATGCTTTAATAATCGATAATTCATCCTTGTTTTTAATGTGTTGATTGAAGTACTCACTTAGTTTCGATTTTGTGTTGTATACAATTTTCCAAAATATATTTCCATGATTATTCGGCAACAGGAGGTAGTCCTTATCCTTTAAATAACTGCTATGGTAAATTTGTTTTAGTTTTAAGTAGGATTGCATATCAAATTCTCCGGGATTGACCGGAGGGCTTATGGCCGAAGGTGATTGGCTAGCATAAATAATGTCTCCATATTTAAGCATAGCACTATTGGGCGTTTTTTCAAAATACAATTGGACATACCCTATGGTTTTTTTGCGATACCAATTATTAGAACCCGCCTCTTTTTTGTAAATAATATGTTGAACTTCTGCCCTGCACTTATAGGTATTTTCTTTTTCTTGAAGAGGCTCTAATATTTTGTATTCATAATAATAAATATTCTCTTTGGCCTTACCAAAGAAATTACTTTTGGATGTCAATTCATAGCTTTGAATTAAAATTATACCTGTAAAGAATAAGCATAAAGATATACTTAATCCAGGCATCCAGCGATGGGTATAGGATTGACTCAAAATACTCATTTGAATCAAAATAAATATCGTTAAAAATCCTAGGGAGATTCCTAAGGCTTCAAGAGCAGAAAATATATTAAAGTGATAGGCAAAAATGATTCCTGCCAATAAAGGTAGCAGATATTTTATTAAAGGTGCTTTTTGAATGGCATCCATGGCTTGCAAGATACAAAAACAAAACAGCCTTGCGTATTAAGGCAAGGCTATTCTATCGCTTTTAAAAATTATCTTGATGATTTACTTCACAATAACTTTTGAAGTTAAGTTAGCTTTATCGGATTGAACTTTCAAAATATAAATTCCTCTTGGCAATTTAGTCAAAGGAATATTAAATCTGCCATTAAAATCATTGATAGCAAAATAAACCAATTTACCGGTCATATCATACAAACCGATATTGGTAGTTGTACCGCTGATATCAAAATTTTCAATGGTAACAAAATCCTGAGCCGGATTAGGATAAACTTTAAATCCTTCACCATTAGCAGGTGCTTTAGGTTCTTCTACGCCTGTAAAAGTTCCGGTTAAGTCAATTGAACGAATTCTATTATTATTATGGTCAGCAGCCAAAATGATGTTGCTGCCATTATAAAATAAGCAGAATATATTATCAAATAATGCAATACTTCCCGGGCCATCCTTGAAACCTGCTTTAAGAGAACCGGTACTCGCGTCAATTACATCTGAGCCGGCGGTTAGTACAGTAGTACCTGAACCGGATAAATCATTTTTAAAAATATTGGACTCATTAGCAAAATAATAACTTGCATAAGTTCCGGAACCTGCTTTTACCACTCCATCAACACTTCCAAAAAAGAAGGTAGAAGGAGAAGTTTTAGCTCCCACATCAACAGTTGTTACATTCTTATCGTATTTTTTGGTCGTACTATTAAAAGGTATTTTTCTAATTTGTTGGGATTGTTCAGTTACATACAAATCACCGGTAGCAGAATCAATATAAATTCCGGTTGGTAAGGAAAATTGAGCACCATTAGTAGGAGGTCCATCTTTGTGTAAGGAACCTAATTTTCTGCCTGCCAATAAATATGAGGTTCCATAAGCTTTCCCGGTACGTTTTATACCACGGATACAACTATTGGACTGATCCACGATAATAATATCATGTGTATAAGGGTTTATCACCAATCCGGTAGGACCGTTAAAATAAGCACCTTTAGAACCATAACCTTGACCATCAGTAGTATCAGAAATACCACGTGTACTGCCCAAGTTACCGCCACCACCGGCAATCGTAGTTACTTTTTGTGAAGAACCAATGGATACATATGGACTTAATTTTCTTACGGCATTATTTCCATAATCGCAGAAAAATATTGTATCTTTTTCAATAGCAATCCCATTGCTGTAATTCATTTCAGCACTGGTTGCAGCTCCATCTTGAAATCCTGTAATAGGGGAGGTAGGATTTCCGGCTCTGCTATATACTTTGCCGCCTGATGTAATCATTAATATACGACCGGTGGAATCATCACAAGTTACCCAATAGTTTCCTTTGCTATCTTTTGCAATACCCCAAGGGTTGGAAAATTTAGTAGATAATTTATCAGAACCATTTGGTGCACTACCGGATGGGTTTCCTGCCCAAGTGCTTACTGATTGTGCCTGAGTACCTAATATCCCTATTAGGAACATACTAAGCGTTAATAATGCTCTTTTCATATTTAGCAGTTAATTGTTTATTTAATGCAAAGTAAACGAATATTGCCTATTCAGGCTAATTTTTTAAGTGAATTTTCAATTATAGGCACTAATTCAGTTTCAGAGGCAATGGATATGGCATTAAATTTATTTCCCGTAACAGCCTCGTAAAGTTCTATATACCTATTACTTATCATATTTACCACCTCTTCTGTCATTTCAGGAATTTTTTCTCCTTCTCTACCTTGAAAACCATTGGCCATCAGCCATTCACGTACAAATTCTTTAGATAATTGCTTGGGAGTTTCCCCTTTTAATTTGCTTTCTTCAAAACCTTCCTGATAAAAGTAACGAGAGGAATCGGGGGTATGAATTTCATCTATTAAAGTTATTTCCCCGTTATAATTACCGAATTCGTATTTGGTATCGGCTAATATCAAACCTCGTTCTGCGGCATAAGCGGCACCTTTTGCAAATAATTTTCGGGTATAATTTTCTAATGCTTCATATTCGCTTTTTGATATGATGCCTCTGCTTAATATTTCCTCTTTGGAAATATCTTCGTCATGCCCTTCCATTGCTTTGGTACTTGGCGTAATAATAGGTTCCGGAAAAGCCTCATAAGGCTTCATTCCATCCGGCATGGGTACACCGCATAAAATCCTTTTTCCAGCATTATATTCTCTCAAGGCATGACCACATAAATATCCTCTGATGACCATTTCAACTGGGTAGGCATCGCATTTTAAGCCAATCGTAACTCTTCCATCAGGAACCTCAAGCAACCAATTGGGAACAATGTCCTTGGTCATGTTTAAAAACTGAGCTGCAATGGTATTGAGTATGGCACCTTTGTAAGGAATGGGTTTAGGCAGAATATAATCAAAAGCAGATATTCTGTCTGATGCAATCATTACTAAGTATTTATTATTAATATTATAAACTTCTCTTACCTTTCCTCTGTAAAAGTCAACTTGTCCCGGAAAGTGGTAATGTGTTTCAGTAATCATTTTATTAATTATGGTTCAATTATTTTTTAGGTCAATTCTAATCTTCAAAATTATTCTACTTGCTTAAATTTTTCATAGGCATTTACAATATCTTTTACCAATCGATGACGTATAACATCTTTTATACTTAATTCAATAACACCAATTCCCGTTATTTCTTTTAAAATATGGATGGCATTGAGTAAACCTGAATGTGTTTTTTTGGGTAGGTCAATTTGCGTTAAATCACCGGTAATAATAAATTTGGCATGCGGTCCCATTCTGGTCAGAAACATTTTCAATTGAGTATGGGTAGCATTTTGCGCTTCATCTAAAATTACAAAGGCATGATTTAAAGTTCGCCCGCGCATAAAGGCCAGAGGCGCTACCTCAATGGTTCTATTTTCCATATACATGCGCAATTTTTCCGGAGGAATCATATCATCCAATGCATCATACAGCGGACGTAAATACGGATCAATTTTATCTTTTAAATCGCCCGGCAAAAAGCCTAAATTTTCTCCGGCTTCAACTGCCGGTCGGGTAATAATAATACGTTTTACTTCCTTTCGTTTCAATGCGCGTACGGCAATGGCTACCGCTGTGTAGGTTTTACCGGTACCGGCAGGGCCAATGGCAAAAACCATATCATTTTGATCAGCACTTTCAACTAATTTTTTTTGTCCGGGAGTTTTAGCTCTAATTATAACGCCATCATTGCCCATGACCAAAAAGCCGTCATCCTTCACCTCTTCCTCTAAAACGGGCTTACTACTGCCTAAAATATCTATTAATCGATCCTCAGGCAAATTCGAGTACCTTAGGATATGCGTTACCATTAATTTTATTTTATCTGCCAAGGCTTCGGCTTCTATTTCTTCCCCTTTAATAATAATCTCATTGCCTCGTGCAATGATTTTCAATTTAGGAAAGGCATGTTGAATTATTTTGAGATTCTGATTATTGATGCCTAAGATCTCGATTGGATGGACATCGTCCAGTTTTATCTTAAATTCGTTCATTCGTATCAATTGGTCTTTTGCAAAGATAATAGGATTTCTGAAGTCCTGATAAACTGAATTGTTATTCTGAAAACTTTATCTATTCCTAAAAGATCAATTAAGGCCTTTCATTATTATTTTGTTAATAAATCATTGCGTGGAATGCGTATTAAAATATCCTTTAAAACTTAATCTCGCCGGGCTTTATTCCTAATTTTGCAGTTGAGCTATGCCAATAATAACATTAACTTCGGATTTAGGAAATAAGGATCCCTATATTGCTTCTGTAAAGGGGTACATTTATAGGCATATCCCTAATGCGATAGTAGTGGATATTAGTCATAGTATTGCCACTTTTAATATTGCCGAAGCATCTTACATCGTAAAAAACGCCTATAAAGAATTTCCGAGTGACACGATCCATATTATTGGCATTGATGCCAGTTATGAACCAATGAATTTGATAGGCGTAAAAACGCGAGATGGAATATTTTTTGCCCATGATAACGGAGTTGTTTCGCTTATTTTGGAATCAGAATTACCTTTGGCTGTGGTTTATTTACCATTTTCAGAGGAACATGGTATTTTTCCTTTCAAATCGGTTTTAGCAGCGGCAGCCGTAAAATTAGCCTTAGGGACACCTTTTGAACAATTAGGTGAAATTAAGAATGATTATTACCAATTGGCCAATGTTTATCCGCCACAGGATGAATTTATGCTAAAAGGTACAGTAATACATGTGGATGTATTTGGTAATGTGGTCACTAACATTCATAAAAGCCTATATGACAGAGTAGTTAAAGGAAGGAATGTACGCGTTTATGTAACTGCTCGGGAATATATTTCAAAGATTAGCACCAATTATACGATGCGAAAGGAAGACTCAGGCAGTTTGATGTGCCTCTTTAATAATAATGACTTATTAGAAGTGGCCATGCATCGCGGGAGTGTAAGTAACTTATTGGGAATCAAGCTTGGAGCGGTCATAACTATCGTCTTTGAGTAAATGTAAATAAAACTTTCTTACTATATTTTTGGAAATTATAAATTCTTCGTAACTTTGCGAAGGAAAGGGGACGGTGTCCCCTTTTTTAATTGAAGAATGAAAACCGAGATTGAAGAGATCCTTGCTGAGGAAACCGCCGGAACCCCTCTTTACCTTGTAGAAGTCGAAGTAAGTAATCAACATATTGATGTTTATTTAGACGCCGATGGGGGAGTAAACCTTGAAGATTGTGCTAAAACCAATCGCAAACTTCACGAAAGACTTGAAGAAAAGGGATTTGATACTGGAAAGTTCATCATTGATGTTTCTTCACCCGGAATAGAGCGACCATTACAATCTTTAAGAGATTATAAGAAGAACGTGGGCCGCAAGTTAGAAATCAAAATACAAGACGGCAAATTGCTCAAAGGTGTTTTGGTCTTTGTGAATGACCACCAATTAATGCTTAAAATTGGTGCCGGCCATAAAGTAAAAAATGAGATATTAAACTTTAACGATATTATAGAAGCGATAGTAACTATTTAATTATTTAGCAATGAACAGCTTAGATATTATTGATTCCTTTGCAGATTTTAAGGAATTCAAGAACATAGACAGGGTTACCATGATGAGAGTGCTTGAAGAAGTGTTCCGTACGATGTTGCGTAAAAAATATGGTACTGATGATAATTTTGATATTATTATTAATCCGGAAAAAGGAGACCTTGAAATTTGGCGTAATCGTGAAATTGTAGCCGATGGCGCAGTAGAAGATGAAAATAGTCAGATTGCTTATACCGAAGCCATCAAGGTAGAGCCCGATTTTGAAATAGGAGAAGAATTATCCGAGGAAGTGACCATCAAATCATTCGGAAGAAGAGCTATTCAAGCAGCGAAACAAAATCTATTTACCAGAATTCTTGAATTAGAAAAAGAAGATGTACTCCAAAAATATAAAGACCGTGAAGGTGAAATTATCACCGGAGAGGTGTACCAAGTTTGGAAGAAAGAGATTTTAGTTTTGGATGATGAAGGCAATGAATTAATTCTTCCAAAGAATGAACAAATACCTTCTGATTTTTATAAAAAAGGAGATTCTATTCGCTCTGTAATTACCAAGGTTGAATATAAAAACAACAATCCGGTTATTATGATTTCCAGAACAGCACCGGCTTTCTTGGAGCGTTTGTTTGAATTGGAAGTTCCTGAAATTGCTGATGGAATTATAAGCATTAAAAATATTGTACGCGAACCGGGAGAACGTGCAAAAGTAGCCGTAGAATCCTATGATGATCGTATTGACCCGGTTGGCGCCTGTGTAGGGATGAAAGGATCTCGTATTCATGGAATAGTGCGTGAATTGCGCAATGAAAATATCGACGTTATTAATTTTACCACCAATAAAGTATTATACATTACCCGTGCATTGAGCCCGGCTAAAATTACTTCTATTTCTCTTGATGAAAATGATAAACGTGCAAGTGTATTTTTGAAGCCTGACCAAGTATCCTTGGCTATTGGTAAAGGCGGCTTAAATATTAAATTAGCAGCACGCCTGACCGGCTACGAAATTGATGTATTCCGTGAAAGCGATGAAGAAGAATACGATATTGATTTGGAAGAATTTGCTGATGAAATTGATAGCTGGATTATTGACGAATTGAAAGGAATTGGTTGTGATACCGCTAAAAGTGTATTGGAATTGAGTCCGGAAGAATTAGTTCGTCGTACAGAATTAGAAGAAGAAACAGTAAAAGAAATTGTTTCCATCTTAAAAGCAGAATTTGAAAATTGATTCCTTACTTTAAAAGATATTAAGTAGGGACTAACATAAACTAAATGACAGAATCAAGTGGCCCAAAGCGGTTGAATAAAGTAGCTGTTGAATTTAACAACAGTGTACAGACAATCGTTGAATTTTTGCATAGCAAAGGCTTTGAAATTGAAAATAAGCCTACTTCAAAAGTTTCGGAAGAGGCTTATGAGGAGCTTTTGCGCAAATTTGCGCCGGATAAATTGGATAAACAGAAGTCCAGTTCTTTAAATTTAACACCTAATATTCATAAAGATGATAAGGTGGTTAAACCTGTTGAACCTGCAGCGGCTCCTACTCCGGTAGCAGAACCGATAGTAGAAGTGGCAGCGCCTGTAATTCCTGAAAAGAAGAGTACTAAAAGTACGAGCAAAGCTGCTGAACAGCAAGTTGCTGAAGAGGCACCAAAACCAAAAGCTACTAAAACTAAGAAAAAAGAAGAACCGGTAGCTGAGCCGATTGCCGAAGTTATTCCTGCACCGGTTGCAGAGGAAAAACATACTTTTAAGATTGTTGACAAAATTGATCTTTCTGCGTTGGATAAATCTAAGCGGAAAGGTAAGAAAGTGCAGGAGCCTGTTGTTCCTGAACCTGTAATTGAGGAAAAGCCGAAGAAAAAGGCAAAAAAATCTGAAGAAGGTGATCATGAAATCAGTGCTGAAACTCCTGCCCCTGAAGTACATGAATTGCCGAAAACCTCAGAAACTCCGGTTCATGAGCCGGTAGAAGAAATAAAAGTTGAAAAAGCTGCAGGACCTGTAGTACCAAATCATATCAGTGCAAAATCAGATGATGATGATTTAAAGGGTTTAACAATTTTAGGAAAAATAGACTTAGATCAATTTAAACCTAAGAAAAAGGCTCCTGAAGAAAATGCAGCGGCAGGTGCCGGATCCAGCAAACGTAAACGTAAACGTAAGCGTGTAGGTTTAGATATTAATAAACTTCAGCAGGAAGAACGTGCAAAACGCGATCCTGCTACAGGAACTGCTACGCCTCAACCCGGCGGGGGACAACAACAACAAAATAGGCCTTCCGGTCCTAACAATAATAACTTTAATAATAATAATAGAGGCCCACGTCAAGGCAATCAACGCCCACCTGAAAAGGCACCTATTGATCAAAATAAAATTCAGGAACAGGTTAAAAATACCTTATCCCGATTAACTAAAAAATCTCCCATCCAGGATAGGAGTAAAATTAAAAAACGTAGAAAAGAACAAAATAGACAGAGACTGGCAGAAGAGGAATCCGGAACAGATTCTTCCTTATTACAAGTAACGGAATTTGTTACGGCAAATGATTTAGCAAGCTTGATGAATGTGCCGGTAACTGCTGTAATTACTACTTGTATGAACTTAGGTTTAATGGTTTCCATTAACCAACGTTTAGATGCAGAAACCATTACCATCGTTGCAGATGAATTTGGTTTTGATGTAGAATTTAAGGAAGTAGAAATGGACGAGCCAAATCTGGAAGAACCGGATCATGCGGAAACTTTAGTACCTCGCCCACCTATTGTTACTATAATGGGTCACGTTGACCATGGTAAGACATCATTGCTTGATTATATTAGAAGTGCCAATGTAGTGGCCGGTGAAGCAGGTGGTATTACGCAGCATATTGGTGCTTATGAAGTAACTTTAGCCAATGGTAAAGCCATTACATTTTTAGATACACCTGGTCACGAAGCTTTTACTGCCATGCGTGCACGTGGTGCTAAGGTAACAGATATTGTAATTATTGTCATTGCAGCGGATGATAGTGTGATGCCGCAAACTCGTGAAGCCATCAGCCATGCACAAGCTGCGGGGGTACCTATTGTGTTTGCCTTTAATAAAATTGATAAAGAAAATGCCAATGTTAACCGCATTAAGGAGCAATTGGCAGAAATGAATTTATTAGTGGAAGATTGGGGAGGAAAATTCCAAAGCCAAGAAATTTCTGCTAAAAAGGGCTTGAATGTTGAATTATTATTAGAAAAAGTTTTATTGGAAGCTGAATTACTTGACTTAAAAGCTGACCCTGCTAAGCGTGCGGTCGGTACAGTTATTGAAGCTTCCTTAGATAAGGGTAAAGGAATTATTGCGTCGGTATTAATTGAAAAAGGTACGCTCAGAGTAGGAGATACTATTTTAGCAGGTGCTAATTTTGGAAAAGTTAAGGCGATGTTTAATGAACGTGGCGGTAAAGTATTAGAGGCGCCACCTGCTACACCTGTGCAATTGCTGGGCTTCGATGGAGCGCCGGCCGCCGGGGATAGAGTTTATGTAACTGAAACCGATCAGCAGGCTAAAGAAATCGCCAATAAACGCAAACAATTAATTCGTGAGCAAGGCATACGGACTCGTAAGCACATTACACTCGATGAAATTGGAAGACGTTTGGCCATTGGTAACTTTAAAGAACTTAACTTGATTATTAAAGGCGACGTAGATGGATCTGTGGAAGCACTTTCCGATTCCTTATTGCGTTTATCTACTGAGGAAATTCAAGTTAATACTATATTTAAAGGAGTAGGTCAAATTTCGGAATCAGATGTATTATTAGCTTCGGCTTCTGATGCCATTATTATTGGTTTCCAAGTTCGTCCTTCTGTATCTGCACGCAAATTGGCAGAGCAGGAACAAATAGATATTCGTCTATATTCTATCATTTATGATGCCATTGAAGAAATTAAAACGGCCATGGAGGGTATGCTTACCCCTACCCAGGAGGAGAAAATTGTTTCTAATGTGGAAATACGTGATGTATTTAAAATTACCAAGGCTGGCAATGTGGCAGGTTGTTATGTTTTAGATGGTAAAATAACTAGAAATAGTAAGGTTCGTCTAATTAGAAATGGTGTAGTAATGTATACCGGCGAATTGGATACCCTTAAACGTTTTAAAGACGATGTGAAGGAAGTGGCTGCAGGATACGAATGTGGTTTAACTCTTAGCAATTATAATAATATTGAAATAGGTGATATTATTGAAGCCTTTGAACAAGTAGAAGTAGCACGTAAATTATAATTTATATTCAACTTTTTGGAAAGGGATGATGCTTTGCATTCATCCCTTTTTATTTTTCAAAAAAAGTCCAAATGGCCAAATATGTCCGTTTTTCCAAAAAGATTGTATTTTCAACCATTTTGTAATTTTCGGAACAAATTTTAAAAACTGACTTTTGTTAAGTTCATGTTAAACTTAGGGTGTAAATTTGCACCTTAATTAAATTTTAATCCTATCAAAAACGCTTTCAAAACAAGCTACTGCCTGTTTGCACTCTTAATTTCCCTTCCAATGGTTCTTCTTGCCCAAGATAAACCAAAAGAACGTAAGGGTGAACTCTATTTTGCCTGGGGCTATAATACGGAATGGTATACCCAATCTACAGTTCATGTATCACAAGGAAATGTAGGAAATGTGTACGATTTAATTAATGTAAAAGGACATGATCATAAAGGTTGGGATATGGGTTTATTATCCGAGCCGATCACCATTCCACAATACAATTACAGACTGGGATATTTTTTTAATAAAGGTAATAGTTGGGGAATTGAAATCAATTTTGATCATACCAAGTTTATTATTACTGATGGAAATTATCAAATGAAAGGGCAATTTGGAGGTAAAAGTGTAGACTCTAATCTGGCTTTTTTGCGTGCCAACGGCTTTTATTATTATTTGAATAATGGTGCCAATTTTTTATTGTTTAATGCCGTTCGAAGATGGCAATTGTGCTCAAATGCTGACGAAAATTTCAAATTCAGCGGAATTGTAAAAGCAGGTATCGGCCCTGTAATTCCCCATGTAGAAAACAGCTTGTTTGGAGAAAGAAATCATCCGCATTTTCAATTAGGCGGATGGAATATGGGAATTGAGGGCGCTTTAAGAGCTAATTTTTATAAATATATTTACCTGGAATATGCCAATAAGTTAGATTTTGCATCTTATTCAGGTCTTAAAATTCTGCACGGAGGCACCATCAGTCAATCATTCGGAACTTATGAAATGATATTAACTCTGGGCGCCAGTATTCCCGTCGGTAAAAGAATATAAAAACTAATAAGCATAGACAAAGTCTCGGCAAATGCAAATTGTCGAGACTTTTGTTTTTATAAACAAAGTGTAAGTTTAATTTTTTAACTAATATATCATGTTATATAAGTTTTAAGCCTGCGTACAATTTCTTGATTGTATCATGTTTTTTATATCTTCGCAATACTAATATTATTCAATATGATACAACAATCAACCTTTGATTTTTTAAAAAAGCTAAAAAAGAATAACAATAAGGAATGGTTTGATAAAAATAGAAAAACCTATGAAGCTGCAAGAAATGAGTTGATCCAATTTTTGACGGTATTAATTGAAAAGGCAGGAAAATGGGACGAACGTTTAAAAACCTTGGATCCTAAAAAGTCAATTTTTAGAATTAATAGAGACATACGATTTTCAGCAAATAAAGACCCCTATAAAACTAATATGGGAGCCTGGTTATCGCCTACCGGAAAAAATTCTAACGGGCCGGGCTATTATTTGCATTTGGAACCCGGAGGATGTTTTATTGCCGGTGGGATTTATATGCCGGAAGCTCCCGTTCTAAAAGCCATTCGACAAGAAATAGATTATAATTTTAAAGACTTCCAGAAATTACTTAAACAGAAGGACTTTAAAAATTATTTCGGAGACTTGGGAGGGGAAAAGCTAAAAACCACGCCTAAAGACTATGATAAGGACAATCCTGCTATTGAATATTTAAAACTTAAAAGTTTTACGATGATTCATCACATGGACGATTCTGAATTAACTGAAAAGGATATTGCCGAAAAAATTAATAAAATATTTAAAGCTATGCAGCCCATGAATTTATTTCTAGCAAGTGCGCTCGAAACTGAATAGCAATATATTTCATGAGCAATGAAACCTTAGTTAATCGTATTGCCAACGGTGATGCAAAAGCTTTTGAAACCTTATATCATATGTATAAGGATAAAGTTTTTAATACGGTATTAAGTTATATCCAACAACAAGAAGAAAGCGAAGAAATAACCCAAGACATATTTGTTGAAATTTATCGTTCCAGTAATAATTTTAAAGGTGAGTCATCCGAACGTACCTGGATCTATAAGATTGCGGTGAATAAATGTTTAGACCATCTCAGACATAGAGGCAGGAAAAAACGTTTTGCATTTTTACTTAGTATATTTAATTCAGAATCAGGCGCTTTGCAAATAGATGTTCCTCATTTTGAACATCCTGGAATTATATTAGAAAATAAAGACAAAGCCCAAATACTCTTCAAGGCCATAGACAAACTACCTGAATCTCAGAAAACTGCTTATATTTTATCTTATATAGAGGACTTACCGGGCAAAGAAGTTGCTTCTATTATGAAAACAAGTCCCAAAGCTATTGAATCACTATTGCAAAGAGCTAAAGTTCAATTAAGAAAAGAATTAGGAAAATACTATCCTGAACGAAGGAAAATGAAAGAATAAACGTCTAAAAAAGTATACATATGGAACACACTGATTGGGAAAATAATATTTTAAATAGCTTGGATGGAATGCAGTCTGCCCATGCACCGGAGTTTATGTTTACCCGGATTATGGCAAAATTGGAAAATATCCGGGAGGGGCAAATATCCTCTAAAAAAGTATATTTAGCGATGGCATGTTTTGTAATTTTATGTTTGCTCAATTTTAGTATTGTTAAGACGATAAACCATCATAAAGAAGAAGGAATGCACAGCCATTCAAATGGTTATTTAATAGATAATTCAAATTTTAATCTTTACTAAGATGAAGAAAGAAAAATTGCTTACGCTACTGGTGATTTTACTTTTATTGCTGAATATAAGTATAATTATATTTTTTGTTTTTATAGGACATGAACGTCCGCCAATGGGACCACCAAAAGTGGATAAATTAATTACCGAAACTTTGAATTTGGACGAAAAACAAATTGCCCGTTTTAATACCATGAAGCGGGAACATCATCATCAGATGATGCAATTGGATAAACAATACGTAGAGGTACTGCAGCAGTATTTCGAATTATTAAATGTTAAACAATTAGAAAATTCAAGCAAGGATTCTTTGGAAAATATGGTGGAAAAAATCCAATTACAAAAGGCACAAATCACTTTCCGACATTTTCAGGAATTAAAATCATTGTGTAGACCGGACCAAATAGAACGTTTTCAGGAGTTGATTCCTGAATTGAGTAAAATTATATTACCGCATCCTCCCAAAAGTGAATTACCTCCTCCTCGGCGCGAAGGAAATTGATTTTAAAAGCGTCTAAACCTATATTACCATTCAATAAAAATAAAATGAAGAAATTATTTAATCCGATTGTACTTATTAGTTCCTTACTAATAATGGCTATGGCCTGTACCAAAACAGATACTCCGGTTTCCAATAATAGTAATAGTACCGGCACAGATGAATTAGCAATTTATAAAAAAGTGTATGGTGCTACTTCTATCTATACACAAGTAATTAATGACACTACTTTTGTTGTTTTTACTACCGTAGATACACCGGATCATAAATCGCCTTATTACAAAACTACGCAGTGGGAAAGCAGGAAATATATTGCGGATACTGCATCCTCCTTTAAAATAAATCCAAGTGTCATAGTGCAACAAAGTTTAGTGTTTAAAATTCCACTCCATCCGGTCGTTAAAACAAATAAAACAGCTACCCCTTTAGGTCCGATCGGTATTTCATTAAATGGAGTTCCATTCTTTAATCAGTATGCTGCCGGCCGGGCAACTTTGACCTATGAAAAACTTTCATTTGATCAATATGGAGGCCATCCTCAGCAACAAGGACAATATCATTATCATGTGGAACCTAAATGGCTCACTCAAAATAAAGGTGAAGATGCACTTTTAGGCTTCTTATTGGATGGTTTCCCTGTTTATGGGCCCATGGAAAATGGAAAAACCATCAGTAATTCTGATTTGGACCAATACCATGGTCATACCAGTGCCACCGCAGATTATCCTGCAGGTATTTATCATTATCATATTACTTCAACTGATCCTTATATAAATGGAAGTGGTTTTTATGGGGTTCCCGGTACGGTTAGTCAATAAAAAATTACTAGTTTTTGTTTGGTTGGGTTGCTTGTGTTTTTCCTGCACAGGACCCGGCATCCCCCCTGGCAGAAATGTATGCATTGACCATGCAAATATAAAGCACTTGGGGGATAAGCTTTTTTGTAATAATACGCTATTTACCGGTCAGTTATATAGTCTTTATCCAAACAAGGATAGTATAATGCTGGAACCTTATGTCAACGGAAAGTTAAATGGAATTGCAAAGAAATGGTATCCCAATAGGCAATTATCAGAGGCAAGAATTTATATTGATGGCTTTAGAGAGGGGATACACCAAGGCTGGTACCCCTCGGGTAAAAAACGTTTTGTTTATCTTTATCATGCCGATTTAATGGAAGGTGTAGCGGAAGATTGGTACGAAGACGGTAAACCTATGAAAAAAATGCATTATAAAAATGGACATGAATCCGGCATGCAAACAGCATGGCAACCCGATGGTTCTTTGATGGCTAATTATATGGCAAAAAACGGAAGAAATTATGGCTTAACCGGAGTTAAAAATTGTAAATCAGTTCGTGATAGTATCAAATAAAATATCTACCATTTTCTTGCAAATAATATTAAGTATCTTATTAATATTCGGGATTGGAGCGTGTCAGGTAAAAAATGAAAGTGCAAAAGACACTTTGCCGTATTATAATAGTCCCGATTTTACCCCATTATGGTTTTCAACGAAAAAGGAAGCTGCCAAAGAAATTACTCATACCATTGCAGATTTTAATTTTAAAGATCAAACAGGACAGATATTTTCCAGAAGTAATTTGAAAGGTAAAATTCATGTTGCAGATTTCTTTTTTACGGCATGCGGGAGCATTTGTCCAAAAATGACGACTCAATTATTGCAAGTACAATCTACTTTCAAAAATGACCCAATGGTTTTAATATTATCCTATAGTGTAACGCCATGGTTGGATTCAGTAAGCAGGCTAAGGCGCTTTGCGGAGCGAAGGAAAATAAATGCATCGCAATGGCACCTGTTAACCGGTAATAAATCTGAAATCTACAAATTAGCCAGACAATCTTATTTTGCCGAGGAGACTACCGGTTATAATAAAGATTCCATTGAGTTTTTACATACGGAACATCTTATATTGGTTGATTCAGATGGCAGAATAAGAGGATTATACAATGGAACTTTGGCCTTAGAAACAGAGCGTTTGATTCATGATATTAAAGTATTGGAATTAGAGCCTTAAGAAAATAGCCAATCATTTATTAAAAATTAAATCATTCAGTAGTTTTGCGGTAAATTTCTAAGTGCCGTGAATATCTTAATACGTCCAATCATTGCGATTCTCTTAATTATTTTTTCAACAAGTACTATTGGTAAAGCTCAAGATTATACTCAAACTGTAAGAGGTACTGTTATCGATAAAGACAGTAAAGTACCCTTGGTTGGAGCTACCGTAATTGTTATTGGAAGTAATCCGCAAATAGGAGCCATCACTGATGAAGAAGGAAGATTTAAATTATTAAATGTGCCTATAGGACGTAGGGATATTAAAATAAATTATTTAGGCTACAACGAAATGATCGTGCCCAATATTATTGTAAGTACCGGTAAAGAAAATGTATTATACATTGAATTGACGGAATCAATAATTAGTAGCAAAGAAATAATTATTACTTCAGATAAAAATAAAGCGCGTGCCAATAATGAAATGGCAGTAGTCAGTGCGAGGGTATTTAGCATGGAGGAAACCAATCGCTATGCAGGAGCTTTGGGAGATCCGGCACGTATGGCTGCTAATTATGCAGGTGTTTCCGCACCGAGTGATGCACGGAATGATATTATTATTCGAGGCAATTCGCCGGTAGGATTATTATGGCGATTTGAAGATATAGATATTCCATCGCCGAATCATTTTTCTGCCCAAGGTACCACCGGTGGACCTGTCAGTATCCTAAACAATAATGTGCTGAGAAATTCTGATTTTTTTACAGGTGCCTGGCCGGCGCAGTATGGAAATGCTACTTCCGGTGTATTTGATTTGAAAATGAGAAATGGGAATAACGAAAAATATGAATTTTTGGGCCAAGTAGGTTTTAATGGTTTTGAAGGGAATGCTGAAGGCCCTATAAATAAGGAGCGCGGTTCTTCTTTTTTAATTGCCTATAGATATTCCGCCCTCGGATTTTTTCAAAACTTGGGTATTAATTTAGGTCCGGACGGAGTTCCGACGTATCAAGATTTAACTTTTAAAATTAATTTACCATCCGTTTCACGTAAAACAACCATTGATATTTTTGGCATTGGAGGCAGTAGTGATATTTCTTTGTTGGATAGCAAGAAAAAATCAGATAATTTGAGCTATGGACAAGTTAAACGTGATGTGTATTTTGGCTCTGATATGGCAGTAGCCGGTATTGGAATAACCCATATTACCGGTAAAAGTTCATTTTTAAAAACCATTGTTTCGGGTACTTTGGAAAATCATAGAACAAAAGTAGATTCCCTTTCAAGTACCAATGTACCTTATAATTTTTATAAAGATCAAAGCTATACTTTTAAAACTTCGATTCATTCTTTTTTTAATGAAAAAATGGATGCTCAGAATACCTTCAGAATAGGTGTCATTTTTACAAGAATTGATTTTAAAATAAATCAATCAAAAGTTTATATGGATCCTATGATGCAACCTTATTGGCGAGATTTTAGCAATGATAAAGGATTTAGCTATCTTGGACAAGCCTACATGCAGTGGAAACATGATTTTACGGATCAATTGAGTTTGCTGGGCGGATTGCAGTATGAACAATTGGCTTTCAATAATACAAATTCATTGGAGCCTCGGGCCGGGCTTAAATGGAGCTTTGCATCCAAGCAAGCCTTAAGTTTTGGTTATGGTTTGCATGGACAAATGCAGCCCTTAAGTTTATATTTTTATAAAACCGAATTGGTTCCGGGTTCTAATGTCTATACTGAAACCAATAAGGATTTAGGTTTTTTAAAGGCAAATCATTTTGTAATGGCTTATGATTTATCCATCAGCAAAGATTTCAGATTTAAAATTGAAACCTATTACCAACATTTATTTAATGTACCTATTGATGGTTATCGATCCAACTCTTATTCAGTAGTGAATAACGGAGCAGATTTTGGATTACAATTAGATGATCATTTAGTGAATAAAGGCATCGGAAATAATTATGGATTGGAATTTACACTTGAAAAATTCTTTAGTCACAATTATTATTTTTTAATCACAACCTCTTTATTTGATTCAAAATATAAGGGCTCAGATGATGTTTTAAGAAATACGGCATTTAATAGTAAATATACATTCAATGCCTTGGCAGGAAAAGATTTTAAATTAGGGGAACGTAGTATGATAACCTTTACTGGAAAGCTTACCTTTGCAGGCGGAAGACGTTATTCCCCTGCGGATACTGCTGCTTCAAGAATATGGCGCGATATCAGAATACAACAAGATAAGGCTTGGAGTTTGGAATTTCCGCCATATTTTAAAATTGATGCGCGCTTAGGTTATAAAATGGATGGTAAGCATATGACACAGGAATGGGCCATTGATGTGCAGAATTTGACCAATCATAAAAATGTATTAAATCAAATTTGGGATCCGATAAATAATAAAGTAGATTTAGAATATCAATTAGGTATCTTTCCAATGTTCTTGTATCGTATTCAGTTTTAAAAATATGAAAATAGCTGCTTTTACTTTTGTTCGTAATGCAATAAAATATGAATATCCAATTTTGGAATCTATTTCTTCTATTTTACCTATTGTAGATCAATATATAATTGCAGTTGGAAAGTCCGAGGACAATACTTTGGCACTTATACAATCTATAAATTCTCCTAAAATAAAAATTATTGAAACCGTTTGGGATGATACTTTACGTGAGGGTGGACGTGTTTTAGCCGTAGAAACCGATAAGGCATTGGCAGAAATTACCGAAGATTTTGATTGGGCATTTTATTTACAAGCGGATGAAGTGGTGCATGAAAAGGATCATCCGGCCATTCTTCAAGCCTGTGAAAAATTTAAAAATGATAAGTCCATAGAAGGTTTACTTTTTAAGTATATTCATTTTTATGGCACCTATCAATGGATTGGAAGTTCCCGTAAGTGGTATAGAAATGAAATTAGGATTATTAGGCCCGGAATAGGAATTAGTTCCTATAGAGATGCCCAAGGATTTAGGAAGCATGGGTCAAAATTAATGGTCCGTCCTATTGATGCAAATATTTATCATTACGGTTGGGTAAAACATCCCCGGGCACAACAATTGAAACAAGAAACATTCAATAAACTATGGCATGATGATCATTGGGTTAAAACTAACGTAGCTGCCGTAGAAGAATTTGATTATTCCAATGCAGGTATTTTGGCACCATTTAGGGGTACCCATCCCGCAGTTATGCAAGCAAGATTAAACGATGTAACCTGGCCTTTTACCTTTGAAGTAACTAAGGTTAAAATTAGTTTAAAAGAGCGAATATCTGCCTTTATTGAGAAACTTAGCGGCTGGAGATTTGGCGAATATAAAAACTATAAAATTCGGTAATTTGCAGCAAATATCGAAAAATGTTTTGCGTAAATATTTGTGAATCATTTTATTAAATCTATATTTTTCTTAGTTTCCGAGTAAATATTATCTTTGTATGTATGAAGCGGATATATATATTATTAATTATTAGCTATTTTGCTTTGAGCAGCTACTCAGCTTTAGCAGCAAATGGTGATTCTGTAAAGGTGCAGACCTTTACTTTTGGTTCCAAACAAGATTCCACCTTTTTATTTCCACCCGATACTTTTTCATGTTCGAAAGTATTGATGTATTATAAACTAAAATGTCCTAGTGGGGGATGTGGACAATGGGATTATCTTACTTATACTTATCTTTATATTCCTACCGGTAAAATTGATTCTTATCAGGTCAATGCCCCATACTTTTTGGTAAATGGTAATCAGTATGATTCATTCTCATTTATGAAAGATACTTCCTATACCTATGCATATAATGGAAAGCTTTCAGGCTTTACTGATTCCACGGCACAAAAACCGATAAAAATTGTCTATTATAGAAATCTTTCCAAACCGTGGTTGCCTACCGATACTCAAACCGTATGGCCAACGTATGCAAGGGTATTGTTTAACTCAAACGGAAAACCGATTGATACCATTCCTGTTAAAGCGGATTCGATGTTGCATCAAAAATATACAATTTATTATGTACGTTACCCTGATAATTTAAGGTATGAACTTGCAAGGTACATTACCCCTTATGGGATAGGCTTGAGTTTAGGAAGCGGGTTTACCTACGTGTATGACGTCAGTGATTATAGACATTTATTGCATGATAGTGTTCACTTAAGTGCCGGTAATTGGCAAGAACTATTGGATATGAAATTTGTATTTGTGAAGGGTAAGCCTGCACGTGATATTAAAAAAATACAAAACCTTTGGAATGGCAATCCTGCCTATGGTACCGCTACTTCAATTGAAACATTTTTACATCCGCTGCGCGTAAAACTTGATTCAAGTGCCAGTAATTGGAGAATAAAAATGCGTACCACCGGACATGGTTTTGGAGGTACCGACAATTGTTCAGAATTTTGTCCTCGATTACATAGCATAAATGTAGATAGTATTATGCGATTTGCAGATACCATGTTTCGATACAATTGCGATATGAATCCAATGTATCCGCAAGGCGGAACATGGGTGTATAGCCGTTCTAATTGGTGTCCCGGAGCTGAGGTTAGAACCTTTGATTATGAATTAACCCCTTATGTAAAGGCAGGAGATAGCGTTACTTTAGACTACAATATCCAACCTTATACTTGGAATGGGCAAGGTACGGTACCGTATTATGCCATCGAAACTCAATTGGTTAGTTATGGGCCGCCTAATTTTAAAACAAATGCTTCCATGGAGGATATTTTATCGCCCTCTAATGCTGATATGCATAAACGCATGAATCCGGTGTGTAGCCGTCCTACTATTTTAATTAAAAATAATGGTTCGGATGATTTAACCTCGCTTGATGTATCCTATGGGGTACAAGGTACGACTCCATATTTTTATCATTGGACTGGGAAATTAAGCTTTTTGGATACCCAAAGAATTGTATTGCCTGAAATGAACTGGTCAGGTGCCTCCAACAATTTTCAGGTGAGCATTAGTAATCCTAACGGAGGATCTGATGAATATCCTGCTGATAATACTTTAAGTACTTACTTTACCATGCCTCCATCATTACCAAGTCAATTTATTATTAATTTTCATTCTAATAATAATCCTGATGAAAATTCATATGACCTGAAGGATGCCTACGGAAATATAATTTTAAAAAGATCCGGATTTAGTGCCAATAGCAGTACCAGAGATACCGTCAATTTAAAACCCGGATGTTATACTTTAACCCTTTCTGATTTGGGCGGTGATGGTTTGGAATGGTGGGCCAATGCTGCACAAGGCAGTGGTTTTTTTGAATTGAAAAAAATGAAGGGAGGTTATATAAATCAATTTAATTCTGATTTTGGAGCACAAATTTATTATCAATTTACGGTAGGTTCCTTTGCCAATGGCATTGAAACAAATATTGCACCCAGCATTAATATGATTGTATATCCTAATCCAAATGATGGTAATTTTAAAATGGCCTTAAGCTTACCACAGCGCGAAAAAATTAATATTGTGGTTATGGATGCCATGGGACGAGAAGTATTAACCCAAAGCGAAGAAATTGAGGATGGAGATATTCCATTACAATTGGGTAATGTGTCTAAAGGTTGGTATGTTGTAAAACTTAATACCAATGAGGGAGTGTATTATAAAAAGATAATTGTTAAGTAAGAATAAATTAAGTTAGAGGAGCCCTAAGGCTCCTCTAACTTTTTAAAATATTATATGAAAGCTAAATTGATAAATATAGTTATGCATCCTAAGTTTATTTTAGGATTGTATATTTTTATCACTCTTTTGGCTTCCATATTACAGGTATTAAAAAATCATCCCGACAGTAGCTGGACCTCTTATAATAATTATTTAATATTTAAGACTTCCTTTCAGCACTTAGTTTCCGGCGGAGATTTGTATCAATTGTGGCCTTCCGACCATCAAGATTATTATAAATATAGTCCTTTGTTTGCCTTGTTGATGGCACCTTTTTCCGCATTAAATATTATGACGGGTTTGTGTATTTGGAATTTGATTAATGCATTAACCTTATATTTTGCCATTTTTCAAATTAAGCATTTGAGCCAAAAAGCTAAAGTATTTATTTTGCTTTTCATCTTGCTTGAATTACTTACTTCCATTCAGAATAGTCAGAGCAATGGTTTAATGACTGCTTTGATGATTTTTGCCTTTAATAAAATGGAATCAGGAAAAAGTTTGATGGCAAATTTATTATTAAGCCTGGCATTTTTTATCAAAATTTTTAGTCTTGCCGGATTTATACTTTTGCTGCTCTATCCAAATAAAATTAAATCCATTTTGTATGCGGCTCTTTGCATGGGCTTTTTATTTTTCTTACCTTTATTAGCTGTATCCTATTCTCAATTAATATTTCTTTACGGAAGTTGGATAAAATTATTGAGTAATGATCATTCAGCATCAATCGGATTATCAGTCATGGGATTTTTTCAAACGTGGTTTGCGCTCGATATTAATAAATCATTACTGGCCATCATAGGCATGATATTATTGCTTTTACCACTTATTCGCATTAAGCAATATGTATTTATGTCTTATAGAATGCTCATTTTAGCTTCCGTGCTTATATGGGTGATTATATTTAACCACAAAGCGGAATCACCTACCTTTATTGTAGCGATGAGTGGCGTGGCTATTTGGTATTTTAGTGAAAAAAGAAACCGAATGGATTTGATTTTATTGATTCTCACCTTTGTTTTTACTTCATTATCACCTACGGATTTATTTCCAAAATATATCAGGATGCATTTGGTTATTCCTTATGTATTGAAGGCCGTACCTTGCATTATTATTTGGGGTAAAATATTATGGGAATTGATGACAAAAGATTTTGGCAAACAGCTCAAAATTGCATCGGAATAATTATCTCTTATGGTATAATCGCATGTAAATCCCGGATTTTTTATACTCTTGTACAAGGATCCATTTTTCGTTTAATTCATTTAATTCGGCATCAGAAAAATCATTCATAATACTGGATTGCAAAACATATTGATTTTTCTTTAAATTCAAATTAGAAAATCGATTAGTATCGGCAACTAAATCAGTTTCTTTTAAAGTATTTTTATTGGGGAAAACGGTGCCAATGGTATTAAACGGAATATTTTCTTTCTTAATATGATTAATCATTGCTTTTCTAAGCTCGAAATACGGTATATGAGCCAAAGTACTATCCCAGCCCATAGCTATTCCTGGAGGATACAACCAGAAATGACCGGATAGCAATAAAACACCTACAGCACTTATAAGGATGTATTTTAATTTACCTTGGTAAGCGGAGGTAAAGGAATAAATTACAAATGGAACAAAGAGCAAGTAAAACACTAGGTAATACCGATGCCCAATAGGATTTGAAAATGGTATAAATGCTAAAGAAAATACAATTAAGGGTACGGAACAATAGATGAGTAATCGTTGGAAATTATTATCCAGATAAATTTTCTTAATATAAGTTCGATAAATGCTTATAAGGAGTAATATCCATAAACCGATGCGTCCAAAATCTAAGCAGCGCCATATAATAATTACTACATTTCTCAGGATTCCCCCAAGGCCTAATATTTTTCTTTGTCCGTGGTAGGCTTCAGACGGGCTTAAAAACCACCATGAACTTTGCATATAGTGGTAAGAATACCAGCCTATACCTAAGGCTATGGGGAAAATAAATGGAATGAAATTAGCAAACTTTACTATTTTTGGATTGCCGGAAGTTTTATTTTCTTTATAATCAATAATAAGTTGTGTAATGAAAAGTGCTCCTATAGCAAATAGTCCTCTACTGTTTATCAGGATTAAACCGATTAGAGAAAGGCTAATAATTATTTTTTGTTTCCTTATGATGGCATTTAATCCAAGTAAATAAAAAAATACATATACTAATTCGTAGGAAACCAAACTACATTGTGCTAATAAAGTGGGCTCAAATGCGATAAAGAGTGCAGTAAGCTCTGCATATTCCTTGGGAATGTAGCGATGAATTAAACGAAACATTTGCCAATAAATTCCCAAGGCAAACGGAAGAATAGCCAAATGAGAAACCGTTAAAGTTTTTCCAAATAATTTCCAAATACAGGATAAATAGTATCCAAAAAATGGAGGATGCCCGGCATCTAATTCCAGAGGAAGGATAAAACCATGGGTTCCGTTTTCATAAAACCATTGTCCTAAAATGGAATGGTATGTGGTATCCCAAAAAAATGGGTTATTCCTTGAAAGGATAACTACACAAATGGGTAGAAGAATATATGGCAGGAACTTTTTCATGGTAAGGGATGATGGTCCCCAATATTAATAATAGTAGCTATTATGCAATTAACACTTCGTCAAAGTGATTATTGATTTCTTCCAATAAAGCTAATAATTCCACCTCGCTATTGATTCGTACTAATTTTTCTCGGTAAGGTTTGAAATGCGGAAAGCCTTTAAAGTATGAATGATAATGTCTGCGCATTTCTAGTATGCCAAGTACGGGTCCTTTCCAACGAATACTTTCTAAAAGATGCTGACGGCAAGTGCTAACACGTTCTTGGAGGGTAGGAGCGTTTAAATACTCACCGGTATTTAAAAAGTGCTTTATTTCTCTGAAAATCCATGGATAACCAATGGCTGCTCTACCAATCATTATACCATCAACGCCATAGCGTTCTTTGTTTAACTTAGCTTTTTCCGGGGTATCTACATCACCATTCCCAAAAATGGGAATATGAATGCGTGGATTTTTTTTAATTTCACCAATTAATTCCCAATTAGCATCGCCCTTATACATTTGTACCCGAGTCCTTCCATGAATGGTAAGCGCCTCGATTCCTATATCTTGTAGTCTTTCAGCAACTTCGCAAATGTTTTTGGTGCTTTCATCCCAACCTAATCTAGTTTTTACTGTTACCGGCAGGTGGGTGGCTTTCACAATTGCAGAGGTCATTGCAACCATTTTTGGAATATCTTTTAGAATACCGGCACCTGCACCTTTGCAAGCTACCGCTTTAACCGGGCAACCATAATTAATATCAATTAAATCAGGTTTTACCTCGGTAGCAATTTCGGCAGCTTCGCGCATACTGGAAATTTCTGAGCCAAATATTTGAATTCCAATGGGGCGTTCATATTCAAAAATATCAAGTTTTTTACGGCTTTTTACTGCATCACGAATTAATCCTTCCGATGAAATAAATTCAGTGTACATCATATCCGCACCGTTCTGTTTGCAAACTGCACGGAAAGGAGGGTCACTCACATCTTCCATAGGTGCAAGGAGCAAAGGGAATGAACCCAATGAAATGTCACGAATTTTTACCAAAACAGTCTATTTATAAGCTGATTTATCATAATTTGCGTTAAAATGATGGAAAAACTTCAATCATATTAGCTACCGTAGTAGCTTTGCAAGCTAAGATTTCCAACAAATTTACGCCGAAAGTATGGAAAATATTGTCAGTTTGGACAGAAAACCAAGTACTGCAGAAGTAATCAAACAAATTGGACGTATTGTACTTTTAACAATTGCCAGTGGATTATTAATTACTTTAACCGGTACTTTCTTAGTTTCCTTAGTGATGGGCATCAAACCTCAAAACTTAAATCTTTTAAATACCAATAGTACCGAGCGTATTATTGTTGCAAATAAGATTATTCAAATTATTTCTTCCATTGGAATTTTTCTTTTACCTGCCTTATTTCTTCCATTTTTTGTTTTCAAATCTACTCCGGGACGTCTGATGGGGCTAAAAAAGAATGCGCCTTTATTTATGTTTTTATTGGCTACCATTTCATTTTTTGCTTGGATGCCATTTTTAGAATGGACCATCCATATTAATCAAGAAATGGTATTTCCTTCTTTTTTAAAGGGTATTGAAGATAAAATAAAAGGTACGGAAGATAATCTGAAACAAGTAACTGAAATTTTTATGAAAATGCCGGATTTTTCATCTTTTCTGTTTACGGTGTTTTGTATTGCCATAGTGCCTGCTATTGCAGAGGAATTTTATTTTCGTGGGTTTTTACAAAGTTCAATTTTGCACTGGACCCGCAAAGTACATTTCAGTATTTTTTTAACGGGTTTTATTTTTAGCTTTATTCATTTTCAATTTTACGGATTTTTACCCAGGATGTTATTAGGCGTATTTTTAGGGTATTTATACTATTGGACAGGTGATATTAAGATCAATATATTTGTCCACTTTATTAATAATTTCATTTCGGTTTTGGTCTATTATATTTCGCAAAATCATGGCGTAGATTTAGATCCTGATAAAGTAACCATTCATCCTTTTCTTACCTTTATCAGTATTATTCTAGGCTTAGCAACCTTGTATATTATTTATAAAATTTGTAAACCTACTCAAGTTATTGAAGAGGTGCCGTTAAATATTTTTCCTTCGGATATGAGCGGAGAAGGTAAATGGGTTAAAGTATTTAGTTCTCCAAAGGCCATGGAAGCTGAAATTACCTTGGGAAAATTACAATCCATGGAGCTCAATGCAGTATTGAAAAATAAAAAGGATTCAGCATATACGGTATTTGGAACGGTTGAGATTTATGTTCCTGAGGAGGATGCAGAGCGCGCCAAAGCAATTATAGCAATGGATAATTTCAACGAAAATTAGTGGACCATAAAAAATATTTTTGAAAGATTGTGAGATGAGTGAAACATTAAAAAGAGGCATAACCGGATTAGGATTTATTATCGTAATGTTAGGCGCACCCATATTGGGAAAATGGGTGTTTTTATCCTTACTGACGATTGTAAATATTTTGGCATTAAATGAATATACACGGATTTTTGCCGCAAAAAAATATGCGCCGTTTATGGGTTTTACTGCCCTTATCGGCACTTTATGTTTTTTTGACATTTCATTAGTAAGTTATTCAATTTTGCCGGGGAGATTTATTATTTTGCTATTACCTTTATTATTGAGTTTTTATATTGTAGAGCTTTATACTACCAGAAAATCTCCTTTTGCTAGAGCAGGCATTAGTATGGCTGGCTGCGCCTATATTTCTATGGCTTTGGGAATTTTTCCTACCATTGCTTTCGTAGATGGAATATATGATCCTTATAAAATAATAGGTTGCTTATTGCTGATTTGGAGCAATGATACCTTTGCTTATTTGGTAGGTAGAATGATTGGTAAAACACCGCTCTTTCCAAGTATTTCGCCAAAGAAAACTTGGGAAGGAAGTTTGGGTGGTGGCATTTGTACCATCATCGTTGGTTTTATTTTGAATTATTTTATTCTTTCCTTTTCAAAAATGGAATGGATGGGCTTGGCTTTTATTTTTGTTTTATTCAGTTCATGGGGAGACTTGGTGGAATCCAGGCTTAAAAGAAGCTTTAATATTAAAGATTCAGGTAATTTATTACCCGGGCATGGGGGAATTTTAGATCGATTTGATGCACAGTTATTTTCTGTTCCTTTTGCAGCAGCATTTATTTGGCTCATTCATTAATATTTAATTACGCATAGACTTGGTAACTACATTTTACGTTAACATATGATGTTTCGACAATGAGATTAAGATTTAGTAAATATTGCATACCCTTGATTTTTGTTTTGAATATTTTTTGGAATATTCAGGCACAAGCACAAAACAAAACTTATGTAAGCGGTATTTTATTAGATTCCTTAAAAAGACCCTATATCGGTGTCAGTATTAGTTCCGATAAAGGTAAAAAACGTACTATTTCTCAGCAAGACGGAAGCTACCAACTAGAGGTGCCGCCTAATAAAGAATTACATATTGAATTTAGTTTTAGTCAAGTAAAAAAGGTGGTGGCTGTTCATCCTTTAAAGGAAGGAGAAAATTTTGTGCTTTCCCCTCAATTGCTTTTCGAATATGAAACCAAGGAGGTAAGCGTTACGGGAAAGAAAAATATAAAACCGATGATGCGCATCATCAAACCTCGGGATTTTGAAGCCCAACCAAATACTTCCGGAGGCATAGAGGGCGTCATTAAAATGATCGGCTTAGGGGTATCCTCGAATAATGAATTAAGTAGTCAATACAATGTCCGTGGCGGTAATTATGATGAAAATTTAGTATATATTAATGGCATTGAAATATTCCGGCCGCAACTTGCGCGCTCCGGTCAACAAGAAGGACTTAGTGTAATTAATTCCGATATGGTGGAATACTTAAATTTTTCATCCGGCGGATTTGATGCGAAATATGGAGATAAGCTTTCCTCCGTTTTGGATATTCATTATAAAGAGCCCGATACTTTTGCAGCAAAAATAAATGCCAGTTTATTAGGTGGCGGATTAACCTTGGAAGGTTCTTCTGCCAATCACAGATTCAGGTATATTGCAGGGGCAAGGTATAGAACCAATCAATATTTGCTTAACTCTTTAAATGTACAAGGCAATTATCAACCTAAATTTACAGATGTGCAAGGCATGTTGAGTTATGATATTACTGACCGATTAAATATTAGCTATTTGTGTTATTACGGTAGTAATTATTATTTATCTCAACCACAATCACAGACTACTTCATTCGGTACCGCTACCCAAAGTTTCCAATTGAATGTGGCCTACTTTGGTCAGGATATTTTAGAATATTCTACTTTATTAAACGGATTAAATCTAAAATACCGATTATCAAAACATGATAGTATTGAATGGATCAGTGCTGCCTATGTAAATGATGAAAGAGAATTACAAGATGTAGGCGGAGATTATTTATTGGGACAATTGGATAATGATCCTTCTTCCACCAATTTTGGGAAGGTAAAAGCATTATTAGGGTCAGGAGAATACTTTACACATACCAGAGATATTTTGTATTATACTATCGTAAATACGGAGGTAAAAGGAGGGCATACTAATGATCGGAATTTAAATTTGCAGTGGGGAGCAAAGTTTCAACATGAAAATATTCAGGATCAAATGAATGAATATAAATATGTGGATTCTTCCGGCTACTCCGTGCCTCATAATCCACAAATTGGAAATCATATTCCTGGTCAGGATTTGAACCTTTCCAATTATGTTTATTCTCGCAATAATCAAAATTGGAATCGCTATTCAGGGTATGTTCAAAATAGTTGGTTATTAAATAAAGATAATAATGCTACTTTAACTTTGGGGTCACGTGCCAATTATTGGGATTATAATAAGGAAATGATTATTAGTCCGAGATTTTTATTCTTCTTTGAACCGAATTTGAAATATAATAAAAATCTATTAGAGCAAAATTTAGCCGATTCAGTACTTGTTAAAAAATTAAGAACCCCGTGGAGATTGAAAGCAGCCGGCGGGATTTATGATCAGCCGCCTTTTTATCGAGAAATGCGCGACCTTTATGGCAATTTGAATCCTAATATTAAAGCACAAAAATCTGCCCAAATAATATTAGGCAGTGATTATACATTTAATTTGTGGGAACGCCCTTTTAAATTTACTACCGAAGCTTATTATAAGTATTTATGGGATATTATCCCCTATGAAATTGATAATGTATTAATACGATATTTTGCAAAAAATGAAGCTGTGGGTTATGCTACCGGATTGGATTTTCAATTAAATGGAGAATTTGTAAAGGAAAACCCATCATGGATTAGCTTATCATTCTTAAAAACAATGGAAGATATCAAGAATGATTATTATACTAAAGTTGATCCTACCACCGGACAAACTAAAACAGTATATCCCGGATATATTCCCAGACCAACTGACCAATTAGTTCGATTTTCCTTGTTTTTCCAAGATTATTTACCGGGTCGTCCAAAATACAGAGTTCACCTGAACTTTGTTTACGCTACCGGCTTACCTTTTGGTCCGCCTGATTATAACAGATACAAGGATACCTTGCGTTATCCAAGTTACTATCGTACCGATATAGGCTTTTCCAGATTAATTTACAATAGACATACTATGGGTCCTCGCAATGGTTTCCTGAAATACGTTAATAATATTTGGGCCAGCTTGGAAGTATTTAATATGTTCAATATTAACAATACCATTTCCTACATGTGGGTAAAAGATATTGCCGGAAATAATTGGGGTATTCCAAATTATTTGACTTCAAGAAGAGTTAACCTTAATATTCAAATCAAGTTCTAAAAATTTCTTTATGTATAAGCTAATTTTATTCCTTTGCGGCATTGGTCTTTTTTATTCATGCGGTTCTTCTGAAAAAAAAGTTTCAGCAAATACAGAAGAAAAACATACCGAGGAAACAGCCGTACTTCCCAGCAGACCTCCCAGAGCTGATTTTCCAACTGGGAAGATTATTCCTGTTGTAAAAATTAAAGCGGATTCCAGCCAAAGCTATGCCTTATATTTACCTGCGGATTATAAAAAGGAAAGTGATATGCCTGCATTATTTCTTTTTGAACCACATGCCAAAGGAACTGTTCCTCTAAGCAAGTATAAAGCATTGGCTGATAGATTTCATTTTATTATGATGTGTTCAAATACTTCTCAAAATGGAATGAGTGAAGAAGTGTTAAATACCGTTATTGAAAATTATATGCAAGATGCAAAAGCCAAATTAGCCATAGACCTTCAAAGGATATACGTAGGAGGTTTTTCCGGAGGCTCGGTAGTGGCTGGTATGGTAGCCGTCAATAAAGGTGGTGTAAAGGGTGTAATAGGCGCCGGGAAAGGTTTACCGCAAGTAAAGACGCAAATTCCTGCACCATTCAATTATTTTGGTATTGTTGGTGATGGTGATTTTAATTATGATGAAATGTTAGCCTTAGATAAATCATTCGAAAAATCTCCAATTAAACACCAGCTGGTTATTTTTGAAGGCAAACATGAATGGCCCCCAATTGATAAAATGGAGGATGCTTTATTTTGGATGGATTTGATGGCTATGAAAGAAAAACAATTACCGGTAAATAATGATGAAATTAATGCCTTTATTAAAATCCATGAACACGAAGCCTCAGTTATGGCAATGGCAGGAAGGAACTATGAAGCGGCTGCATCCTTATTTGAGTTGATACAATCTTTAAACGGATTGCATGATATTAGTACGTGGCAATCAAAATTAAATGAAATTACCAAAAAGCCTGAGTACCTTTCTGAGGTAAAACTCTTGGATCAACTGAATGCCGATGAAATGAAGGAAAGGGGTAAATATATTGATGCATTTAAAAATAAGCCCTCTGGTTGGTGGAGTACGGAAATTCAACATTTAAAAACTGCAGCAGCGGGAACGAAGGGACCGGTTTCCGCCTATAATCGAAGAATGTTATCTTTAATTAGTATGGTGTCATTTATTCAGGCCGATGCGGCAATCAAAAATAATATGATAAAAGATGGATCTCATTTTTTAGAAATCTTTAAAATGGTGGATCCTCAAAATAGTGATTTGCCATATTTGAATGCATGCGTTATGGCATTACAAGGAAATAAAACGGCAGCATTTGCAATGTTAAATCAGGCTGTAGCGATGGGATTTAATGATAAAAATAAATTAATTAATGATCCAGCCTGGAAAAATTGTAAAACTGAACCTGCATACCAGACTTTACTGGCAAAAATTCAATAAGCTTATACATTTTTAATGGCCTTGATCGGCTTTTCAGAATCACTTAATTGAGATTTAAGCCAAGCATAAATATCTACTTGTGCCCTATACTGGGTTTCACCGTTTCTTGTTTTATAACTGTTATTTTGGGTGGCATCCAGAATTCTGGCTTTGGTATTGTCTCTCCATTGCAGGTGCAAAAATTCTCTTAATTCAGCTTGTATATCCGGGTCATAAATAGGACAAGCCAACTCTACACGGTAGTCCAAATTTCTGGTCATCCAATCTGCCGAGCTAATATACATCAATTCGGCACCACCATTGGCAAAAATAAATATTCTGGAATGCTCTAAAAAATTATCAACGATACTGATAGCTTCAATGTTTTCACTAATACTTTCAACCCCGGGTTTTAAGGAACAGATACCACGAACAATTAATCTTATTTGTACACCGGCAGCACTGGCTTCATAAAGTTTTTCAATCATGGTTTGATCCACCAAACTATTCATCTTGAAAAACAAGTACGCAGGCAATCCATTTTTAGCATTTTTAATTTCTTGATCTATTAAGCGCAGAAATTCAAAACGCATTAAAAAAGGAGATACTAATAAATGCTTATACCCCGAATGCTTTAGATTATTATCTAAAAAATTAAAAATATTATTTACTTCATTGGCTAATTCTTGATTAGCCGTCATCAGTGCATGGTCTGAATAAAGTCTCGAAGTATTTTCATTAAAGTTACCGGTAGAGATATAGGCATATTTTTTAATTTTCCTTGTTTCTCTTCTGGTAATTAAACACAATTTGGCATGCACCTTTAATCCGGGTACTCCAAATATTACTTTAGCGCCTTCTTCACGCAATTGATTTGCCCAAAATATATTGGCCTCTTCATCAAAACGAGCTTGCAATTCTACTACAGCAAGTACTTGTTTGCCATTTTTAATGGCGTTAATTAGGGCATTAATAATATTAGAATTTTCGGCTACCCTATACAGGGTGATTTTAATAGATAAAACATCCGGATCAATAGCTGCCTCTCTCAATAAATCAATCACATAATTGAAAGAATGATACGGATAATGCAACAAAATATCTTTTTGCTTAATGAGGCTGAAAAAATCTCCCTGATGCGTACTGATACTTCTATGCGCTAAAGGCGGTTTAGGATCATAAAAAAGGCCATTGCCGGATAATTTAGGAAATCCGATAAAATCTTTAAAATTATGATATCTGCCTCCGGGATTTAAATTATCATTTTTATGGAAATGAAGCTTACGCACAAAATATTTTAATAATTCTTGTGGCATTTCTTCATCATATATAAAACGAACAGGTCTTCCTTTTTTGCGTTGCTTTAAGCTTTTAGATAATTTTTGAAGAATACTTTCAGAGATGTCATCATCCATATCCAATTCGGCGTCTCGGGTAAGTTTTACTGTATAGGCTTTAAAATTATCTGCTCCAAAAAAGTAAAAAACTTCATCTAAACAATATCGTATTACATCATCGAGTAATATAATAAATTTACCATCATCTTCCGGAAGTACTAAAAACCTGGAAGTATTAAAAGGTAATTCAATAAGCGCATATTTTTCAGAATTGGCCACCCCATTTTTGGATAATATAATAGCCAAATAAATGGTTTTATCCCTCAACATAGGAAATTCAGACGCATAGTTCAACATTATAGGAACTAACTTCGGCCGAACATGCCTTTGGAAATAATCGCGAACAAAAATTCCTTGTTGTTTGCTGAGTTGCTTTTCATTAATAATATGAATATTTGAAGCAGCCAGTTCACTCAAAATATTTTCATATATCCTGTCTGAGGTATGCCTTTGCTCAATGACAATTTCTTGAATTCTCTGCAATACTTTTATGGGGCTACCACCAAAGATTTTCCTTTGTTTATTATTGAGCTTGCCCATTCTATGTAGCGATGCTACCCGTACACGGAAAAACTCATCCAAATTTGAGGAAAAGATACCTAAAAATTTGATACGTTCTATAATGGGTACATCAGGGTCATTCGCCTCCTGAAGTACTCTGTCATTAAATGAAAGCCAACTGACTTCTCTATTGATGAATTTTTGTTTATCTGCGCCCATTTTGCCGCAATTATATACTATTTTTTGCGAGGAAGCACTAAAAAGTATGTTAAATTTTTAGGAAATCGGCACTTCTATATAATCTATCACCTTAGCTGTGCGCCAATTAATGGATTCCCAAGTAGTAGTATTGATAGTTAAAACTACACAAGAAGACGTAGGCATATTATTTGAAAATGTACCACTTAGGGCATATGCAAAACCTGATATGGCGGGATTATGTCCTGAAATCATAATTTTGTTAATATTATTATTAATTTTTTGAATTAACTCTAAATATTGATGTTCATTAGCTAGATAAAGTGCTTCTTCCGCTTTAATATTTTTAGAAGGATATTTTATTTCATTGGCTATAATGGTAGCAGTTTCCATGGTTCTTTTCGAACTGCTTGCAAAAATTTGTTCCGGCATTATGTTTTTTTCCAGTAACATTTGTCCGGTTTTTACAGCTTCTTTCCTTCCTTCTTCATCTAGAATTCTAAAAAAATCAGTTCTTGCATTCTTTGCTTCGGCGTGTGCGTGGCGTACGAGGTAGATGGTTTTCATTTTTTTATATGGTAATTTTTATACATTAATCAAAATTAGCGGGTAAGTCTTTGAATTATGGAGTTATATTCGGGAAAATCTTGAGTCAGCTTTTCGCCATCAGCTAATTCGAAGTCTATAAAATCAAATCCGGGAGAAACCGTACATCCTACTAAAGAATAACTTCCAGTGCTTTCTGATGCAAACCAGGCACCTGCGGGTACAACAACCTGCAATTCTTGGTTGGTTGAAATTTCATTTCCCAGATTTAATATTTGGTAGGTTTTATCAGGGTAAATAACGTGAATATTTAATGAAGCTCCATCATAAAAGTGCCAAAGTTCGTCAGATTTAATTTTATGAAATGCTGAAAATTGTCCTTGTTCCAATAAATAATAAATTGCTGTGGCGTATGACCTTTGGTTGGGGAAAATATTTGCATCAAAATCTTCATTGATCAAGGATTTTGATCTATATGTTTCTCTAAAATAACCTCCTTCAGGATGGGCTTCTAATTGTAGCTTTCCAATCCAATAATTTGAATCTCTCACGGTAACTTTTAAAATTGCTATGCGAATATTATAAAATATTTATGGATTAAGTCTTATATGCGTAAGATTTTTTCAAAAATGCAATAAAATTTTAGGTCATTTGGTATTAATTTACATATAATTTCATAAGCACTAACGTTTTATAATTATGTCTAAAATAATGCAATTATCAAAGGATATTCGCAAGAGCGGAGGCATTTTATTGGAATTATTGCTTAAGCTCAATTATCCTATTTTCTTGTTGTTTTTACTGTTCAATTTTTTGTTTATTATAAAAGGTAGGAGTCAAAGCCTTGTAAGAGAACCTGATTCTGTGCAAATAAAATCACATAAAATACGTTCTTTTAGTCTTTATGAGTACTGTTATATGGATAAACATCCGGCCATGCGGAGACAATTCTTAAAGAAATACGATAAACAAGGTAAAACGATACAGAAATTTGAATTTGCCCCCGGTAGGGAAGCATACCGCACGGAATTTAAATATGATTTGAGTGGAAGCTTAACAAGTGCATTAACGTATGATCCATACGATGGTGGTTTTTATGCTACTCAATATAATTATAATTCCATAGGTCAGAATACTGAGCGCATACATTTGGATATGTACGGGCGGTTGGAATATCGCAATAAAATAAAATATGATTCCAACGGAAATACGACAGAGGCTGGAACCTATGGGTTGAGTGATAAATTTAATAGCAAGGATGAATATTATTATAATTCCACCGGAAGATTATCTGAGGCCCAATTATATTATATTGATGGAAAAGTGGCTTGTCGGGCAAAATATTATTATGATGAAAAAGGCCGAACCAGTAAAGTAGAAAGATATGACAGTAGGGATACCATCGCCAGCTGCAAATATTTATATTCCTATGATAATAAAGGAAATATGATTGAAGAATCCATGTATAACCAATATAATGAATTGAAAGAAAGGAATGTTTATAAGTACGATAGGAAAGGCAATGTAATAGATCAAGTTTTTTATGCGCCGGCTAATGTTCCGCAATTCAGATATAAATTTAAATATCGTTTTTTTAGAAAGTAGCATTGATGAATTATTGGGACTAAGCCATTAAATTTGTAGGAATGATACAACGCGGATTCGGTTTCCTACTTTTAGTTATTCTTTTTTCTTCTTGTTCTAAAGAGATTGCCGATTGTTTTAAGAACCGCGGTAGTTTTACTCAGGATAAAAGAGCCTTATCCGGTTTTACACAAATTGTAGTCAATGATAAAATTGATTTAATATTAATTAAAGATAGTTTAAATGATGAATTTGCCATGGTAGAAGGATGGCGAAATTTGCTGCCTGAAATTAGTTTGACTGTATCAAATGGCGTATTAAATATTTCAGATAACAATACCTGTAATTTTGTTCGAGATTTAAATAATCGAACTACTGTTAAAGTTCATTTTAAACAATTATTGCAGTTAGATGTACATGATGATGCTACTGCCTCCAGCGGACAAAGACTTTATTTAGATAGCTTAGTAATAACTAACCATGGTGTAAATGACTTGCAGTTGGACATGGTTTTAAAAGGCACATTAACTACTTTTCAAAAGAGCGCAAATAACATAATACTTCGAGGACATGCTCCGGTATTTGTAACAGTAACGAATGATGTAAGCAGTATGGATGCCTCTGCTTTTACGGGTGACTATACCTATGTTTTTCAAGATAGCCCACGCGATTGTTTTGTTAATCCGGTAAAAGTATTAGGTGGGACAATAAGCTATAGCGGCAATGTTTATTATTATACTATTCCAAAGCAGATAAGTATAATAAGAAAAAGTAGCGGAAATTATTTTAAGAAATAATTTTACATGGATAGCGGAGCAATTCTCCCGGCCATATAATAGGTTCTTCTATAATAGGCTGAATGTAAATCATTAACTACCACGCCAATGCCATAAGTTGCAGCATGGATAAATTTTCCGTCTTTCAAATAAAGCCCAACATGCGTAATACGGGTACCTCTTTCACGAAAGAAGAGAATATCCCCTTCTTGCAATTTTTCAGTTCTTTTTACGAATTGCTTCATTTGGCGGAACATACTTAATCCACCATGGCTCAAATTAACTCCGAAAACTTCTTTGTAAATAACTGAAACGAATCCGGAACAATCCGTCCCGAATTTGGTATTGCCTCCAGCTCTATAAGGAACATTTAACCAAGAACTTACAACAGCAATTAGCTTTCGGTTACAACAAGAATCAAGTTTAACACCAAGAAGAGAAGAATAGAAATTTATAAAATTACTGTCATTAACTTCGGTCAACTTATCTTTGTGCACGATGTTTCTGCGCAAATGTTTATTAAATGCCTTTCCGGGTACGGCAAGCATCAATAACATAAGAGGCGTAAAACAATATTTTATGATTCTTTTAATCATGGTGCAAAGGTACAAAAAAATTAAGCCCAGTCCTAATTTGAGCTATGGAAAATAAACAGAACGACTTGCAACTAATTGTACAACAATTTGATATAAACTCAAATGAGAGCTTAATGACGATTAATAACGAAGAAAATTTTCTTATTGAATTAAGGCGTTTATTATCTGCAAAAGTTTTAGAATTATTAAAATCAAATCATTCAAAGTTATTTAGCATATTGTACCGCATTGATGTGAATGAAATAGCTGTAAGAAAGGCACTTAATGAATCATCATTAATTGAAGCTGCATTTAAAATCACGGATTTAATTATAAATCGGCAACTTCAAAAAATTGCAAGTAAGCAAAAGAACAAGTCCAATCCGGGTCAGGCCGAATGAAAAATCGGGTAAATTTTCAATGATTATTAGGGTAGAAATGTACTTTTTATTTTGAAAAATTTCTTATTTTTGATGTTTAGTACACAAAACTTAACTAAATAGGCTAATTTTTAAAGATTGGAATAAAGGCAATTGCTGTTACGAAATTTACATATGTCTGAATTACAATGTATTGTAATTTAACACTAAAAATTCTTTTGAGTTTTTTGAATAGTTTAAAATTAAATTTTGTAAATTTGGGATTGCCAAATAAACTACAATTATGAAAAGACTTTTAACTCCTTTCGTTTCCCTTCTATTTGCGTTGTTGATGTTTTGCGGAAATTCTGCAAAGGCATCGCATCTTATGGGTTCCGATATCAGATGGCAGTGTTTGGGTAAAGATACTTACCTGATAACTGTTGTTATTTATCGAGACTGCCAAGGTATTCCATTATCGGATCAGGATATTACCTTGAAAGATTGCAAATTAAACACCATTACGCTTTCCACTTCAGCTAAAAAGATTTCTGCAAAGGATATTACGCCTGTTTGTAAGAAATCTTGTACACAATGTGCAAAGACGCCAAACCAAAGCCCGGGTAATACCAGTTGTAAATTCCAGTACGGAATAGAACAATTTGTTTATCAGCAAAAAGTTATTTTTACCAAAAATAACAATAAAAATAAATGTTGTACCTTTTATATCAGTTGGGAAAACTGCTGTAGAAATGGTGCCATTACTACCGGAGCCTCCGGTGAAAGTTTCCACGTAGAAGCTTCCATGACTCGTTGTAATCAAGGCATTATTACCTGTGATAATTCACCTTATTTTACAAATACTCCAATTGCAATTGTTTGTCAGGATCAATGTATTACTTTCAATCCCGGTGCTACCGATGATGATGTAGATGCTAACGGAAATGCTGACTCACTTGCATTTTCCTTGGATAAATCTATGCAATATGGTGCTACTACTGTAGGAGGTAAACCAACCTATACTACTTGGTCTTCACCTTATGCCTATGATAAACCACTTTATTTTGACTCTTTCCCTAAAAAGGATGCCATTTGGAATCCACCTTCATGTGTAGGTTTTCACGTGGATCCAAATACAGGGGATATTCAATTCAAGGCCAAAAAGACGGCAGTAACTGTAATATCCATTAAGGTAGAAGAATATGCAAAAGATACAGCGGGTAAACCTTATTTAAAAGGTTATGTCCATCGTGACATGCAATTAATTGTTATTAAATGTCCTACTAATCACGTTCCTACATTATCGGGCATTAACGGTACCAGTTCAAATGATGCTGATTTTTGCGCAGGCCAATATACTTGCTTCACGATCAATTCCGATGATCCTGATAAAAACGATACCGTTTCAGTAGACTGGAATAATGCTTTAGCAAATATGGGTGCTACTTTTACTGTTGAAAAGAAAAAGCCACATCCAAAATCAACCTTCTGTTGGACCCCT